>DASXRE010000028.1:0-14038 GCA_036506775.1 Pyrinomonadaceae bacterium | reverse complement strand
GTCGCGCCTTGTTGACCTGGAAGGGGATTTCAGTGATGACGATCGCGTCGCGCTCCTGGGCGGCGCGTCCGATGCGATCGATGCCTGCACGGGCGCGCAACTGCAACACGCCGCGACCTTCAGTGTACGACTTTCTGATCTCCTCGCGTCCGTAAATGAATCCGCCTGTCGGGAAATCAGGTCCCGTTACGATCTTCGCAAGGTCTTCAGCGGTGAGCTCCGGATCGCGCAACAGAGCGAGCGTGGCATCTACAACTTCGGTCAAGTTGTGTGGCGGGATCTTGGTTGCCATGCCGACCGCGATGCCGTCAGATCCGTTGATGAGCAGGTTTGGCACCCGCGTCGGCAGAACTGTTGGTTCGCTGAGCGACTCGTCGTAGTTTGGTTGAAACCCGACTGTTTCTTTCTCGATGTCGGCGAGCAGCTCGTTGGCCAACCGCGCCATACGAATCTCGGTGTAACGCATCGCGGCAGCCGCGTCGCCGTCGACCGAACCGAAGTTTCCCTGGCCGTCGATCAGCGGATAACGCATCGAGAAATCCTGGGCCAACCGCACGATCGTGTCGTAGACAGGCATGTCGCCGTGCGGGTGATACTTACCGATCACATCGCCGACAATGCGCGCGCTCTTCTTGTAAGCCTTGTTGTAAGTGTTGCCGAGTTCATGCATTGCCCAGAGGACGCGGCGGTGCACCGGTTTTAGCCCATCGCGCACGTCGGGCAAGGCGCGCCCGATGATCACCGACATGGCATAGTCGAGATACGAGCGCCGCATTTCGTCTTCTATATTTATATGATTGCGGTCAGCAGTTGTTTCCATCTAATACCCTTTCAAGTACAATCCCGCGAGTCTTTTGGCGCTTCGATTTTTGAGGCGGAAGAACGAGGATGGTTCATCATTAAAGTATCCGTATTTTAGCTTTTTTTGAGTGCTTTTGGCAATCACTCCTACGGGTCAGAACTCTAATAAAATCAATAGCTTCGTGTGGTCTGCAAGCAGGGTTTCACGGCTCCACAAACCGCGCTGGCGCACATGTCGGAACAACGAAACTGGAAACGCATTCGAGAGCGGCTCGCACTCCAACTTCCCGTGCGAGTTCATTGTCGCGAAACGCATGATTACGAATGGACTGAGATTACGAGGCTGATAAACGTTACGCCGTTCGGCGCCGGTTTCAGCTTGAAGCGGCCCACCGAAAGAGGCCGGCTGCTGCATATGACCATTCCCATGCCGCGGCAATTGCGCGTGTTTGATCACGTTGAGGATCAATATAGAATTTGGGCGATCGTGCGGCACGTCAAAAGTAAGATCACTGATAAGGGACTTGTCTTTGAAGTCGGCGTTGCGTTTGTTGGCAAGCGGCCGCCCGCCAGCTATGAAGCGGAGCCATGGAAGCGCTACGACATCGCGAACAACGTTTTTGAGGCGCTCGCGCCAGTGGAACAGATGCTCGAACCGGTCCGCACGGTAGATCACAGAGCTCACACGCGACACAACATTGCGGTCGACATGCGAGTGACGATACTGGATCCGGAGGGGGCAGTAGTCGCCACTGAGCAAACGGTAACAGAGAACATTAGTCAGCAAGGCGCAACGATTTTTACCACGCTGGAGATTTCGGTCGGCCGTTTCATCAGGATCACGAGCGAGCAGTACGGACTGACGGTTCATGCGGCGATTCGCTCTCGCAGCATCGGCGCTGACGGCGTCGCAAGAATCCACGTCGAGTTCATCGACAGGCAGTGGCCGTTGTAGACTCCTCTCTGTGTCTCCGTGTCTCTGTGGTTTATTAACTTGACCACCGAGGCACGGAGACACAGAGGTGAAGACAGCTTTGCGCCCAGACGACTTGAATAGCACCGACACATTGCTCGCCAAGAAAGAGGCCATACGCGCGTCGGAGATTGGCCCGATGTTTCCGCAGTGGGCGCTGGAATTGCTGCGACCCGCCGTCGGTGTCGTCAGCCGCGTGTGCTGGAAGATCGAGTTCTCCGGCGAGGAGAACGTTCCCTCAGAGGGCGGTGTCATCATCGCCTCAAATCACCAGACATATATCGACCCATTCTGGCTTTCGCTAAAAATTAAACGGCCGATTCGTTACCTCGCGTGGAGCGCGGCGTTTCGCTGGCCCGTCGTAGGCCGCTGTCTGACGTGGTTCGGCGCCTGGCCACTCGCCCTCGAAGGCAGCGACCCGGCAGCGATTCGACGTTCGCTTCAGTGGTTGCGCGAAGGTGGCGCGATGGTGATCTTTCCGGAAGGCGGACGCAGCACCGCTACGGGCGCGCTAGAACGCTTCAAGGCGGGCGCAGTTCGCTTGGCGCTGGAAGCAAACGTGCCGATACTGCCGGTGACAATCAAAGGCGGGAATCGTGTGTGGCCGCGTGGCTGGCGTGTTCCGCGTTGCAGCAAAGTCGTCGTGATTTATCATCCGCTTTATCACCCCGAACCACCACCCGATGAGGAGACGCGAGCGTTTGCCAGACGCGAAAGCGAACGACTCGCGAAAGTGATCGAGTCCGCCCTTTAAGATCCGCTAAACTCCGTAGCGCAGCACTCGCAACATCGCGTCGTGGACCAAGCCATTGGTCGCCAGAACCTTCTTCGTGTAAATACTCAGCGGCTGATTATCAAAATTCGTAACTCTCCCGCGCGCTTCCTCAATCAACAACGCACCGGCGGCGATGTCCCACGGACTCAAACCATCTTCCCAAAATCCATCGAACCTGCCACACGACACGTAAGCGAGATCGAGCGCCGCTGAACCATCGCGCCTGACCGCCTGCGCCGCCATCGTGAAGTTGGCGAAGTCGCGCGTGAAATCTGGCCGTTCGCGAACGTTGTAGGGAAAGCCGGTGCAAAGCATCGCGTTGTTCAGTTCCTCAACCTCCGACACGCGAATCTTACGGTCGTTCAGTGTCGCGCCGTTGCCGCGTTCAGCCGCGAACATCTCATCACGCACCGGATCGTAAATCACACCGATCTCCAGCACACCGGCGTGCTCCAACGCAATCGAGACAGCAAAACACGGGTAACCGTGCGCGTAGTTGGTGGTGCCGTCGAGCGGGTCGATGATCCATTTCCATTCGCTGCGTTTGCCGCCTGACAAAACAGCCTCGCCGGACTCTTCGGCGAGAATTCCGTGCTGCGGATAGTAGGAACGAATGCGCTCGATGATCAGATCTTCCGAAGCGAGGTCTGCTTCAGTGACGAGATCGATGTCGCCCTTGTTGGTAACTTTGGCCGCGCCGAGTCGCTGCATCAGCAGACCACCGGCATCGCGCGCTACGTCAATCGCAAAGTTGAGCAATCAAACTCCTCGTGCTTTCATGAGCTTTACGCTCGGCATCTTTTGTCCCGCTATCCGCAAAATTTCCTGGACCTGACGGTCCCAATAACCCCACGAGTGATCACCCGGCAGTTCGCGATACTCGTGCGGGATTTTCTTTTCGTACATCAATGCCGACAGCTCGCGGTTGTAGGGAAAGATCAACGGCGAATCTTCGGTACCGCAATCGAAATAGAAATAAGGCAACGACGAAAGGCGAGCCGCCGAAAGATTTCTGATGATCTCGAAGAGATCATTCGCCCTGCGCGTTTCACTTCCGACTGGTCCAAATAACTTGATCGAGTCTTGCCAGTTGCTCGGAATCTCTTTTTCAGTGAAGCGAGTTACGCCAAAGGCGCCGCTCATCGACGCGGCGAAGACAAACGTCTGCGGCGACTTCAACCCAAACTTGATCGCTCCATAACCACCCATCGACAACCCCGCAATGGCGCGCCCGTAACGTGCCTCAATCGTGCGATAGCGTTGCTGCACGTCCGGCAGCAACTCCTGGAGGATGTAGCTTTCGTATTTGTCGGTGGCGACAGTCGCACTGTCGGTGTACCAACCATCGTTGCCTTCGGGCATCACGACGATCAGCCGATATTCAGCAGCGTAATCGGCCACGTTTGTTCGCGATATCCAATCGGAGTAGTGTCCAGCCAGACCGTGGAGCAGATAGAGCACCGGATAACGTGTGGTGCGCGCGGCGTCGTAGTCCGCGGGCAGAATGACGTTGTAAGGAAGGGGCGCGTTGACGAGTTTGCTTTGGAGGCGAACGGTTTCGACGCGGGCGTTGACGATCAGTGAAAAAGAAAACGTGAGAAAAGCGACGCTCAAAAAGCGGGTAAGTGTTCTCATAACAGCGGAATGTTGATCTGCTTCTCTCGCGCCGTCTTCTCCGCTTCCTCGTAACCCGCGTCGACGTGCCGCGCAACACCCAGGCCCGGATCGTTCGTCAACACGCGATTCAAACGCTTCGCGGCTTCGTCTGTTCCATCCGCCACCGACACCTGCCCGGCATGTAGCGAATAGCCAATACCGACGCCGCCACCGTGATGAAACGAAACCCAACTCGCGCCACTCGCGGTGTTGAGCAATGCATTCAGGATGGGCCAGTCAGCAACTGCATCCGATCCATCTTTCATGCCTTCCGTCTCGCGGAATGGTGAGGCAACAGAACCTGTGTCCAGATGATCACGGCCGATCGCGATCGGCGCTTTCAAGTCGCCGCGCTTCACGAGATCGTTGATCGCCTCGCCCATCTCGGCGCGTTCGCCGTAACCGAGCCAGCAGATACGGGCCGGCAAGCCCTGGAAATGAATGCGATCGCGTGCGAGTCGCAGCCAGCGATTGAGTGTCCGGTCATCGGGAAACATCTCGAGCGCAAGATCGTCGGTCTTGCGAATGTCCTGCGCGTCGCCGGATAGCGCGACCCAGCGAAACGGGCCCTTGCCTTCGCAAAACAACGGCCGAATGTACTCCGGGACGAAACCGGGAATCTCAAACGCATCTTTGCAGCCCGCATCGAGCGCCTGCTTGCGAATGTTGTTGCCGTAATCAAACGCGACTGCGCCGGCGCGTTGCAACGCGAGCATCGCTTCGACGTGTCGCGCCATCGACGCCATCGATCTCTCTACATAGCCGCCGGGATCTTTTTCGCGCAGCGACGCCGCGTCTTCGAGTGACAAACCTGCGGGCACATAACCGTTCAACGGATCATGAGCGCTGGTTTGATCGGTAACGGCGTCAACGTTCACGCCACGCCGCACAATCTCTGGCAAGACTTCCGCGCAATTGCCGACGAGACCAACTGACAGCGCGCGTTTTTGTTCACGCGAGTCTTCGCAAATGTCGAGCGCTTCGTCGAGCGTAATCGCGAGGCGATCGCAGTAACCCGTTTTGACACGGCGTTCGATGCGCGCGGGATCGACATCAATACCGAGAAAAACCGCGCCGTTCAGCGTTGCCGCGAGCGGCTGGGCGCCGCCCATGCCACCCATGCCGCCCGACACAACCAGCCTGCCGGAAAGATCGCCGCCGAAATGTTTGTCGGCCATCGCCGCAAACGTCTCAAACGTGCCTTGAACGATGCCTTGCGTGCCGATGTAGATCCAACTTCCCGCGGTCATCTGGCCATACATCATCAAACCGCGGCGTTCGAGTTCGTGAAAGTGTTCCCAGTTGGCCCACGCGCCGACCAGGTTCGAGTTCGCGATCAAAACGCGCGGCGCGTATTCGTGAGTACGAAAGACAGCGACTGGTTTGCCTGATTGGACCAGCAGTGTTTCGTCGTTTTCGAGTGCGCGCAATTCGCGGACGAGGGCGTCGAAACATTCCCAGTTGCGCGCGGCCTTACCGGCGCCGCCGTAAACGATCAGTTGATCCGGTTTCTCCGCAACTTCCGGATCGAGATTGTTCATGAGACAACGAAGCGCCGCCTCCTGGTGCCAACCCTTGCAGGTTAACTCTGCTCCGCGCGCTGCCCTTACGACTCTGTGTTCGTTCGTGGTCATTGCGTGGCTCAGCCCTCGGCTTGCCAAAGACGGCTAAACCATCCGGAGCTTTTTCTTCGTTCGTCCATTCCGTTCGCCATGTATGCTCCTTACCTCAGTGGTCAACGCCTGACAGCGAATCAAACGCGCCCGTTACAATTGCCGCTCCGATCTTCTCGATATCACCGGCCATCGCCCGATCTGCCGTTAACGGCTCAACCAGACTGCGAACGATGCGATGCGCTTCTTTAACTCCGCGTCCCGGCGCGAGTGGCGCCCGGTAATCGAGTGCCTGCGCCGCGGTGAGGAGCTCAATCGCGGTCGCCAGCTCCGCCAGTTTCACGATCGAGCGAAACTTGGTCGCGGCAGTCATGCCCATTGAAACGTGATCTTCCTTGCCGCCGTCGGTCGGCACGTTGTCGATGCTCGCCGGATGCGCGAGCACCTTTGCTTCGTTCAAGAGCGCCACCGCGGTGACTTGCAGCATCATGAAACCCGACGAGATTCCGGGCTGTGAGGTCAGAAACGGTGGCAGACCTTCGTTCGCATCCGGATTCACCAGCCGATCAATGCGTCGCTCGGTGATACTGATCAAATCTGTCAAAGCGATGGCGGCATAGTCAAAAACAAGCGCGAGTGGCGCGCCGTGAAAGTTTCCACCCGACAACACTTCGCCCGTGTCCGAAAAGACCAGCGGGTTGTCTGTCGCACTGCCGCTTTCGATCTGCACGACCTCGGTCGCGTGGGCCAACGCCGTGCGGACCGCGCCGTGCACCTGCGGCATGCAACGCAAACTGTAAGCATCTTGCACGCGCGGATCGTTTTCCACGTGCGACTTGCGAATCTCGCTGTCTTGCAACAACTCGCGCAGATGCGCCGCGACCGCAACTTGCGCGGCATGAGGTCGTGCGACGTGAATCCGTTCGTCAAAGGCGACCGGCGTTCCGCGCAACGCTTCGAGCGTCATCGCTCCGGCGACATCAGCCAGGTGCGCCAGTTTCTCAGCGCGATGGAGGGCAATCGCGCCGACCGCACCCATCGCTTGTGTTCCGTTCAGCAGCGCAAGACCTTCCTTGACTTCGAGTTTTAGCGGCGCGATCTGCGCGCGTTGCAAGGCGATGTTGCTCGGCAAACGTTCGCCGTTAAAAAAAGCCTCGCCTTCGCCGATTGCGGCCAGGGCAAGATGGGCCAACGGCGCCAGATCGCCGCTCGCGCCGACGGATCCTTTTTCCGGAATGACCGGAGTCACGCCTCGTTCGAGCATTGCGATCAGTGTCTCGATCACGAGTGGACGCGCGCCGCTGAAACCCGTCGCCAGCACGTTTGCTCGCAATAACAACATTGCACGGGCTTCAGGCTCCGACAGTGGTTCACCCAAGCCAACAGAGTGGCTGCGAACGAGATTCAACTGCAACTGGCGCAGATCTGACTGTTCGATGCTGACGTCCGAGAGTTTTCCGAAACCGGTGTTGATGCCGTAAACAGTGCGCTTCTCGGCGACGATCTGTTCGACGACGCGGCGTGCTTCATCGACGCGCAAGCGTGCCTCGGCGCTCAGAGTGACCTGCTCTTTTCCGTTGGCTACGTCGACTATTTGCTGGAGAGTAAGTTGTTGACCGTTAAGTTCAAGCATTGCCGATTTTCGATTGCCGATTGCCGATTTGCCGCCGCTAAGAGTCACACCTGAAGCAACGCAGGCTTCAGCCTATTCTCAAAACGGGCACAGTGGTCAAAGCAAATTGGCAATTGGCAATCGACAATTGGCAATCCCTACCTGGCTTCCACTTCCACGCGCTTGTCAGGGGTCTCCGAGATATCGATCTTCTTGAACTCGCCTGTCGCCGCTGAGCTGCGGACACGTTGCCGCGCGCGTTTCGCACGAACCGTCGTGCGCCTCGTCGTCGCTGCGGTCCAGCTCGTCATGCGTTTGAACGGCCGCAAAGAGAACTCGTGTTTCGGCAACACTTCACCGGTCGCTTCACGCAAACGCAGCGTGCCGATCGCAAACACAAAGATGGCTGCATTAAACACCACGCCGACAACAAACACGATCCAACCCGGAACGACGCCCACCGTCGCCCGCTCGATAAATGCGTCGAAGTCGCGAGCCGGCAACGGCGACAGATAAACTTTCAGGTTCCAGCTCGCTGCGAGAAGCGCGAAGATCCAGAGATAGTTACGACGCAAACGCCGTCCAATCGCCTCCCATTCCGTAATCGTGAAATGCGGCGTTGTCAGATCAGCAGCCAGGTGTTCGGCCCACGCTTCGTCGGCGGGTTGGTTTTCCGGTGCGAGCAAGTGGGCGAAGTAGCCGGTTTCGATAATACGCACACGGCTGGACCAGATTTCGTAGTAGCGATATCGGCGTGCCTCCATCAACAGAAAGATTGCGACGAGGATGGAGTTGATCGGGATAACGAAGTGGGGGTTGTTAGGCGAACTAAATACGAATGAAAGCGTCGCGCCGGCGGTGATGACAGCCCAGTTGGTGGTCGTGTCGAGACGGTTTCTCCAGGTGTTTGATCGCTGCACCTCGCCGCGATAGAAATGGATCATCGCGGTGTTGAATTCGCCAGGCGACATGCGGCGCATCAACGCCGAGGGCGACTGGATTGTGGTGTCGCCGAGCGGGTCCGAGGCAGGCGTCGGCCTTAGCCTGCTAGTGCCTCTTTCTGTCGGTAATGGCCCGCTACCTCTTTGGCTTGCTTCGGTGGACATTGGGACCTGATCGCGTGGAGCGCACCGCCTGAGTAGGGAGAGAACTCCGGGAAAGTGATGATAACACGGCCACGCCCCAGTGTCTGAATTAAGTGATTGCCGATTTTCAATTGCCGGTTGTCGATTGTCGAAGCGCGACCGTGCGGTCAAATTGCCAATTGGAAATCGGAAATCGGCACTAGCTTGACACTGTTTTGGCGCGCACATATAGTGGCCGTTCGGCTGTTTGAAGGAAGCAAAAGTTGGTGAATACTGCCGCGGAAACTGAGGTTGATGAGCGCTGGATGCGGCAGGCGCTGGCCGCGGCTCAAGAGGCGCAAGCAGGCGGTGAGGTGCCGGTCGGCACTTGTATTGTCAGCGGCGATCAACTCGTCGCCATCTCCGGAAACCGTACCCGCACCGACTGCGATCCCACCGCCCACGCTGAAATCGTCGCTTTGCGCGAGGCCGCTCGTAAGCTCGGCAACTACCGGCTCGCGGGCGTTGACGTTTACTCGACGATCGAACCGTGTGCGATGTGTGCCGGCGCTTTGGTCCAAGCGCGCGTCCGACGTTTGATTTACGGCGCGGCTGACGAACGCGCAGGCGCAGTAAAGACTCGCTTCCGGATCTGTGACACTGATTTTTTGAATCATCGCATCGAAGTGCGCGAAGGCGTGCTGGAAGAGGAATGCCGCGCGCTGATGCAGGAATTTTTCCGCGGCAGGCGAACTGAATAAGACCCCGGAGAGGTCGCATAGTGGATTAGTGCACCGGTCTCGAAAACCGGAGTGGGTTAGCGCCCACCGTGGGTTCGAATCCCACCCTCTCCGCCAGTTTAAGATCTCAGATTTGCGATCTCCGATCTGAGATCTCAGAGGGGAGAGGTGCAGGAGTGGTTGAACTGGCAGCACTGGAAATGCTGTGAACGGGAAACCGTTCCGTGGGTTCGAATCCCACCCTCTCCGCCAGAAATGAGTTTCTCGTCCCCCGACGCCCCTGACCAAACAACATTCCAGTTCAGGAGAATCGATGGACGACAAACTGGCGGCTGAAGAAGCGCGTCGGGCCGCGCAACACGAGTCAGTCAAAGCACACGTCGAAGCCGAAGTTCAGTCTAAGATAAGCGAACGAGCGGCGCCGAAAGCAACCCGCAACGAGTCACAACGAATCGACGCAGTTGCAGGCGAGTTTCGCTCGAAAGCAGTAGACGAGGTCATTGACACTGAGCACGAAGTGCAACGCTCGCGAGGACTCGCGCGCATCTCGCAAGTGGTGGATTACATTTTCTTCGTAATCTACGCGCTGCTGGCGATGCGTTTCCTGCTGGCTTTACTGGCCGCGCGCAGTAGCGCGGGCTTTGTACGGTTCATCGTTGCAGTCAGCGATCCGGTTTACGCGCCGTTTCGTGGTATCGTTGCGAGCCCGTCAACGGACGGTGGACACACGTTGCTGCTGCCGATCGTGATTGCGCTGGTTGCTTACGTGTTGCTGCACCTGCTAATAAATGGACTGTTGCGAATGCTCGCGCATCGAAAGACAGAGATTTAGTGTATTGTCGATTTTCGATTGCCAATTGCCGATTGGAGACACTGGCAATCGACTCTCTTCAAATCGGCAGTCGGCGATTGAAAATTGAAGATTTATCAGATCCCGGGCTCCGCATAACGCTAGCCTTGCGAACCCCGCCAGGCCGGGAACGGAGCAACGGTAGCAACGGCAGCGTGTGTTGCGGGAAAGTCCGGGGTCTGGCCAGAGGAGGTTTCAACCGATGAAAAGGTTCACGGTGATCACTGGGGTTCTCGCCACTTTTCTGCTCTCCTCCTTAACCAGCCTGGCTCAAACGCCGTCGCGTGAAGATCTGCTGAAACAGATTGAAGCGAAACGCGCTGAGTTGGCGACACTCGAAAAGAGTTTTCTCGCTCCTGCTGAAGAAGATCAAGTAAGGTATGCTGCCTTCCTGCGACAGTCCAACACGGGTCTGATCCGCCTCTTGCCTCGCGAGAAATTCGATGGCGAGACATACAAGGAAAACAAGAAGAGTATTGTGATGCGCGGGGGTGGCTCGTACTACTCGTTCGCCCGACTGACGCACGAATACGGATTCGGCAGCGATATTGAGCTGGACCAAGGTCAGTTCCAGGTCGGCTTTGCGGGAGCAGACTACGGCTTCCTGACTAACCTCGGAGACGTTCCCATCGAAAGTGTTGGTCCCGAAACTCCCGGGGTTAACTTTTTTGCCGCTTATAAACCGCCCAAAGAAGAACAACTGGCGAGACGGGAATATCGCCGACTTTCAACAGGCGCTGAATTGGAGGGCTTGCCGGTCAAAAGCCGCGTGCCGGTGCAGTCAAATTCGACCTACTTGCTGCGATCCATAAACTATCGGACCTCTGATGTGCTGGTTGTTTTCAGAGTCGTGCGAATCGATTCTGACGGCAGTGCGACCATCGTCTGGAAGTTGTTGAAGAAGTATGGAAAACCGGAATTCACTCCGGCTCAAACAGTCGACATAGGGTAAAGACGAAACGCTCAAATGGCCTATCAAGTAATCGCGCGCAAGTGGCGCCCGCAAACGTTTGACGAAGTTACAGGCCAGGAGCCGATCACTCGTACCCTTCGCAATGCTATTGAGCATCAGCGCCTGCACCACGCATACCTGTTCTCAGGTGCGCGTGGTGTAGGCAAAACAACCAGCGCACGACTGCTCGCCAAGGCCCTGAACTGCCACAAGTCGCCGCAACCCACGCCAACACCTTGCCGTTCTGACGATCCCGATCAGTGTGCTTCGTGCCGCGAGATCACCGAGAGCCGCTCGATCGACGTGCAGGAGATCGACGCCGCTTCAAACACCGGCGTCGATAACGTGCGCGACGCGATCATCGCGAGCGTCGGCATCGCGCCCGCACGCGATCGTTACAAGATCTTCATCATCGACGAGGTTCACATGCTTTCCGGCGCGGCTTTCAACGCGCTCTTGAAAACTCTCGAAGAGCCGCCGCCGCGCGTTGTCTTCATCATGGCGACAACCGAACGGCACAAAGTTCCGGAAACGATTCTTTCGCGTTGCCAACAGTTTGAGTTTCGCACGATCGCGACGGCGAAGATTCTTGAGCGTCTGAAGCTGATCGCAAACTCAGAACAGATCTCGATTCCCGAGGACGCGCTCCGCGAGATCGCGCGCACAGGCGAGGGCTCGATGCGTGACGCCCAGTCGGCGCTCGATCAGGTGATCAGTTTTGCGGGAAGCAAGATCAAAAAAGAGGACGTGGAAATGGCGCTGGGCATTGCGGGCGCCGACATTCTCACGCGCATCATCGACAGCATTGCTGCAAACAAACCCGCCGACGCGATTGCCGTGGTGGACGATATCGTAATGCGCGGACACGACCTGCGAAATTTCTGCCGCGACCTGCTCGCGCATTTCCGCGATCTGCTGGTCAGCAAAGTGTCGGGAAATGCTGAGTTGCTGGAATCAGCAGTTTGCGAACCGGAAGAACTGAAACGTCAGGCGGCGCTATTTTCTGAAGCGGATCTCGTTCGCTTCTTTCATTCGCTTTCAGAGACGGAAACAAAACTGCGCGCCGCGACGCAGCCGCGTTATCAGTTGGAAGTTGGCGTTGTTAAGCTGATGGAACTGCGCGGTGTGGAGACCATCAGCGAGATCCTGCAACGGCTCAATTCGCTTGAAAGTGGATCAGGAGGCGGTTCGCCGGCGCCGGCAAAAACTCAGTCGTCCAGTCGAAGTGCGCAATCGGTATCCGCTTCATCCCTCTCCTCATTTGCTGCCACAGCGGCGGCGCCGGCTCCGGAGCCTGCTTCCGCTCCGGCTCCAGCGGTCGCGGCGGATGCTACTCCCTTCGAAAGAATTAAGGCGGTGCTCGAGAGTCAACGAAAGCGATTCGTAGTGACCGCGCTCGAAGCAGCGTTGACGGCTACACTCGAAAACGCCGAACTCTTCATCGAGTTTGCACCTGAGTATCGCCACTTGCGCGAGACGCTTCTGAAATCTGAAAACGCGAAACTGATTTGCGATGCCTGCCGGGAAGTTACTGGCCAAGACACCGGCCTCCGCATCACGGTGAAAGATCCGCAAGCTGAAAATGAACCACGCGGCGCTGAAGACGAAGCCCGCCTCGAAAAACAGCGACTCCGCGAGGTGGCTGAAAGCAGTCCCGTGGTGCAACAGATGCTGAAGACATTTCGGGGCGAGATCGTCGATGTCCGCCGCTCCGACACCTCCGAGTAATCTCCAACCAAAACGAACAAAAGCCAAACCACGGTCGTATGGGGTTCCATCGCGGAGGTAGTTGAAGAGATGCGTGACCCAGTTCTGGCAGGTATTTTGAGTCTGATTGTTCCCGGTGTTGGCCAGCTTTACAACGGCAGGATTCTGGCAGGGATCCTTTGGCTAATTTTCACGCCGGGATTCTGGATTGGAACGGGTGGTACGCTCGGCTGGATCTGTCACCTCGTCGCCGCCTACTGCGCCTACTCCTACGCCAAAGAACATCCGGTGAGACTTTAGTTAGGCCGGATGGGCTTCTTCGGCGGCACCGCGCGCGGAATATCATCCGTATCAACGGGCTCTTCCAGCTTCGCCGCTCCACCCTTCAACAACGGCGGCAACTTCGACACCGGAATACTCACAGTCGCAACCGGTTCAACTCGCCGCAAAATCGCGCCGCCACGCCCGGCAACCCATACATTAGTGCCGCCACGATAAGCGATCGAGAAGAGTGACACGCTCGTGATCGACGGTTGAATCTCCCACGTCGCGCCACCGTCCTTGCTGTGAAGAATGTTTCCCTGCTCCCCTACGACGAGCACATCGTTTCGTCCCGCAACATCAACGCCAAACAGATTTCCGTTAACACCGCTTTCGAGATCTTTCCACGTCACGCCGCCGTCATCCGTCCGCAGGATGATGCCGCGCGCGCCTACGAGATAGCCGCGCTGCGCATCAGCAAACGTGACCGCGTAGAGCCACTCCTTCAGATTGCGATCGACACGCGTCCACTTCTCACCGCCATCCTCAGTGCGCAGGATCGTGCCGCTCGAACCGACGGCCACGCCGCGCAGCGAATCTACAAACTTAACGTCCTCGAGCCAACTAAAAGTGTTTGTCTGCTGGAATTGCCACGAGACGCCTTCGTCTTTTGTGCGCCAGACGGCACCGCGCGCCCCGACCACCCAGCCTTCCGTGTCAGACACAAACGAAACGCCAAACAGATCTTCCGTTATGGGACTGACCATTGTCTCCCACGTCACGCCTCCATTGACCGAATGCAGGATCGTTCCCTTGTCGCCAACCACCCAACCCGAGCGCTCACTCGCAAACGTAACTGCATTCAGGTTTGTGGTAGAGCTCGAAGGACGAATGGTCCAACTCTTGCCGCCTGAATTCGTGAACAGGATGCGCCCGCGTTCGCCGACCGCCCAGCCGTGCGAATTGTCAATGAAGAAAATGTTCGCGAGATTGTCGCGGCCACCTTCGGTCAACCGGTTCCACGAAAGCCCGCC
>DASXRE010000027.1:0-13433 GCA_036506775.1 Pyrinomonadaceae bacterium | reverse complement strand
CCCGCAAATGAACCGAAGCACGTTCGTTGCCGTCGAAATCGAGCAGAGCGGTTGGATAGGTGGTGCTTTCGCCTTTGAGATAGTAAGAGTCCGGAGTGGTTGTGGTAATCAACGGCACCAGCGGATTGACGCCTTTGATGGCGTAATCAAGCATAAGCCGGCGCTTGGTAATCACGTGATGGCCACCACCCGCGCGGCTGCCAAGCAGTTTCACCAGGTTGTAGCCCTGACTGTAGAGTTTTTCGTTGCTGTTGAAGCCGTGATCGGAAACGACGACCAGAGCCGTCTCGTCGGCCAGCGGACTCTGCTGGATCGTGGTCCATATCTGTCCGATGATCGAGTCCATCTCCTTCAGCACCGCAAGCTGCGATTGAATGTCGTTGTTGTGATGCGCGATGTGATCGAAATCGGTGAGCATCAAGTCCAGGTACTGAAGTTTGGGATTGGCCAGTTTCGCTCTGACCTCTCTGACCAGTTCGTCGCGCAACGCGCTGCGCATCTCAAAACCCATCGTCCATTCGTCAAACAGCTCCCTGGGCGACTTCACGAAGCGATTTTGTAACCCGCTTTGCAGCGTCGCGTAACGGGCACCACGCTGATAAAGCGAGTACGTCACGTAACGTTCATCGTGGCCATAAGCATCGGGCAGCAGCGGCAGGCCCAAATCATCGAGCACTTCGACACCAGGCATATCGATGCGCGTTCCCATTGCACCGGCGATATAGAGCGGGAAGAAGTTGAGGTAGTCGTACGAATGAAGTGTGTAGCGATCGAACTCGACGTTTCCTTTGATCTGTAGATGTTGGCCTGTTTCGAGCAGCGACCACGAAGGCGCTGACAAGCTCATCCCGCGGACGTAGAAGTTAGAGAGGCGAGAGCCGCGCTGGTAGAAGATGTAGTCGATCCAGGGAAGAGCGCTCTTGCCGGTGTCGTTGTCGCGCTGTTTGACGAGCCGGTCGACCAGATCGTAAGGCAGCCCGTCGCATTTGATGATCACGAGGCGTTTGGTGTCGGCGAACGCATTCGTCGAACATACCACCGACAGGACGAAAACAAGCCACAGCTTGCGCAAGCGAAACAGGCTTGGCCCGCGTCCACTCTGCCTAATCTGTGGATGGTTTTGGCAGCCGTTTTCAGGGTGCATTGTTACGGCTGGCCTGCCTTGACTGGTGCACCGTTAACTGTGACGGCAATTGGCTGGACTGGCGGGGTGACGCCGCGCAGATACTCGGCCGCGATATCGCGCAGCGTTTGATCGACTTTCGGATTCTGTGAGATCCGCAGCAGCTCGTTCTTTGCTTTCGAATTGTCGATACGAGACAGACTGTCGAGACAGGTGCGCCGGGTTTCATCGTCCTTCGCGCGCGCAAATATCTTCGCGGTTGCCGAAACTGCGTTGCCGCCGGCGTCAGCACCGTGCTCGGCGATAAAACGCAACGACCTCAGCACCTCGTTCAGGTCTGAAGTGATCTCAACTCCCGCAGTCGATTTCGCAATCTGTTGCAAGTGCTTCGTGTGATACTGCAAGCGCCGCGCGATATCGAGCCGGTCTTCCATGTCGCTGGTGCGCTCTTCGCGATGCACGTATCTGCCAAACGTCAGCACGTTCAAGGCCTTGAAGCCTATTTGCGCTTTCTGCCCGTGCTCCAACGGCGTCAACTCCTCGCGGCGGTCCCGCTCGATTCTGGAGGCCAGGCCCGCGGGATCCTTCGCATAAGTGACGAGTGCTGCGTACTGCTGCAACGCAACGTTTGCCTCCGTATGGAGATCGTTCTCAAACGGATTCAGCGAGACTCGCTCGACGCGCTCACCGATGTCGTTGCGCAACTCAGGCTCGAGCGACTCATTGAGCGCCAGCAACAGTTTCAGTTGCGAATACGTTTGCAAGCGCGACGGCTGGTTGATATCGATGCCGCGGCGGCCGGTTACGAAGTCGAAAACTGTTCGGCCAAGAAAGTACGGAAGATTTCCGAATTTCGAAACCGACAATACATTTCGCGTGATGTCGTTCAGGACGCGCCGCGACATTTCGCGCTTCTTCGGGTTGTAGCTGTCACGAAAGTCGACGAGCAGCATCGGGATTTTTGGATTGTCGAGACCGTAAAGTGCGAGCGGAATCATCTCAACCGCTTCGGCGCCCGGCGTGTCGCTGCTCACACTCTGATTATCACCATCGAAGTAGCGCGTCTCGACATAACCATGCCAGTTCAGCAGTCGCTTGTCGTCCCACGGATTCGCGATGTTGAGGAACCGGCCGCTGTAACGAGTCGGTTGCTGCTTCTCCAGATCGCGTTTTGCCACCCACAGCAACGCATGAGTTGCGCTGCCGTCAGGCATCAACAGCGGTTCGAAATAGAGCGACTCTGCCTCAGCGCGCTGGCGCAGCAGTTCCCAGTTGTGAGCGCGTTCATCACGCACTTGCGCCGTCTTTCGATCGCGGTAACCGCGCAGGTTTACGTCATCAACCAGACCGCCAAACGTCTTGTCGGCGAGTAGTAGGCGAGCCTGGATCGTGGCCATCTCCGAGTTGCTTAAAGCTGACTGACCCTCGACCTCCTGGTAAAGAGAGAGCACTGAAAGCGCGCGGATGATATGCGAGGTGCGGTAGTCGCCCGTGTTGCGCCGGTAAGAAGCTGTCGACGCCTTGACCGCCATGCTGTAGGGATCCAGCAACACGTTTTGCATCGCTAACCAGAAGATTTTATTCCACACGTCGTTATCAGGCGCGGCGAGGTCCAGCGCCGGCGGTGGAGTTTGCGACGAGATTTCCTTGTTGCCGACGCGCGTGTAGAAGAAGGGAATCGCTCCCGCGAGTCGTTGCTTCAGGCTCGGGCGCGTGTAGGTCAACGGCCAGACATAACGAAGCCGATCATTTTCAGCGTTGTTGTCGCCGAGCGTGTCACGAAGAATCGAGACGAGTGGAATCCACTTGTCGTTTTCTTCGGATTCGAGACCCGAAAGTTTGGCGTGGACCGTGATTAACTCAGCGCCGCCGGGTATCTCAATCTTTTCGAGTCGCAGAATCTGCGAGAGTGGCGTGGTGGGGTCGTTATCCGCAGCCGGCTGCAGACTTGGCCCTTGGGCCCTCGCGGTAATGAATGGAAGAAATGGCGTGACAACGAGCAGAAACGCAAGTACGCTCGCCCTCAGATGCCAGTGTCTTTGGACTCTCATCCTTAGTTAATCGGACACTATAATTTCTGGCAGTTGGGGCGTTTGTGCTGCGTTGTCGGGAAAGCAGGACTAACAGACACTCAGAAAATTCGCCCTCACGATTTTCAAACTGCAATATCCATGCCCCCAAACGGGCGTTAACTAAATATACATCAGTCTAACTACTCGTGGACCGACTTTGTGCTGGTATTTGTGACAGGTCGTGCATTGCAACAGTCCGAGATCAGATGCTTTCGTGATTACACGTAGTTGCCGTTCGGTTTGATTGAGACATTTGAGAAGTTGAGTGGGGCGTTATTTCGCGGCGGGCGCTTGTGCCGCAGTTTCTACTTCCTTACCTTCTTTCGGTGGCGCGGTCCAGCCGGTACGTTCCAGCAGTTGAATCGCAAAACGAGTCGGCACTGCGAAGTTTGAAGCCTGATTTTCAGTGAAGACGGCGAAATTAACGCCGATAACGCGTCCCGAAGGTCCAAACAGGGGCGCGCCCGAACCACCTTCAGCGGTGCGTGCGTCGTACACGATGCGACGTACGTCGAGATCGGTGATGCTGCCTTGTGTTGTCAACGGTTGAATGCGTTTGGTCTCGGCGAGATAGGCCAACTGAGCCATCGGTGTGCCGTAACGCTGCTGAATTCCTCTTGATTCGGCATCGTCGAGCAAGGCCAGCAGACGATCCGGACCGGAAGGATAGCCCATCATCACCACGGTTTTACCGACAGCGACCGCATCGGGATCTGTTTCCAGCGGAAGCACGGGAAGTGATTCCGGCGGTTCGGTAATGTCCAGCTCGCAAACCGCCAGGTCGTCGCGCTGGGCGGCACTCTTGAATTTTAACGGGATAGCTTGCGCGAAGTCAGGGAAATAAGCGATCAGTTTTTTGAGTCGCGGCTGTGCCTTGAGTCCGCCACTGATGCTTTGCGCGCGATCGTCAGCGATCCACGGTTGCGCAATGTGGCGATTAGTGATCACGAAACCCTGACCGACGTAGAATCCGCTGCCGACAAATTCATACTCTGCAACTGCCGCGTTTCCTTCCGGCGTTAACGCTTCGGGCGCGTTGCCACTCTGAACCGCACTGCCGCTGTCGTTCAACTGCGCTTCGGCATAACGAAGCGGACGTCCCGTGCCTGTCTCGACAAAATAGAATGAGCCTGCGATCAGGCACACGCCGCGGCCGTATTCACTGCGCAACTTCACCGCGAGCGAGAGACTGTCCTGAAGTTCCTTGGTCGAACGCCCGAGATCACCTAATTGAGAATTGGTTTTCTTGACTTGATCCTGCATCGCACCGAGCTGTGCGCGCTGGTCGTCGATGAGCCGGCGGCTTCGCTGAATTTCCTTGTACATCGCGAAGCCGAGATAAAGCACACCACCAACGAGAGCCAGCGCAATCGCGAGGGTTATCAACTTGGTGCTCGGATTGATCTCGCGGACGAGTTCGCGAGTGAACTCGCGCAGGAACACCTTTGCGTCGTCACGTCTGGCCGTGGCGGCTGATTCAATGGCGGCGGCTTCGATGAAAGGCGCCACATGTGTTTCCTTCGTTGCGGAAGGAACAACCGCCGGCAGTGCTCGCACTGGGTAAAAGTGCAGTATGAGTTCGGAGTCGCCGACACGCATTTCATCGCCGTCGCGGATCTCGGCGCCGGTGCTGACTGGCGCACCATTCAACGTAACCGGCAGGCTTTGGTCGAAATTCGTGACCCGATACGCGCCGTTGGAGCGCGCCATTTCGAGCAAAACGGCGTCGCTGGCCGCTTGGGGCAGACTTGAGGAACGTACCCTCAGGTCGCAGCCTTCGTGGGTGCCGATGCGAATGTTATCGTCGGTGAGGATTTCGGTATGGCGGTCTTCGCCCGAGGAGATGTGGATAACCAGACCAGTTGCCATAAATTGCTAAAAGCGCGAACCTCTCGACGCGTCATTCTACAATGAGTTAGCATGAAATCGAAACGAGGTTGCTTGGCGGAAGTAGATTTCATCGATGATTGCCAAAAACTGATGGAGCTGGCGCCGGTCGCGTCAGCTCGAATTCAGCATCACGTTTTTGTGTGTACCGGCAAGTCGTGTTCGGCCGTCGACAGCGCGGCTGTGAGGGACGCGTTCGAACGCGAGTTGAAGGCGCGCGGGCTTCAGTACGGGAAAATCAAAAAGGGCTGCAGTCCGGACGGGACGGTGGTGTTAACGGAGTGTGCTTCGGTTGGTTTCTGTGCGATTGGTGCAGCCGTGATCGTCTATCCGGATGGTGTCTGGTACGCGCAGGTGCGGGCCAAAGACGTGCCGGAGATTGTCGAAGAGCACATCGTTAACGGTCGCGTAGTGGAACGGTTGGCGCTGCTGCGAGTGCCGAGTCAATCCACAGATTCCGCAGATTCGCTGTTCCGCAAGTGAGGTCCGCCACAGGTTAGACCTTCTCGGCGTAATCTGTGGATGGCTTCCAACGCAGCACCGGCTTGCGCGCCGCCGCCGCTTCATCGAGACGTCCGATGCGCGTGTCGTGCGGTGCATTCAAAACCAGGTCCGGGTTTTCCAATGCCTCGCTTGCGATCGATCTCATCGCCGCAATGAACTGATCGAGTTCCTGCCTGCCGACTGACTCCGTCGGTTCAATCAGCATCGCGCCTTGCACAATCAACGGGAAGTAGATCGTCATCGGATGAAATCCGTAGTCGATCAAACGCTTCGCGATATCGAGCGTATGCACGCCCTTGCGCGACTGGCGCTTGTCAGTGAAGACCACCTCGTGCATCGGCGGACTATTGAAAGGTTTGTCGTAATCGGTCGCGAGTCCTTCAGCAATGTAACGCGCGTTGAGCACCGCGGCTTCGGTGGCTTCGCGCAAACCATCATTGCCGTGGGTTAGCGTGTAGGCGAGTGCGCGCAGCATCATCCCGTAGTTGCCAAAGAACGCCTTGACGCGCCCGATCGACTTCGGCTGGTTGTGATCCAGACTGAATCGGCCATCGGTTTTGACGATTCGCGGCACCGGAAGAAACGGTTCCAGTTCCTTCGTGCAACAACACGGGCCGCAACCTGGTCCACCGCCACCGTGCGGCGTCGAAAAGGTTTTGTGCAGGTTGAGGTGAATGACGTCAACCCCCATGTCACCCGGCCGGGCGACGCCGACCAGTGCGTTCATGTTCGCGCCATCCATGTAAACGAGGCCACCGGCTTCATGGACGATGTCGCAGATCTGCTTGATGTTGCATTCGAACAGTCCGAGCGTATTTGGATTGGTGAGCATCAGACCAGCAACGTCGCCGTGCGCGCAGAGTTCGCGCAAATGGTCCAGATCTGTCAGGCCTTCGCTGGTTGAGCGAATCGTCTTGACGGAGAAACCGGAGAGGTGCGCCGAAGCTGGATTGGTACCGTGTGCTGAATCGGGAATGAGCATCGTGCGCCTGCCGGAAGCGGCTGCACCGTCGCGCGCATCGAGAAACGCGCGGATGATCATGATGCCGGTCATCTCGCCGTGTGCGCCCGCGGCTGGTTGTAAGGAAATTCCCGTCAGACCCGTGATCTCCGCGAGGCATTCCTGCAACTCGTAAATCACCTGCAACGCGCCCTGAATGTCTTCTTCGTCCGCGAGCGGGTGCAGATTTGCGAATCCCGCGATGCGCGCCACGCGCTCGTTGAGTCGCGAGTTGTACTTCATCGTGCACGAACCCAGCGGATACATGCCGATGTCGATCGAATAGTTCCACGTCGACATGCGAATGAAGTGTCGCACCACGTCGACCTCACTGACTTCCGGCATGCCTTCGAGATCGTCGTCGCGCTGAAACGCTTCGGGGACGAGATCGTCAAGCGGCGCTTCGTCTACGTCCAGCGCAGGCAGCCGGTAGCCAATTCGTCCCGCTTGTGAACGCTCGAAGATCAGTTGTTCGTTGGGACTGATGTGGGTGGTAACTTTGGTGATGCCGTCGGTCATAGTTCAGTTAAAGCCGAAACGAGGGTATCGATCTGCTCGCGCGTGTTGGTCTCAGTGACACAGACAAGAAAATCGTTTTCGTGATTGGGCATGAAGCGTGACAACGCGAGGCCGCCTTCGATGCCGCGATCTTTAGCGAGGCGAGCGAGCAGCTCAACGGCGTTCATTGGTCCACGCACGACGAACTCATTAAAACGAGGAGCAGTGAAGGGAAGTGAAAACCCTTTCACGCCGGCAATGCGCCGTGCCGCGTAAGCTGCTTTCTGCAAACACTGGCGCGCTGCTTCCTGAATACCGCGACGTCCCATCGCTTCGAGATAAACTGTCGCGGCCAGCGCGATGAGTCCTTCGTTGGTGCAGATGTTTGACGTGGCCTTTTCACGGCGGATGTGTTGTTCGCGCGTGGCGAGAGTGAGCACGAAACCGCGACGGCCCTTCTTGTCGTACGCTTCGCCGACAAGACGGCCGGGGATCTGACGCGCATACTTGTCGCGCGTGGCAAACAGTCCGACGTATGGACCACCGAACGAGAGCGGCACGCCGAACGATTGACCTTCAGCGACAACGATGTCGGCGCCACACGCGCCCGGCGATTTCAAAAGTCCCAAAGACATCGCTTCGGTGATCGCGACGATGAGCAAAGCGCCCTTGGCGTGCGCCGCCTCGGCGAGCGCCGCAACGTCTTCGACGCAGCCGAAGAAATTCGGCGACTGGACTACGAGCGCGGCAGTTTGATCATCAACAGCCTCTGCCAATGCTGGTCCGGCTTGCCCTGTTTTCTGATCGAAATTGGCCAATTCGAGATGGATGCCTGCGTGCTGCACGTAGGTGTTTACGACTTCGAGATACTGCGGGTGAACCGCGGCGGACGCGATCACTTTCGCTCGTCGCGTGACGCGTTCCGCCATCAAGACAGCCTCAGCCAACGCGGTCGAACCGTCGTACATCGAGGCGTTTGCCACCTCCATGCCGGTCAACTGGCAAACAAGCGTCTGAAACTCGAAGATGGTTTGCAGCGTGCCCTGCGAGATCTCCGGCTGGTAAGGCGTGTAAGCAGTGAAAAACTCCGAGCGCGAGATAATGTGATCGACGATGGTCGGGATGTAGTGCGAATAAGCGCCGGCGCCGAGAAAGCTGGTGCGTCGCGCGGCCGCATTCTGCTGGCCCAATCGTTCGAACTTGTCGAGTAGCTCAATTTCCGACAGCGCGGCGGGAGTGTTTAGCTGTCGCTGCAAACGCAACTCCTGAGGGATTGAGTCAAACAGTTGGTCAGCCGATTTCAGTCCGATTGCCGCGAGCATCTCGGTGCGCTCTTCCGGCGAATTAGGAATGTAGCGCAAGATTATTCGCTCTCAGCTTTCGTAAAATCTTCATACTCCGCGGCGGCCAACAGGCTGTCGACGGCGCTGGGATTTTCCATGCGCAGGCGGATCATCCAGCCCTCGCCATACGGATCGGAATTGACCTTTTCGGGTTCGTCTGCCAGCGACTCGTTAATGGCGACCACCGCGCCGGCAATTGGCGTGAAGACCTCCGACACAGCCTTCACTGACTCGACAGACCCAAACGGTTCATTCGCAGCAAACTCTTCGCCTGTCTTTGGCAATTCAACGTACACTACGTCGCCCAGTGAGTTCTGGGCATAATCAGTGATGCCGATGGTGGCCTGATCACCTTCGACTCTGACCCATTCATGGTCCTTGCTGTAGTGCAGGTCTTCTGGAACGTTCGCCATGGTTCCTCCAGCGGTTAGTTAATTAGTGCAAACTGCGCGACAGCGCGCGGCAATCATTTGGCGCGCTTGTAAAAAGGTGTCTTCACCACCTGCGCACATACCAGCCGGCCCCGCACGTCGATCTTGATCTCCTGGCCCACTTTTGCGTGTTCGGCCGGGACGTAGGCGAAGCCGATATTCTTTTTCAAAAACGGCGCCGGACTTCCTGAAGTTACTTTGCCGACGCGCTGATCAGCGATGACTACTTCCTGGTCGTCGCGAGCAATACCGCGATCCGTTACCTCGAAGCCAACCAGCTTGCGCTTTACGCCGTCAGCTTTTTGTTGGGCCAGTGACTCGCGGCCGATGAAGTCGCCCTTGTCGAGTTTACAGATCCAACCGAGATTTGCTTCCAGCAACGTGGTGGTTTCGTCAATTTCGTGACCGTAAAGGGCCAATCCCGCTTCGAGCCGCAGCGTGTTGCGCGCAGCCAGACCACACGGAAGGACGCCATCGTTTGCGCCGAAGTTTCCCGTATCAAGGATTTTGGTCCAAAGCCGCTCGGCGTGTTCGGGCGCTGCATAAACTTCAAAACCGTCTTCACCGGTGTAGCCGGTGCGCGAGACGATACTCTCGATCCCGTCAACAGCGCCGCGCGTGAAGTGGTAATACTTAATCTCAGCGAGCGGCAGGTCAGTCAGTTTTTGCAGGATCGCCTGGGCGTCCGGTCCTTGCAGGGCGATTTGGCAGTAGTCGGAGCTCGCGTTTTTCAGTTCGACCGCTTCGCCGGCGTGATGCGACTTGATCCATTGCCAGTCTTTATCAGTAGTGCTGGCGTTGACGACGAGTAGCAGGTGATCGGCGGACAAGCGATAGACGAGCAGGTCGTCGATCACGGTTCCTGCGGGCGTGGACAGGGCTGTGTACTGCGCCTGGCCATCGACGAGCTTGGTGACGTCGTTGGAAGTCAGACGATTCACAAACGCGACCGCGTCGGGACCGCGAACGTCGACCTCACCCATATGCGAGACGTCGAATAGACCGGCGTGAGTTCGGGTGCGCAGGTGTTCTTCGATGGTGCCGGCGGGATACTGAACGGGCATGTCCCAGCCGCCAAAGTCGATCATTCGGCCGCCCAACTGCCGGTGAGCGTTATTGAGTGGAGTCTGTTTTAGTTGCGGCGCCGTTGCAGTCAAGTTACTCACCACGCGCGACTCATTCGCGAGCCTCACGCTGTTTCGATCGTTAATAACAGGCGAAGCCGCAAGCTAGCATGCGGAGTGCGGTGCGTCAAGCGAGGGCAGGAAGTTCTGCGTGTAGTGGAGTTCCGGGCAGTTAAGAGATGTTCCGACCACAAGCCGGTTCATTCGGCCAAGCAGTAAAAGGCTGAAAACCATTTACCGTCATCTGGTGGAATCTGATTTGGCTTAACCTTGTTACTGAACATCTCAAGGGAGACGGCTATAAATCGCCTTACGCACCGATCAGTTTCATTGGGTAGAGCGTTAGTCAAAACACCTTTAGCTCTTGCGCCACCGATTGAAGCGATGCAGAAGACCGCAAATTTTCGCATGTGCGGGTTGGCATTCTTGCCGAGAACGAGCTGGAGTTTCGGAATCGCGCTCTGTCCGATACTAGTTACAGCGACGGTTGCGGGATAGTGGCTTAACGAGATCGAGAATCCATCAGTAAGCGTGAGATTCGCTATCAGCAGGTCTAGCGCTTCGGTCGCCCGCAGTTTAGCCAGCAGATCGGCGCCATGTCGCCATAAGGCATACCTTGCTTGGTCGTTATCTGGAGCAGCGCTGGACTGCTTCATAGCGGTCATTAACGCTTCGACAACTCGTCGTCGGCAGTCTCGTGATTTCTTTGCGTTCGTGAGGAGTGAGTTTGTGGCCCTAAGTGCATCTGGACCGTCCAGATGCGATTTCAGGGTACTCAAGTTCTGATCAAGATCAACGTTCTCAAAGCATTGTGCCGTTGGCGGTAACCGAGTCGTTTTCACCAGACGGGCGCCCGGACCAGAGGTATCGATCGCCGATAGAGGAGAGACTGAAATCGTCAGAAATAGCGAGCAACTCAGCAACAGGACTACAAGTTTCCTTGTCATTTTACAAGAGCCCTCGACCCCAATGTATCTTATTTCCGTGTTGAATAAAGTGAAAGCTAATCTCACAAACCGTCTTGCCCGAGTACACTTTAACGATATGATTCTCGAACCGACTGTAGTTATCCGGCCAAACGGTAGCCCCTGGGTGATCGTACCATCCGAATTGATTGTCTTCGGCGTGATGAGGCACGTTTGGATTGATGTCTGAGAAGGTTGATTTCTCCTCACTCTTTTTGCCATCAAGTCCAATCCAGGCGCTGGTTTCTTGATCAATGGTCCAACGCCCCTTTGGATTTGCCTTGTTCACCGTGCCGTTTGTGTCGGAACCAATTCTACCGATGCCTCCACTATCAACCCAGCCACTCACAGAGAATCCCAATCCAAGTGACCGCTGACCGTTGTGCGGATCCGGCACCACTGATGGCCCATTCGGTAAACTTGTGCCGGGATAGGTAGTCCCTGGCTTGAAGGTGACTGTGATTCCGCACTTCTGGCCGTTGTTTTCTCCTTGGATCACGTCCGGATCATCTTCTGTGACGCTCTTCTGTGGTGTGAAAGAAAAAGCATCTTCTCGCCAGTCTACATAATAGCCTTCATTGTTGTTCCCGACTCCAGTTGGTCCACCGCCCACTACTGGAATTAACGTCATGAACAATCCAGCGCCAAGAGACACGATCGGTACTCGTTCGGTGCGCCAGATAATCCCAGGCTTCGATGAGCCACGATCACCGGTCGAGTTGAGGCGGGGCCTGCCTTGAGCGAATTCGGGGTAGGAGTACTCCTGTTCCACCGTGCCGCTTTCCATCCGCTCCTGCAGTTCAGAACAAGAGATCGGCATGCCGTCGAGCGTGCAGCCGCCGCGGATGTCCATGGCGTTGCCACGGATGTAGTAGAGATTGTCCGCCCCCATGATATCGGAATAGGACAGGTTATAAGCGTATGGATTCACGTAACTCATATCCGCACCTAACGGATCAAGCTCCGTCCGGGCACCGTTCTTCACCCACTGACCTGTGGTCGGATTGCGGTGCTGCAGCGCGGTGAATGTATAGGGTGCGGAATTGTAATAGTCAGCGAGCAACTCTCCACCTGCATAAACATGGCCTTGCCATCGATTGCCCCAGTTGTCGATCTCTACGATAAGCGCGCCGCCCAAGATACTTGATCGTAATTGATAGCGGGTCTCAACGTAGTCCTCGACCACACCGTTTTCGTCTTCGCTATAGCGGCTCTCAACATGTTTACCTGCACGGCCATCGCCATCGTAAGTCTGATCGATCGTGTATTGATGCGAAGCCCAATGGCCGCCGCCGAAGCTATTAATCTCGTTTTCGTAAAAACTGCGTTGTTGCCCGGCAGCATCATAGGCATGAGTTCGCTGGCCGGCATCCCTCGAGGTTACATTGCCGGCCGCATCATAGCCCCAATCGGAACGTCGATTATTGGTGTACGTGGGTGTGTCTGAGACGGACGCGGTCCAGTGTCTTCCGGTGCGTGCCATGTTGTTCCACACATCGTAGCTATAGCTCTGTCTATAAGGACTGTCCGCGGGATTGCTAGGCGGCAAGCCGCGCGCTTCGCGGCCAGTGTATGCTTCCTTCAGTCTGCCGGCATGGTCGAAGGCGAACGCGCGATCAAAATTGCCATCCTGCAAGTCGCGCGCATAGCGGAGGCGCCCGTCGGAGTAGTATTCGTTCTCACTACCAACAGTATAGTAACCGGGGTAAATCAATGGAGAGAGATATACGTTACTCAATTCGTAACGAGTGGGCTGTAAACGCGCATTGTAAGTCACATTTACCTGTGGTCCATCCCCGTAGTTCGCATGTTTCAGAGCTCCCCACGCGCGATATTGCAGTCCCGTGAGAATCTGCGCGCTTATACCTCCCGAGCCGTTGACGGCTGTCAGTCGTCCGAGGGCGTCATATGAATAACTGACCACCGCTCCAAACTGCGATGGTTCGGCGAGACTCGTCAATGAACCGGCAAGATTGTACGCATAGCTTAGCGTGTAGGATCCACTAAGTCCGGTGAAGTTGGTTGTCTCTGAACTCATCCGCGAAAGCTGATCATAACTATAGGAGCGTGAGCCGACACCATCGGTCATGGAAGTTCTGTTTCCCGCGGCGTCATAACCGAATGTGGCATTCGATCTCGGCGTGATATCCGCAGGCGCGGTGTAGTTGATCGCAGTAACCAGATGTCTCGCGTTGTAACCGTAAGTCGTGGTTGTTCCGCGGGCGTCGGTGATGGTGTTGACGGTGTCGTCGGCGTTGTAGGTGTAGACAGTTGCAGTGCCGGGGTTCTGTTCCGGCACATGTCGCGTCTTCAAGCGACCGTAACCGTCATAGGTCATCGTCGTGTCCTGATAAGTGCCGCTGCCTTCCGCCCCAGCGTATTGACGAACCTGCTCGATCTGATCGCGAGCGTTGCAGGTATTGACGGTAGCGGAATACACACTGCCACCTTGCCAGTTGAGGATTTCTGTTTTCACCGTACGCCCG
>DASXRE010000026.1:0-5577 GCA_036506775.1 Pyrinomonadaceae bacterium | reverse complement strand
AGCGGGCGTTTCGATCAAAAAGCTTCGGTTACATTGCTCCTGACAAACTGCCAGCAATTTGACGCTGTTCGAGGAATGTCGGCCACCGATGACGTAGAACGCATCTACCTGCCCGGCGAGTGCACGGGCAGCATCCTGACGATCGCGCGTAGCGGAGCAGATCGTGTTGACGACCTGCGGCTCGGTGTCGGCCTTCGCACGCACGGCCTCCGCAACTTCCCGAAACGTTTGCAGCTTGATCGTGGTTTGTGAAACAACCAAGGGCGAGCGCAGCGGCGGCAACGAAGCAACTTCCGCAGCGTCGCGCACGACGTAAGTATTGTGCGGTGCGTAACCAACCACGCCGATCATTTCCGGGTGATCGGGATTTCCCGCAACGACGACATCGCGCCCCTCGCGTGCCGCGCGTTCCGCGAGGTGCTGCACGCGAGTGACAAACGGACAGGTCGCATCGATCACTTTCGCGGCACGTTGTTCGAGTTCGCGCTGCACTTGCGGCGTCACGCCGTGCGCACGAATTACCGCGATCGTGTCGGCGTCTGCTTCGTCCGGCGAATCGATGGTCGAAACACCGCGCGCACCAAGGCGCTCCATCTCCTGCGCGTTATGAATCAGTGGACCAAGCGAGCGAATCGGCCGCGCGCCTTCTTCAACCACCTCTTCCACCATCTCGACGGCGCGCTCGACGCCGAAACAGAATCCGTATTCGTCTGCCAGTAGGACTTCCATAGTTTTGTGATTAAACACCCGGCTGCGAAGTCGCATCAGCCGAAGTCTGTTTACACCTTTCGCGCCATTCGTCTCTCAGTTTGTCGCCACCGGCTACGCGTTCGTCGATCCAGCCAATCTCCCAATCGACTGCGCTCCGAATCGTACCGAGTACCGCTTTCTTGAAGTCGCCGACCGCGTGCGCTAGGTCTTTCGGCATAATAGCGTAGGAAAAGTCACCAATCTGGCGCAAACCGTCGCAAATCGAATCGGTCACGTCGTACGCACAATTTCGGGCCTCTTGCATGATACCGCCTCCGGAAGGAATTCTAGCACCATCTGCTTTACGGTCGCACGGTGGACCGAGTTCCGCAGGTGCCCTAATCGGTTTTCTCTGTGAACCTCGGTGTCCTCTGTGCCTCTGTGGTTAGTTTCATCGACAAGTTGAACCACAGAGACACAGAGGACACCGAGGTTCACAGAGAAGAAGTCAGGTCGGCAGGCCTTTGCGGGCGATGCTTTCCATTACGTCACAGAAACGGTCGAGCTCGCCTAACGTCGTGTAAACGTTCGGCGTGATGCGGATGCCTTTGAACTCCTCGTGGACGATTGGTGTGGTGAAGATGCGGTGCTTGTTGAAGAGGTAACTGCCAATCGCGCTCGGATCGAGACCCACAATTTCAACGTTTGCGATTGCACACGACTGCTTCGGGTCAAACGATGTGTTGAAGCGCACCTTCGGCACATCCTTCAATCGATTCATCCAGTAGCGCGAGAGATATCGCAGGCGCGCTTCCTTTCGTTTGCCGCCGATGCCGTTGTGAAACAGCATCGCCTCGCCGATCGCTAACCGCGGCGCCGCCGAATGCGTGCCGATCTCTTCAAACTTGCGAATGTCGTTTGCCTGCTTTGTTTCCGCCGCCATTAACGGCCACAGCTTTTCGATCTTGTCTCGCTTGACGTAAAGCAGTCCGGTGCCTTTCGGCGCGTACAGCCACTTGTGCAGACTGGTGCCGAAGTAGTCGCAGCCGAGATCTTTCTGCTGGAAATCAAACTGCGCAAACGAGTGCGCGCCGTCAACAATCGTTTCGATTCCTTTCGCGCGCGCCATGTCGCAGACGGCTTTCACGGGCGTGATCTGGCCCGTGATGTTCACCTGATGAGAAATGAGCAGGAGTTTGGTGCGGTTCGTGATGCCGCGTTCGAACGCCGCGGTGATCTCGTTGAGATCTTTCGGCGGGATCGGAATCTTGACCATCTTCAACACGAGCCCTTCGCGACGTTCGCGTTGATGCAATGTGGTCAACATGCGCGGATAGTCCTGAGTGGTCGTGAGAATCTCGTCGCCGGGTTTGAAGTCCATGCCCATGAGCAGAATCTCGAGCGACTCCGAGGCGTTGCGCGTGATTGCGATCTCCTCGCGATCGCAACCAAACATTTCGGCCAAACCGGTCCGGATGGTTTCCGATTGCGGCTCGAGCAGTTGCCACATTGTGTAGGCAGTCGCGTCTTCCTGCTGCCAGATGTAACGGACCAGTGCTTCAGTGACAATGCGTGGACTGGGAGAGACGCCACCGTTGTTCAAGTTAACGATGCCGCGGGTGACGGTGAACGAGTTTTGAATTACGGACCAATAGTCCTCGTCCATCGCCACTTGCTCTGGCGTGAGATGAGCGACAGTGCGCGTCGCCGCCTCAATCTCTTTAACGATCGCGCCAATCGCCGGCACGGCGAGCGCAGCGAGGCCGAGGCCTTTACCGGCGAGCGAAAGAAAGTCTCTTCTGGTGTTAGTCATATCAACTCTTTTCGAACACTATTTCACCGTTAATTACCGTCATGACACAGCGCGTCTTCAAAATCTCCGCTTCCGGGATCTTCATGATGTCGGCTGACAGGATCGTCAGGTCTGCTAACTTCCCGACTTCAATCGATCCGCGCTGTTTCTCTTCAAAGGCCGCGTAGGCCGGCCACAAGGTAAACATCTTCAACGCCTGCGCACGCGTCACCGCTTCTTCGGGGTGCCAGCCTTCGCCGGAAAACCCCTTCGGATCCTTTCGCGCCACGGCCGCGTAAAACTCGATCATCGGCTCGCCTCGTTCCACCGGCGCGTCAGAGCCACCCGGCACAACCACGCCTGACTTGATAAAACTCTGCCACGCGTACGCGCCCGCCAAACGTTCAATGCCCAACCGGCTCGGCGCAAAAAACAGATCGCCAATCGCATGCGACGGTTGCATCGACGGGATGATCCCCAACTTCGCGAAACGCGGAATGTCCGCGGGATTAACGATCTGCGCGTGCTCGACGCGCCAACGCGGCTCGGCAACTTTTCTCTCCGCGACCGGCACAGCCTTCAACGCGGCTTCGTATTCGTCCAGAATGAAACGGTTCGCACGATCACCAATCGCGTGCGTCTCAACCTGAATTCCTTTGCGCAGCGCCTCGACCAGCATCGGCCGCAACTCTTCCGCCTTCACAGTCAGGAATCCCGACGTGTCTGGCGCATCCGAATAGGGCGCGAGCAGTGCCGCGCCGCGAGAACCAAGGGCGCCGTCCGAAACTACTTTGATCGTTCGCAGCGTGAAGCGATTATCGAATGCGCCAATCGTCGGACCTTCAGCGATCAACCGCGTCGCACTTGGACCTGGACCATAAACCGCTTTGTAGATGCGCAGCTTGATCGTTCCTGCAGCGTAAAGTTTCTTGAAGATCGCGACGTCGTTGTAACCGCCTCCCGCGTCCTGAATCTGAGTCCAGCCGAGTTCGATGTCACGTTTGACGCCCAGCATGACTGCACGCTCAGCATCCGCCGCCGAAGTCGGTGGCACTTTGTTGCGGACCAATCCCTGCGCCGCGTCCAGCAACATGCCGTTTGGTTCGCCACTCTGTTTGTCTTTCGAAATCTCGCCACCGAACGGGTTTGGTGTGTTCTTGTCGACGCCGGCGAGTTTCAGTGCCGCACTGTTAACAACCGCACCGTGACCGTCAGCGCGACCGAGAATCACCGGATTGTTGGGAGCGACTTTATCGAGATCCCAACGCGTGGGAAACACCGGTGGCTGCCAGTGCGTTTCGATCCAGCCGCGGCCGGTGACCCATTCACCCGGTTTCGCCTGGTCCACCCGCGCCTTCACCTTCGCGAGAAGATCCTCCAGACTCGTTGTGCCTTCGAGATTCAACGTCATCTCACGAAGTCCAACCCCGGAGAGATGCTGGTGTGCGTCGGCGAAGCCGGGCAGAACCGTGTTGCCGTGCAGATCGACCACGCGTGTGTTCGGACCAACGTATCGTTGCGCGCCGGCATTGGTTCCCACGAAAACAATGCGATCGGCTTTGACAGCGACAGCCTCGGCTTGCGGCGCCTTGTCGTCGGCCGTGTAAACGTTGCCGTTCTTGAAAACGATGTCAGCAGGCGCCACGCGCGGCTGAAGCGGCATGAAGCTCACGAGCAGTGCGCTCAATGCGATTAACAGGACTCTCATAATTTGCCTCGAAGGTAAGTGGCGTGGAACTGCCACAGCTTAACACGGATTATTGAGAAAGTTTTCGAGTTCAGATCGGGTTGGGAGAGCAGTACGCGCGCCGAGCGCGCTGCATTTCATCGCCGCTACCGCATTGCCGAATTTCAAACTCGTTTCGAGATCTTCGCCCGTGAGAAAGCCGTAAAGGAAACCACCGTGAAATGCATCGCCGGCGCCGGTCGTGTCTTTGCAACCGCCCGGCGCTTGATAGCCAGGTGATTCGATGAACTGGCCGTCGCAATAGACCACCGCGCCCGCGGCGCCGATCGTCATGCCGGCGATTGCGCAACCGTATCTTGCGTGTAGTTCGATCAGTGCTGCGCGTTCGTCACGGATGCCGGTCACGCGATGCGGAAACTCTTTCGAGCCGATCAGGAAATCGATCAGCGGCAGTAGTTCTAGAAGGCCTTCGTAAACGTTATCGATGTCGGCGGAGATGATCGTACCGGTTTCGCGTGCGGCCTTCGCCACGCGAACACACGCCGGCGGATCGTGCGCATCGAGATGCAGGACGCGGCCCAGCGGACCAAATTCGGCAGGCGCGTCGGATGGTTTGTAGGCCAGCCTGTCGTTACGATCCCAGACGATGGTTCGCTCACCGCTGCGGACGTCGATCGTGATAAAGGCGATCTGGTTTGTTGCTCCTTCGACAACCTCGGCGAAGTCGACGTTCACATCGTCATCTTTCAGTGTCGCGAGTCCAAACTGGCCTTCGGGATCAGACCCGAAGCGACCGGCGTAAGCGGTTTTCAACCCGAGCCGGCGCAACGCCACCATCGCACTGGCTGTCTGCCCGCCCGCCGATTGTTTGTGTTCGAGCAGCCGCATCTTGGTGTCAAAGGCAGGGTACTCCGGCACCACGATCAGGTGGTCGACCGCGTTCAAGCCAAAGCCCACAGCGTCGAACGGCTTGTTACTCGGGGCCTCAATCGGAAACTTCATCTTCTCTGTGCAACCTCTGTGTTCTCTGTGCCTCTGTGTCGTTCCAACGTCGCGATTTATAACCACCGAGACACAGAGAACACAGAGGTTGCACAGAGAAAACTTGAAACCACGGGGCTACTACTCAGAACTCCGGTTCGGTTTTAGCGTTTCGCGTAAGCTAAAATGGCATCTCAAGACTGTGCCGATAGAAGAGAAACTCAAAGAAATTCCATCCTCGCCCGGCGTTTACCTGCATAAAGACGGGGCGGGAAGGGTGATCTATGTCGGCAAGGCGAAAAACCTGCGCAGCCGCGTCCGTTCCTACTTTCGCGCTCGCCCTTTCGACAGAAAAACGGACGCGCTCGTCGGCCAGATCGCTGACTTCGAGTTTATCGTTACTGACAACGAAGTCGAAGCACTCATT
>DASXRE010000025.1:0-25540 GCA_036506775.1 Pyrinomonadaceae bacterium | reverse complement strand
CTACGCGTCGAGATCCCCGAGGGTCACGAGCCACCTGATCCGTGGAGGTTCGAGCGACGCGGGCCAGACTGACCCCGAGGCTAGGCGTCTGGACTCCGACGCACGCGGGCCAGACTGATTTCGACGCGTAGCGTCGATTGAATTTAGCCCGGCGTTTCAACGCCGGGATAGGATGTTAGAAAAAGCGTTGCGTCGCGTAGCGACGCCTGAATTCAAAACGTCGCTACGCGTCGAGAATCGAGCGACGCGGGCCAAGCTGATCCCGACGCCGCGTGTCCAGCAAACCAGCTATCCATGTCTGACGTTACTAATCTCACGATTAACGGTGTGCCCGTGACTGTACGGGTCGGGAGCATGGTCGCGGCGGCGGTGCTGGAGGCTGGCGTCACTTCGTTTCGCCGCTCAGTGACCGGGGAAGCGCGTGGTCCATTGTGTGGGATGGGGATCTGTTTTGAATGTCGCGTGACGATCGACGGCGTCGCTCACGTGCGCAGTTGCCAAACAGTCTGTGAAGACGGAATGGACGTGCGCACTGATGAATGACGGGCGGCCGGAAAGCGCATCTTGGAGTAACACCGCATATGACGTCCTGATCGTTGGTGCGGGTCCGGCCGGACTCGCCGCGGCCTGGCGCGCCGCACACGCAGGCTCAAGTGTCGCCGTGGTCGACGACAATCCCACTTCGGGCGGGCAGATTTGGCGAGGCGAGCAAAGCAAGCCGAGTTCGCCGGAAGCGCAGATTTGGCTTGAACGGATTCTCTCCGAAAACATCCGTTTCATCCCCCGCGCCAGGATTTTTCAACAGACGCAACCCGGAAAACTGCTGGCGGAAACAGCACACGGCGTAACCGAACTGAGTTACACAAATCTGATTCTCGCAACCGGCGCTCGCGAACGCTTTTTACCATTTCCCGGCTGGACGTTACCCAACGTGATGGGCGCGGGTGGTCTGCAGGCGTTGGTCAAGACCGGCTTGTCGATTGAAGGAAAGAAGGTTGTGATCGCCGGCAGTGGACCGTTGTTGCTGGCCGTCGCTGCTTACCTGCGTGCGCACGGTGCGAACGTATTGCTGATCGCGGAGCAAGCGTCCTCTTTCGTGCTGGCCAGCTTCGTGGTGGGTTTGTTCACGCAACCAAACAAGTCGGTGCAAGCGATCGAATTCAAGCGGCAACTCAGAGGCGTGAAGTATCTCAACGGCTGCTGGCCGGTGGCAGCCCACGGCGACACGAAGCTCACAGGCGTAACGCTGTACCGAAGCGGCAAACGATGGCAAGTCAAATGTGATTACCTTGCCTGCGGGTTTCATCTCGTGCCGAATCTTGAGCTGGCTGAACTGTTCGGCTGCAAGATGGAAAACGGCGCCGTGAGCGTGGATCAGTTTCAGCAAACGAGTTTGCCTCAGATCTACGCTGCCGGAGAAGCAACAGGCATCGGCGGACTTGAGCTATCTTTGATTGAAGGCGAGATTGCCGGGCTCGCGGCCGCCAACAAGCACGACGAAGCGCGCAAGTTATTTGGCGTACGTAAAAAGCAACGCAAATTTGCGCGCGTCTTGAACGCAACCTTCGCGTTGCGAAAAGAGCTAAGAGATCTTGCGACCAGCGAGACACTCGTGTGCCGTTGTGAAGATGTCGAATTCGGGAGACTACGCGGATATGATTCGTGGCGGTCGGCGAAGCTGCAAACGCGCTGCGGCATGGGACCATGTCAGGGACGCGTGTGCGGACCGGCGGTAGAGTTTTTGTTTGGCTGGAACGTGGAATCGGTGCGCCCGCCGGTGTTTCCAGTGAAAATCGAGAGTATGTTGAGTCACAAAGAGGCACAAGAAGCACAAAGTCAAGTAGTACCGGAGTGAAGATATGAACATGAGTTGGCGCGGCGTGATGCCCGCAACGACGACAGCGTTTGACGAGAACCTGAACATAGACCACGCGTTTGTCGCGAATCACGCGCAGTGGCTGATTGATAACGGCTGCACGGCGATCGTCGCGCCCGGCTCGCTTGGTGAAGGCGCCACGTTGAGTTTCGATGAGAAGGTCGCGCTGTGGTCCACCCTTGTCGCCGCCGTCGGCGAACGCGCACCGGTCGTTGCGGCGATTGCTTCGTTGAGCACGGCTGAGGCGGTCGCGCTCGCGAAACGTGCCGCAGATGCCGGCTGCAACGGGCTGATGGTGTTGCCGCCGTACGTCTATCGCAGCGATTGGCGTGAGATGAAAGCGCACGTCGAAGCCGTTCTTCGTGCTACCAACCTCTCGTGCATGCTCTACAACAACCCGGTCGCGTACGGTACCGATTTTCTTCCCGAACAGATCCGCGAACTCGCCGCTGAGCACGAGAATCTGGCAGCAGTAAAAGAATCCAGCACTGACGTTCGCCGCATTACGTGGATCAAGGAACTGACCGGCGCTCGTTTAGAAATTTCCGTTGGCGTTGATGATGCAATCGTCGAGGGCATCGCGGCTGGCGCTGTTGGCTGGGTTGCGGGTTTGGTGAATGCTTTGCCGAGAGAGTCGGTGGCGCTCTTCAACTACGCGACCAACGGCGAACACGAAAAAGCACGCGAACTCTATCACTGGTTTCTCCCGCTCTTGAGAATGGACACAGTTCCGAAGTTTGTGCAGTTGATTAAGCTGGTCCAACAGGAAGTCGGGATGGGATCGACGCGCGTGCGGCCGCCGCGTCTGGAATTAGTTGGTCAGGAACTGGAAGAGGCGAGACGAGTGATCACCTCGGCAGCCGCCCGCAATCCGTTGTCGAAGGCCTCCTCAAAAAGTGCCACCCCGCTCAGCTCGGAATGAGCAAAGTAAATTGAACGGAACGGCTTTGCGGCCTCGCGGCGCGCTTGTCCCCACATGAACCCGGTGCGCGGCCGAATCATCGCGTGACCCCAGCGCATCACGTCCAGGCGTTCGACGAGATTGCGAATGTCGGTGTGTGCGCGAGAGAGGTCGGTGAGCGCCACGTCGGCCCAGCCACGCCAGTCAGTTTCCAGCAGGCGCGTGCGCGCTGCGGGCGCGTTCTCATCGCAGAGCGGATAGTAGTAAGTGAACACGGTTGGACCACGATCGATGCCGCGTTGGTGAGTCGCGACGACGTAGCCGAGCGATTCGCTTTCGTAGAAGACGTTGTCCCAGGCAAGGGGAAAGTCGCGCTGGGCGTTCTGTTTCGGCCGATCCTTTAGCGTGAGGTTTGCGACCATCCACGAGCCAAACTGAAGCTCCGCAATGTGTGGCGGCGGATTCTCGTGGTAAGGACGGATCAGATAGCGGGCCATAAACTGAGGCGCAGCGAAGATCACGTATTTTGCGTGGAAACCCCGTGGAGCTTTGCCTTGCTGGTCGAGAGTAACCAGGTCGCAGCCGGTTGAAGTAGGGATGAGTTCTATCGCGGCGCGGTCGAGCTGGATGCGCGATCTGGTTTTATCGTAAAGATGATTGACGAGGCGGCCGTTGCCTTCGGGCCATGTGATCAGCGATTGGGATTCGACATTCGGTCTCAGCACGCGAGCACAGAAGTAAAACAGGCCGGCCCACGCGCTCGTCTGTTCGAGCGTCATGCCGTAGTCGTCACGACACGCATAGTTCACGTACCAGCGGAGCCGCGGACTCACGAAGCCGCGTTGATTCATCCACTCGGCCATCGACAAGCGATCGAGCGCCGTGACTTCCGCATCGTCTGAACATGCTGAAACGGGCAGCGTGAAGGCGCGCCGGCCTTTTGGATCGCGCCAGGCGACCCAGCGATTGATCTCCGCGTTGAACTTTTCCAGTTGTTGCTGATCATCGGAATTCGCGCCGGCGTGCAGGTAGAGTCCCTCGTACCATCTGCCTTTGTAAAAAAGCCGCTCCTCCGGATCGCGACAGAGAAACTGTTCGGCGATGATCGGTTCGCCCTCTTTGTCTTTGCCTTCGACGACGCCCATTTCGTCGAGCAGTGAAATGAGCGCGGTGTTTTCTTTCATCGGGGCGGGAATGTAGTGCGCACCCCACGGAAAGGAGATGACGCGATTCGAACCAGAGCGCGCAGTGCCGCCGGGTGCTTGTTCCAGCTCAAGTAAAACGAAATCTTCGAATCCCGATCTCTGTAAGTGCCACGCCGCGGTGAGACCGGCGACACCACCACCAACGATCACGACCGGAACATCAGACCACGCATCGCTCGGCACGTCGACGCGCAAGCCGTCGCGCAATCGATGACCGAAGATATCCGACGCGCCGACGATCTCGCCCGGTGGCAGCGACGGCGTTTTGCTTTCTCGGCACGCGGCGAGCGCCACCGGCAAGCCAAGGAAGGCAGCAAGGATCTCACGGCGATTCATTATTCAAATCTTTTCCACTCGCCTTCGTAATAACGAACCAGCGCTTGATTGTCCAAACGGTTGATCTCTACGGGCACCGGCTCAATATCCTTCGAGAGCCTGAACATCGCCGCGAGCGTCTGCTCGTCGAGAAAGCGCAGACCGTCCGGAGGTTTTGCTGGAATCTCGAATGGTGACGAGCGTGCGAGGGCGAATCCCCAAAGCCCAAAACTCGGCACCGCCGTGTAATACGGCTTGACTACAAACCCGGCCGCCTCGAGCGTGCGCACGATGCACCAGTACGAATTTCGCGCAAACATCGGCGAGGTGGCCTGCACACTTACACCGGCGGTTTCTGTCACTCGATTGCGCAACAGGCGATAAAAGCGGGTGGTGTAGAGCTTGCCGAGTGAAAACGAGTTCGGATCGGGGAAGTCAACGATTGCGGCGTCGTACGGCTCGTCAGTGGTCCGCTCGAGCCAGATGAACGCGTCTTCGTTGATTACTTGCACGCGCGGGTTTTCGAACGAATGCTTGTTCAATTCCGCCAGCAACGGAAAACGAGTCGAGAGCCGCGTCATGTCTGGATCGAGATCCACGAGCGTGATTCGTTCGACTGACGGATACTTCAGAATCTCACGCAACGCGAGCCCATCGCCACCGCCAAGCACGAGGACGCGCCGTGGATTGTTCGCCAGCAACATCGCCGGATGCACCAGCGCTTCGTGATAGCGGTACTCATCCGTCGAACTGAACTGCAAGTTTCCATTCAAGAACAACTGAAAGCCCGCGCGCCCGCGCGTGATCACAATCCGCTGGTACGGCGTGTCTTTCGCGTAGACGATCTCGTCAGCAAACATTTCGTCTTCCGCGAGGGACGTGAGCGTGTTGGCCTTCACGAGTGCCACCAGCAACAGCACCAGCACGACGATCGAACGTACGCGCAGCCCCGTGATGCGTCCTTTAATCAACGGCCGTAACAACCACGTGCCCCACAACGCCACGCCGGCGTTCAACATACCAAATATCAGCGATGTTCTAACCAAACCCAGCTTCGGCACGAAGAGAATCGGAAACAGGATCGACGCGAGCAACGCGCCGATGTAATCAAACGCCAGCACTCGTGAAACGAGCTCTTTGAACTCCACCTCGTCCTTGAGTATGCGCAGCAGCAGCGGAATCTCGAGTCCGACAAAAACGCCAATCGCGAACACAATGAAATAGAGCACCGCGTAGAAGTAACTGACGCGCGCGAAGCTCAGAAACAACAGTGGCGCCGAAAAACCGCCGAGTATGGCGACCGCCAGTTCGATATCGACGAAGCGTCGCGCGAGACCTGTTTCGATGAAGCGTGAGAGCCATGAGCCGACGCCCATGGCGAAGAGGTAGATGCCGATGATCAGTGAAAACTGAGTAACTGAGTCGCCGAGTACGTAACTCGCGAGCGTGCCCGCCAGAAGTTCATAAATCAAACCGCAGGTCGCGACAATGAGAACGTTAAGAAAGAGTAGCGGCGGGCGTTTCATGTCGCTTGGGGAAGGAAATGCATAACAAAACTCTTGTCTCTGTGCCTCTGTGGTGGTGTGTTTCTCGAATCATTAACCACAGAGGCACAGAGACACAGAGATTCGAAGCGTGTCAGCCGTGGATGGCGGCGGCGATGATTAGCGCGCTGCCGAGAATTACCGAAGCTATCACTACAGCCAACGCGATGTTCTGATCCTCTTCAATCTCCTTGCGTACCGAGAATGGCGTTACCTTTGCGATTACGAAAAACGCTAACGCAAAGATGATGAGGCCCAGCAAGACAAAAACCAGCGTCGTGACGAGCACCGGCATGAGTGTTTCGAGTGATACCACTAAGCCAACGATTGAATTGATTAGCATCATTTTCCTCCGTGCAAGCCGTAGTGCCAGAAGTGGAACGAGCGATAACCATTCTGCCGCGCGTCAGGCGGCAACTGCCGGCGCGAGCCACCGCTAATCTCCCAGCCAAGCATCGCGGCGACGCTGTACAAGGTCACTACGCCGACACCAAAAATTGTGTAGAGTGTTTTTAGCATCTGATTCCTTCCAACCTAATCATCATCATCATCGTCACCCGAGCCGCTTTCGCTGAACATGCTCTCGGACCAACGTCGCCGCTCAAAACTGATGTGATAAATGACCATCAGAACCGGACCTATCGATATCACGATCAGCGCCGCCAGCAGATTGAAACCGTGCGTCACGTTCTGTTCGATCCTGATCGCCACCGTTGCCGGTTGCTGCCAACGTTCCCATTGTCCTTCGAGCCTGAGAATGTATCTGCCGGCCGGCATCGCCGACGTGTAGGCCGACTCAGTTTGGGCGCCTTCCGTCCACGCTTCGCCATCCTCGACGCCCTGGTAATAAGAGATATCGATCGGAAATGACTGGACCACGCCCGTTTCATCGTTGATCAAATCACCTTCGAGATAGACCCACGTGTTCTGCAGCGGCGATTCACCAATGATCTTGATGTTGCGGCGACCGGCGAGTTCAAAAGGCTGACTAAAGAAGACCTGGGTGCCGTCTTCATTTGGCAGCGGCTGAAAGGTGACTGTCTGGGCAAACACCTCCCGAGTCGAACCAGAAGTTACCAGCGCGATGAAACCCGCCAGCAACAGCAAGACGACAAAACCGATCCAGTACTTGTAAATCCACTTGTGCTTGTAAGGCTGGTTCGGTGCGATGTTCGACGGGCGCGGCAGATCTTTCACTGAGAATGCCTTCTCGATCTGCGGCACGGTCAGGTACGTTCCCAGCGACCAGTTGATCTCACCCGCGACGCGTCTCTTTCCTGAAGGTTCCTCCGGATCCGAAATGTAAACTTTCGACTCTTCCTTCGAGAGCATGTAGGGCGGCGCTACGTAATCGACGCCGCGCACCTGCTCGCCCGCTTCAACCTTCCAGTAAAACTCGCCCAGCACACATTCGACACGCGCCTCGGCATCCTGAAAGATGCGGTAATTCTTATCCTGGTAATAGGCGTACTTCGCCGACTCGCTTACCTCGCCCGGCGGCACGGCGCGAACATAGTTCCAGTGGTCATCACTGTCGACCAGCCAACGAAATCCGATCTGCGGATTGTAGAGAAGATACTCGCTCCAGAAATATTGAACGCCATCGATCGTCACGCTACGCTGCATCGCACCGATGACCGTCATCTTTCCTTCGGGCACATCGCCGGTTGAACCGAGTGGAATGAGTGGTTGAAACGAAGGCGGCTCCAGCGACTTCAGAAACTGAAGTTGTCCCTGGTTTACGTCGAGCAGCGAGTTGCAGTTGGGACAGGTGACTCGTTCTGTCTTGTCGGGCGCGCGAAGTTCGAGCGGACCACCGCAGTGTGGACAGCTTACTTGCGCGGCGCCGACGCGGCGTTCGTCACGTTCAGGGGCGCGTGTTGTGGTGATGCCGAGTTCGGCGAGCGTGACTTCGTTGCCAAGAAAGACGAGGGGCGGTGATTCGTTGTAATCGAGCGTGCCGAAAGCGCGATCGGCGCCGGAAAGATCGGCGTAAAAGTAAGTGTCACCGGGCGTGAGCAGGTAAGGAATCTCGCCCTTCGCACCGCGCGAAGTGGCGCGTCCCGTCTCCGCGACCATCAGCGGCGCGGGCCACGGCAAGCCGGCAATCGTTTGTCCGAGTTGCAGTTGATCGAACGAGGGGACCTGAACGCCTTCAGGAATCGGGTGTTGAAAGGTTAAATAGAACCGGCCTTGCGCCTCGGCGAGCCACCCGAGCCAGCCGTTGGAAAACGTTGCATACCACTCGTCCCACTGGCCGCCCATTTCGTGACCGAGTTGTGCGCGTCCGGTGAGTTCGAATGGTTGATCTCGCCACTTGCCGCGCAGGCCAACATCGAGCGGGGAACCAGTTTCGACCAGTTCAGCAACCTTGCCGAGGTCTTTCAGCTCGCGATCTGTGCGTGCGACCGCGGAGCGGCAGTAACTGCAAATGACGACGATTGATTGTCCACTCTTGAATTCGACGGGTCCGCCACACGACGGGCAGTTCGCGACGAGTACACTCATCGGGGCGCTCCGGCCTCCTCGAGTGCAGCCGTGCGTTCGTGGAGCGTTCGTGCGAAGACGTGGACGTGAACTTTCGTTGCGCCGAGCATCTCTTGCAGCATCTTTTCCCAAGGCCACGCCGTGCGTTTGCGGCAGCAGTAAAGATTGAAAGTGGCGGCGCGAAATTCAGGATACGTGTGACAGGTGAGATGCGATTCAGACAGCAGGGCGAGTCCGCTCACGCCGCCGGGTGCGGAAAACTTGGCCCACGCGATCTCGCCAACGACGTGAAGATCGAGATCGTGTATGACGCGATTGAAAACTGCGCGGAGGCGCTCGATGTCGGCAAGTGCGTCTGCGTCGCAGCCGCTTGCGTCGATGAGCCATTCAGTGCCGAGAGTCATCGTATCCGTGTAGTCCGGGTTAACGGGCGGACAGTTTACCATCAGTGTGGACAGGATTGCAGAATTTACAGGATTAAACTTTTTGCGACTCTGGCGTCACTTTGCGGCTCAGAAAGACAGTTCTGCGTGCGGCAGCACTGAAGGCGGAATCGGCTCCAGGAAGCGTGAAAGAGTTGGTACGCCGTCTGTCTCCGGCCCGGCATAAACGTTCACCGCGGGATAGACGAAATGCAGGTCTCGTCTTGCGCGCGTAGTCGCGACGTAAAGCAACCGCCGCTCTTCCTCCAGATCGTCAAACTCATCCTGAAACCGGTTCGCCGGAAACCAGCCATCCGTCATCCAGATCATAAAGACGTTGTCCCATTCGAGGCCTTTTGCTGAATGAACAGTCGAGAGCGTCACGAAGCCACTCGTGCGGCGCGTGGTGTTGCCCTGGACCAGTTCAGTCGGATCGAGCGCTACGTCGTCAAGCAGCTTGGCCGCAGTCTTGTAGCGCTTGGCGATCGATTGCAAGTGTTCGAGGTCACGACCGCGTCGCTGCACGTCGTCGTACTTGTTTTTCAACAGCGGCCGGTAAAAGCGCAGCACTGTGGAAAGTTGCTCGTTCGGCGTGTTGCTTTCGACGACGGTGGACAACACGCGCGCCAGGCGCACCAGTTGAGCCTTGTACGCGGGCCGGGCAGGGAAGCGATGCAGCTTCTTGAACAATCCCGCCTTGCTCCGTGCCGAGCGAAACTCTTTCTGTTCGACGCCAAGATGCTCGAGTATTTGATAGACGGTCGCGTCGCCGATGTGATCGATCAGCTTCAGCGCGCGGAACCATGACAAGGTGTCGGAAGGTTTGACGACCACGCGCAGAAACGCGAGCGCGTCCTTGATGTGCGCCGACTCGGCAAACCTCATCCCCCCAAACTTCCGAAACGGAATTCCATGTTTGCCGAGTTCGATCTCGAGATCGAACGAATGCGAACTCGAACGAAACAGCACGGCAATCTCAGCCGGCGGCACGCCTCCGTCGCGTAACTCCGCGATACGTTGCGCGACGAAGCGCGACTGCTCGTTCTCGTCGCGAGCACTCACGACGACCGGCGGCTGTCCGCCTTCTATCCGCGAATAGAGCCGCTTCTTGTAACTTTCTTTAACGTCGGCGATGATCGCATTCGCCACGTCAAGAATCGGCTGCGTGCTGCGAAAGTTCTCTTCCAGTTTGATGATCTGCGACTTCGGAAACAGCTTGGGAAACTCGAGCATGTTTCGATGGCTCGCACCGCGAAACGAGTAGATCGATTGAAACTCGTCGCCCACCACCGCAACGTTGTCATGACGCGCCGTCATCAGCTTCACGATCTGCGCCTGAAGCTTGTTCGTGTCCTGGTACTCGTCGACCATGATGTAGCGATACTGATCCGAAAGTTGCTCGCGCATCGTCGCGCTGTTTTCGAGCGCTTCACGCAAACGGACGAGCAGGTCGTCGTAAGTGAGCATGTGACGGGTGCGTTTGAACTCTTCGAACGACTTGAACAGCGTTTCGAGATTGCGCCGCTCGTCGATGAACTGCGGATATTCGTGGTTCAGGACCTGTTTGAGCGACTGCACCTTGTTGACCATCATGCTGAAGATCGCGGCGATGGTTCGTTTGCGCGGGAAGTGGCGCTCTCTTGTGAGCCGGATCTGCCGGCGCAAGAGATCGATCAGATCCTCAGTGTCGCTCTGGTCCAGAACAGTGAAGTTTTTTGCGACGCCGGCTTGATCGGCAAAGCGGCGCAGCACTGCGTGACCCAACGAGTGAAACGTGCCGCCGGCAACACGTTGGCAACGCGCATCGGCAAGCGCAGCGGCGCGACTCAACATGCTGGCTGACGCGCGGCGGGTAAATGTGAGCAACAGAATCGACTCCGGCTTCACACCCATCTCGACGAGGCGCGCCACGCGATAGACCAGCGTGCGCGTCTTGCCGGTGCCCGCGCCGGCGACGATCAAGAGTGGTCCTTCGGTGGTGGTTACCGCTTTGAACTGCGCTTCGTTGAGTTCTTTTTCGTAGTCGATCGCGCGCGTTCCGGGTGCGATGTGTTTCAACACTAACCGCGTGGCTGAGGCAACGGGGAGCGTTTTGCCGAGGTCGAGGTCGCGTTTGATTTGCTTCAGTTCGGCAGCGAGTTCGTCGACAGTTTGATAGCGCTCCTTCGGGGTCTTGGCGAGCGCTTTAGTCAGGATGCGTTGCAGATCGGCTGGGAGCTGCGAGCGGCCGTCGCCGGGAAACTGGGGCGCGCGATGCAGAATCGCGTGCATCGTGTCGATGCGATTGTCGTGAACGAACGGCGCCGTCCCCGTCAGCATTTCGCACAAAACGACGCCAAACGAAAACACGTCGCAACGGCGATCGACTCGTTGGCCCAACAACTGTTCCGGCGCCATGTAGTTGACCGTTCCCATCAACGTGCCGGACTCAGTTTGGACGCCGCGGATGAGAGTTTTTTGTTCGCTGTCGGCAACGAGCGCCCGATCGCGTTCGGCGACGAGTTTGGCGAGACCGAAATCGAGAATCTTCGCGTAACCGTCGCGGCTCAACATCAAATTCTCGGGCTTCAGGTCGCGATGAATGATACCGAGTTCGTGGGCGCGTGCTAGTCCGGCAGCGATCTGGATTGCGATCTCGATCGCCTGTTTGAGTTGCAAGGTGTTTGCTTTGATCTTTTGTCGTAGCGTCTCGCCTTCGATGTACTCCATCGCGATATAAGGCTTCCCATCGTCTTCACCCACTTCATAAACAGTTAGTATGTGTGGATGCGTCAGGCGTGAGGCGGCGCGAGCTTCCTGAAAGAAACGGCGGCGGCGGTCCAGTTGCGAGACGTACTCGGGCGGCAGCACTTTCAGGGCGACGATGCGTTGCAGCTTGTTGTCATAAGCCTTGTAGACTGCGCCCATACCACCGGCGCCGATGGGCTCGATGATTCGATAATGGGCGATGGTCTCGACGGGAACAGCTTGCATTGCTGGAAAACTACGACACGATACCAACTCAGGTTTTCAGGAACAAGAACGAAGGTCGTAGAATTGTCGTATTGTTCAGTCACCAACAGACAGGAGCTGCTTATGTTGTGTCCGCGTTGTAGTTCAACCCAAAGCGACGAGATGAGGTTCTGCAAGTTTTGCGGGGCCAACCTGGAGGCGGTCCGTCAGGCACTCGACAGTCCAGAGGTCATAAAGAAGTTTGACTGGAACGACACCTGGCTGGCTGAGATGTTCAGATCGGGACAAGCCGCGGAGTTGCGCAAGCGCGAGTTGGAGCGGCAGATGGGCATCACGCCTGCGGTGAAGCGTTATAACGAAATCAAAGCGGGCGTAATTACGAGCAGTATCGGGATTGGTCTGGCGATTTTTCTGTTTGTGTTCATGCAGGGACTGCTGGGGAGTGTTTCGCCGCAAGCGGCGCAGATCATCAGTCGCTTGTGGGTTGCGGGAGTGATTCCGTTCTTTGTTGGGGTGGCGCTGATGATTAATGGCCTGGTGGTGAGTAAGCGTATGGTGGAGATTCAGGAGCGAGAAGAACAGCAGACCAAGTCGCTGGACGGTACGACGAAGGAGGCGCGCAGTTTGGGACCGGCGGATGCGAACGAGTTTATTCCCGCTGATTTCAGCGTGACTGAACAGACGACGAGGCATCTGGCTGGGTCGGAGGAAAAACAGAAATCATAAGGAAAGAGTTTGATGAACCGGATCAAGGGTTTAGAAAAGAACGAAGCGCCGTGGCACCTGCGCTGGTTCTACAGCACGATGCGCAAGATGTTTGGCAAAGATCTGACGCCGGTGAAGCAGCAGATGCGGGTGCCGGGTATGGTGTGGGGCAGTATTGGGATGGAAGCCGGGCTCGGCGCGAAGCGGCGCGTCTCGCTGCGTTTTATTCAGTTAGGGAAAGTGCGCACGGCGGCGCGCATCGGCTGTCCGTTCTGATTGGACATCAATTCTGCCGTTGGCAGAAAAGCAGGACTGAGTGATGAGAAATTGCTCGCGCTCGCGCGTGGCGACTTGTCTCCGTTCTCGCGTGACGAGCTGCTCGTGATCGAGCTGGCGGATGCGATGGTGGAAACGCCTGCAAATATTTCCGATGAACTTTACGCACGTCTGCGCGAGAAGTTTTCCGAGGAGCAACTGTTGCAATTGAGCGCCCAGTTTTCGTTTGAAAACTACCGCGCGCGTTTGAATCGAGTGTTTGATGTAGGCAGTGACGAACTGTACAAGCCACGGGTTGCACAGATCGAATTCCAGACCCCGTAGATTTAGATCCGTGCATTTTGTGTAAATGTGTGGCTCAACTCTTCGTGAGGTTCTCGAGTTCCTCGGGCGTGCGGGGCCAGTCGTCTTTCAGGAGACGCGACAAGGCGCGATCCGCAAGGAGTTTGCCGCCGGTCTGGCACGTTGGACAGTAATTCGTTTCATTTGATCCATAACGAATCCGCTGAATCTTGCTCCCACAACGCGGACATGCCTGCCCATACTTTCCGTGGGTCGCCATGTCGGGACGGAAGGCGGTCACCTTCTCCGGAAACCGATCGCGATACTCGGAACGCAAACGTTCAATCCAGTCCGTTAACGATGCTTTGACCGCAGAGAAGAGCCGCGCGGTCTCGTCAGGAGTAAGCTTCTGAGTCAGCGCGAACGGTGAGAGCTGCGCGGTGAAGAGAATTTCATCGGAGTAAGCGTTACCGATGCCACTCAGAATTCGTGGATCAGTGAGCGCACGCTTCAACGTGTGGTTCGTGGCCCGCAGTGCCGCCGCGAACTGCTCCTCGGTCGCGTCGAAGACTTCGAGGCCACCCGGATCGAGACGTTCGAGTCCAGCCTCGCCTTCAACCACGTGCAGCGACGCGCGCTTCTGCGTGCCGGCTTCCGTTAACGTCAGAGTTCCACTGCTGAACTCAAACGTCGCCACGCCACGCGCCTTCGCAGCTTTCGCGCGATCCTCGTACCAGTGCAGCCGCCCCGCGATCATGAGGTGCAGAACGAGCCAGAGATCTCCTTCGACACCGATGCAGATCCGTTTACCAAGGCGCCGCAGACGAGTGACTTTCCTGCCTTCCACACTCGCGAGTGGCGGCACAGCCGTGCGCAGCAGAAACGGACTCGCGATCCGGACGCGTTGAAGCGTAGTGCCTTGAATTCGCTGCTCGAGAGCTTCGATGTAAACAGTGATGTCCGGCAGTTCAGGCACTAACGATCGTAACGAATTACACGGCTGCCGCCCGTTGCCGGGCTACTTCGCTTCTCTCTGCGGTCCGGAGGCGGCGTGCGGCGCGCTCGCTTGCTAGACCGTGCTGCGGCCTCTGATCATGCGCCAAATCCAGAGTACGATGATCGCGCCGATGATCGAAAGCAGCAGACCTGCGGGACGAATGCCAGTCCGCGCAGTGTCGGCGCCCCAGATGGCCCAGCTAATCAGGCCGCCGACGATGGAGCCGACGATTCCGAGCAGCATCGTCGCCACCCAACTCATCGGATCTCGGCCCGGCATAATCAGGCGCGCAATAGCACCAGCGATTAACCCAATGATCAACCACCAGATAAAGCTAAGCATGCTCTTCTCTCCTTTGTTGAAGCAAAGCTGTCTGCTTTGCAGTAGGGGCTGCGGAGAACTCGGGTTGAAACGATGGCGCGTTTATATCACTCCTGCGGGTTCGTAACAACACGCTCGGGTTCATATTCGCGGCCCGAGCGCCGAAGGCGCGCCAAGGGGCAAGCCCGGCCCGTGGATCATTGAGAAAATGATTTTAGGCCCGGAGGGCCGACAGAACGGTAGCGCGCGGATGTCTGCCGCCCCGTTCCGGGCTGCTTCTTTGCTCTGAACGATCCAGGGGCGGCGTGCTCCGCTGCGCTGCGCACTTGCCCCTGGCTACCTTGTTCCGCGCCTTCGGCGCTCACCGCCATGAGCGGAGGCGAGCGAGCGTATGTGAGTCGCGCGCCTTCGGCGCCTGAGCCCTTACTTGCTAGAATTCACAACTCTTAACAAATTTTTACCTGCCCTTGACACAGCCCGGCGGGGTTGGACGTATTCTTCGCCCGCTGTGCAACATCTCGCGGAGACTGGCATGAGGTCGAAGAGAAACAGACTCTTAGGCGGTAACACTCGCTCACGGCTTTTTCTGACACTCGGCCTGGCAGTGGTGCTGCCCGCGCTGACTCTCATCTACGTCAACTTCCAACACGTCAAATCAATTCAACGCGACAAGAAAGTCGAAGCACTGATCCACCGCGACTTCCAGTACATCCTTTCGATCTCGGAGAAGAAGATCAACCAGAAGACCAACGCGATCATTCAACAAACGCGGGATCAGTTTCCGAATGACAACGATAGCGAGGCAGACAAACGCAAACAACTCGACGCCATTCTCGCGCAAAACCCGTTGTTCTCCCACGTGTTCATTTACGACGCCGACAAAGGTGAAAAGGGTCTCATGATCGAATCGCAGGCAAACGTCAGCGAGCCGGAACGTGAGCGCCTGATGAAAATGTACGGCGGCTGGTTCGGCATGGAAGGCCGCAGCATGGTCGAACAGATAAACAAGAAAACCAAACGCGTCACCTGGTTTAGCGGCGAAGCGGATAGCGGTAGTCGTCCAGCTTACAGCACCACAGCCTTCTTCACTTTTCCGCAACTGCCAAAAGATCGACTCGTGCTCGGCGGAGCAAGTCTGGATTCAAATTACCTGAAAGAGACCTACTTTCCAGCGATACTCGACGACATCATCTCCAAGAAACTCAGTAACAAGGATGAGGCGGGAGTCGCCGACATGCTTCATGAGTTAAGCCCGCAGGATGTCGAGGAGGGCGGCGGTCATCAGGACGAGCGCCTGACCATGATGGTCTATCTAGCGGACGCGGGATCCGGCGAGGGTTATCGCGAGTTCATCAACTCGTCAACATGGGGCACGGGCAAACCGGAAGTTTCGCACAATCTCGACGAGCCTTTTCGCGGCCTTTCGCTCGGTATCAAGTTTCAGGGAACAACAGCGGAAGCAATCAGCCGCAGATGGGTCTTCCAGAGTTTTCTCATTCTCGGTGTCTTGTCGGTTTTAATGATCGGCGGACTCGTGCTGACGTATCGCAGCGTAAACAAACAGGTCGCGCTCGCGAGACTCAAGTCAGACTTCGTCTCAAACGTTTCTCACGAACTGCGAACGCCGCTCGCTTTGATTCGACTCTACGCCGAAACACTCGAGCTCGGCCGCATCACCACTGACGCGAAGAAGCACGAGTACTACAGCATCATTCGCAAGGAGAGCGAGCGTTTGACGGCGCTGATAAACAACATCCTCGACTTCTCGCGAATTGAAGCCGGCCGCAAGGAGTACGACTTTAAGGAAACCGACATCGCCGAACTGGTACGAAACACGCTCGACTCGTATCGCTTCCAGATCGAACAACAGGGCTTCGCGCTGGAAGAGCAGATCGAACCCAGCTTGCCGAAAGTGCGCGTCGATCGCGAAGCGATCGCGCGCGCACTTGTCAATCTGGTCAATAATGCACTGAAATATTCCGACAACGAAAAATTCCTGGGCGTGAAGTTGTATCGCGAGCAGAGTGTGCTGAAGCTCGAAGTGAGCGATCGCGGCATTGGCATTGAGCGTCACGAACAGTCGCGGATCTTCGAGAAGTTCTACCGCACGTGCGATCCGCTGGTGCACAACACGAAGGGCAGCGGTCTCGGTTTGTCACTGGTGCGCCACATCACTCAGGCTCACGGCGGGGAAGTCGAGGTCGAAAGCACGCCCGGACGAGGCAGCAGATTCACGTTGTCGTTGCCGCTGGCCGGTGCTCAAGCGGGCACTGGGGGAGCTGCGTAGGAGCGATCGTATGAAAAGCAAGATCCTCATCGTCGAAGATGAACCCGCGATGGTTGCCGGTCTGCGCGACAACTTCGAGTATGAAGGCTACGAAGTGATCAGCGCGGAAGATGGCGTGACTGGCCTCGATCGCGCCCTGAACGACTCGCCTGACCTGGTGGTGCTGGACGTGATGATGCCGCGCATGAGCGGTCTCGATGTTTGCAAACAGTTGAAAGCCAAACGGCCATCAGTGCCGATCATCATGCTGACGGCGCGTGGCCAGGAGATCGACAAGGTTGTCGGGTTGGAGTTGGGCGCTGACGATTATGTAACCAAACCGTTTTCGATACGCGAGCTGATGGCGCGCGTCAAGGCCGTGTTAAGACGTGCTTCAGCACCGGCGCCGGCGACAGAAATTTATCGTTTCAGCGACATCGAGGTGAACATTCGGAGCAATGAAGTACGGCGCAGCGGCGAACTGATCGATCTTTCGTCGAAGGAGTTTGCGCTGCTGGCTTATTTCATTGCGCATCCGGTAGAAACGTTGAGTCGAGATCGGCTGCTGGATGCGGTGTGGGGATACGAAAACTATCCGAGCACGCGCACGGTTGATACCCACATCGTTCATCTCCGGCAAAAGCTCGAACCAAATCCTGAAGAGCCTCGTTTCATACTTACCGTTCATGGCAGTGGTTACAAGTTTGTTGGGTAATTTTTGAGATCTCAGATCTGCGATCTCAGATCTCAAAGGGTTAACACGTTATGACTGCAACAGCACTTACAGCAGCGCTGTCTCCCAAACGCGCCGTCGCGACGCGCGTTCCAGTTCCACAACCGTGCAGCGAGCGGGTCCAGTTACGCGAACTCGAAACAAAGCTCGACGCGCTTCAGCAGCAGCACGCGGAATTGCACACCGCAATCTTTGAAGCCGCGCAGGTGCATCGGCGTTTGTGTGCGCCGAGTCTGGTGCATTTCGGACCTTTCGACATCGCCAGCGAGATCTTCGCTGTGCGGCACCTGCCGGGTGACTTTTTCACGATCGAAGAAACTAACGAAGGCGTAGTGCTCGCGCTCGGCGACATAGGCGGCAAGGGGCTGGCAGCAGGAATGTGGGTCAGTCATCTTGCCGCACTGATCCGCACGCACACCGCTGAGAACAGCGGGCCCGAAAAGATCGTCGCGGGTGTGAACCGCGATTTCGCGCTCTTGTCTTCCGTGGCGCCGTTGAGCAGCCTCTTTGTTGCGCGTCTCAACGCGGATTCGGGAACACTTGATTATTGCAGCGCGGGTCATCCACCGGCGTTGCTGCTGCGGGCTGACGGCGCGCTCGAGAATCTTTCCGAAGGTGGACCAGTGCTCGGTGTTGTGCCGGCGGCAAAATTTGATTACGGCACAGTGCAATTGCACTTGGCCGATGCAGTGCTGGTCTGTTCCGACGGAATTCTGGAATCGTTCAACGAGGCAGATCAGGAGTTCGGCAGCCGGCGTCTGGAAGCTGAATTTCGACGTGCGCACGGCGGTTCCGCCGAAGCGGTGCTCTTTTCAGTATTAGGCGCCGTGCAGGACTTCGCCGCTCCACGCCCTCTTACCGATGATATGACGCTGGCGCTGATCACGCGGGAAAGGAATGTCTAAATGGCCAGGAACCTCAAACTCATCTCAGTTTTATTCGTACTGACGCTGTTGAATGCGTCGTTAGTCTCAGCCCAACAAGATGGCGAGTCGAAGTACGCGAAGCTCGATTCAACCAAAATTCACTACAAGAGTTACGGCAAGGGCAAAGAAGCGCTGGTGCTGGTTCATTGCTGGACCTGTAATCTGGAGCTGTGGAGCGATCATATTCCCGAGTTGTCGAAGCGGGCGCGAGTGATCGCTCTCGATCTTCCCGGCCACGGCCAGAGTGACAAGCCGCAGATCAACTACAACATGGATCTGTTTGCGGCGGCGATTGATGCCGTGCTGAAAGATGCAGGGGTCGAACGAGCAGTGCTCGTAGGCCACAGCATGGGCACGCCGGTAGTGAGGCAGTTCTATCGCAAGTATCCGCAGAAAACGCTGGCGCTCGTGATCGTTGACGGCGCCTTAAGACCATACGGCACTAAAGAGCAGCGCGAGCAGTTTATGGCTCCGTTGCGTGGGCCAGGCTACAAGCAAGCGGGAGCACAGATGTTTGCCGCGATGAGCAACACGCTTGCAGAAGCCGACAAGGAGCGGATCAGGAGTTCATTTTTAAACACTCCGCAATATGTGCTCGTGAGCTCGATGGAAGCGATGGCTGATGATTCGCTCTATGCGCCCGACAAAATCAACGTTCCGGTTCTGGCAATTCTCGGAAAATCACCGTACTGGCAGGCCGACACCGAACAGTTTTTGCACAGTCTCGCACCCGATCTGGAATTTCAGATGTGGGAAGGTGTGAGTCATTTTCTGTTCATGGACAGGCCAAAGGAATTTAACGCAGCGGTGATAGCCTTTCTCGACAAAAAGAAACTGTTGAAATAGGACTCAAACAACGAAAGGGGATGCTGATGGCAAACGTAAAGCCAATACCTGAGGGATATCATTCTGTAACACCGTACCTGATCATTAGCGGAGCCGCTGACGCGCTCGACTACTACAAGAAAGCGTTTGGCGCGGTCGAGCTGTTTCGCATGGACCACGGTGGAAAGATCGGTCATGCCGAGATCAAGATTGGCGACTCGCCAATCATGCTGGCCGACGAACAACCGGAGATGGGTTACCGTTCACCGAAATCACTCGGCGGCACGCCGGTGAGCATCATGATTTACGTTGAGGATGTGGACACGATCTACAAGCGAGCCATCGCTGCGGGGGGCACCGAGGTGAAGGCGTTGCAGGATCAGTTTTACGGAGATCGTTCCGGAACTTTGACGGATCCGTTTGGGCACGTCTGGACCGTCGCGACGCACAAGGAAGACGTCACTGAGGAAGAGATGAACAAGCGGCTCGCCGCCGCTCACGGCGCCAGCGCCTGAGAATACGAATCGCTTCGTCTCGTTTACGCTCTTCTCTGTGTACCTCTGTGACCTCTGTGCCTCTGTGGTTAATGCCTGTGGAAGAAGAACACCACGGAGACACAGAGGACACAGAGAAACACGGAGACTACGACGCGGGAGAACGGACCTCGCGGAGGCGGCGTTCAAGAAAGCGGCGTTCACTATCGTTGGTTGCGAGACTGAGTGCGAGTTCGTAGCTTTCAGCGGCCTCCGCGTTGGCTCCGAGCCGGCGCAACATGTCGGCGCGTGCCGCATATAGCAGGTGATAGTCGTCTAGCTCGCCCGACGCGGCGATTTCGTTGATTATCGTTAAGCCTGCTTGTGGTCCACGCGCCATCGCGATCGCAACAGCGCGATTCAAGGCCACCACCGGCGAAGGCAACAATTGGTGCAGCACGTCGTAAAGGGCGACGATCTGTGCCCAATTTGTATCCTCCGCGCGCGCGGCTTTACAGTGCTCAGCCGATATTGCTGCTTCGAGCGCGAATGGACCAGGCGTGCCGCTCAACGCTTCATTAACCAGAGTTAACGCCTCGGCGATCTGTTCCTTGTTCCACCGGCCGCGATCTTGTTCTTCAAGCACCACCAGATCGCCCGCTTCGTCGAGCCGGGCTTCGCGCCGTGAATCGTGCAGTAACATCAATGCCACCAGCGCAGTAGCTTCCGCCGGCGGATGCGGCTCGAGCAACGTTCTGACTAGCCGGCCGAGACGAATCGCTTCTGCGCAGAGATCTGCCCTGATCAGCGGCTGGCCTCGCGTTGCGGCGTAGCCTTCGGTGAAGATCAAGTAGATCGCTGTCAACACCGCATCGAGACGCGCCGGCATGTCGCTCGTGTCAGGAACAGTGAACGGAATGCCGGCGTCGCGAATCTTTCGCTTGGCGCGAACGAGACGCTGGGCCATCGTAGTCGCTGGAACCAGAAACGCCCGCGCGATTTCGTCAGTTTGCAGTCCACCGAGCGTGCGCAACGTGAGAGCGACTTGCGCTTCGAGTGCGAGCGCTGGATGGCAACAAGTGAAGATCAAGCGCAGACGATCGTCCGGGATTTCACCGTAATCGAAAGTCGGTTCATCGATGATCTCGCTGGGAAAGAACTCCGGATGCGTCTCCAGTTTTTCTTTCAGCCGAGTCTGCCGGCGCAGGCGATCGATGGCTTTGTGTTTGGCTGTTTGAATGATCCAGGCGCTCGGCGATTCGGGAACGCCCTCGGAGCGCCACTGGTCGACGGCTGCGGTGAACGCTTCCTGCGCCGCGTCTTCAGCCAGTTCGAAGTCGCCGAATTGACGAATAAGAGTGGCCACAATGCGGCCCCAGTCAGACCGGTAGACCGCATCGACAGCAACATTGGCGTTTGGAGGCACGTTTGATAATAGAAAAATTTCCGCGAAGGTGTCGATTCAGCAGCACTTCGTTCGACTTGGTGGTGGAGGTGGAGACTGATGAAATACATGTTGCTGGTTTATCTCGATGAACACTCGCTGAGTGAGGCAGAACGCGAACACTGCTATGTGGAATCGGCCCAACTCGCACAGGACCTGAGCGCGCAAGGGAAGTATCTCTCAGCCGGCCCGTTGCATCCGACTGCAACCGCGACCAGCGTTCGTGTGCGCGAGGGCAAGCGATTGGTAACGGATGGACCGTTTGCCGAAACTCGCGAGCAACTCGGTGGTTATTACCTGGTCGACGCGCGCGATCTCGACGAAGCGATGAAGATCGCCGAACGCATTCCGGTCGCCAGGCACGGCACGATCGAGATCAGACCAGTGCTGGAAATATTGGGCCTCCCGGCCTGAGGGCCACAAACGAGGAGCAAACTCATGCAAATGGATCAGGCACCCGTCTCAAAGGGCACTCTCTGGGCCGGACGAATTGTCAGCGGCCTGCCGGCACTATTTCTCCTGCTTGACGGCGCGATGAAGCTGGTGAAGCCCGAGCCCGTTGTCGAAGCGACTACGCGACTCGGATATTCTGAAAATGCAATCGTTCCGATCGGAATCGTTTTGCTCGTCTGTACTATTCTTTACCTGATTCCTAAGACTTCTGTACTGGGTGCGATTCTGTTGACGGGCTTTCTCGGAGGCGCCGTGGCCACGCACGTGCGCGCCGGTGAAGGCGCATTTCCGATTGTGTTTCCCGTAATCATGGGTGGTCTGTTGTGGCTGGGACTTTATCTAAGAAACTCCTCGCTCCGTCTTTTGATTCCGCTTAGTGTCATTTAGAAGGAAACGACAATGAACATACTACTTTGGATCATTCAAATATTGTTGGCGCTGCTGTTCCTTTTCGCGGGTGGCACGAAGTTGATATTTCCGGCCGAACTCTTGCAGGCCAAGGCGCCCCCGAATGCAATTCACTTCTCCGATCTGTTTATGAAGTTCATCGGCGTGTGTGAGGTGCTTGGAGCCTTGGGACTGATCCTGCCGGGCCTGTTCCGCACGCGCAAAGGCCTCACAGCACTCGCGGCGCTGGGTTTGACGATCATGATGATTGGCGCCGTTGTCGTTTCGCTTCCGCAGGGAATTTCGGCGTTGATCCCGCCGGTGGTAACTGGATTGCTCTGCGCGTTCGTCGCGTACGGACGCGGTATAAAACATTGGTAATTTATCCATCGCTCAAGGAGAGAAATCATGGAAATAAATCCTTATCTGTTGTTCAACGGTACTTGTGAAGAGGCGCTGAAGTTTTATGAACAAACTCTCGGCGCCAAAATCGACGCGGTGATGAAGCACGCCGGCACTCCGTCGGAAGAGCACGTGCCGGCTGAGTGGCGCGACAAAGTGATGCATGCGCGCTTTACGATCGGCAACGACATATTAATGGCTTCCGACGCGCCGCCGGATCACTACTCAAAACCGCAAGGCTTCTCGCTTTCGATCTCGCTCAAGGACTCCGCGAAGGGCGAAGAGATCTTCAACAAGCTGGCGGCAAACGGTTCGACGCAGATGCCGTTCGGTCCAACTTTCTGGGCCAAGGGCTTCGGCATGTGCGTCGATCGTTTCGGCATTCCGTGGATGGTCAATTCCGAGTAATCGATCGAGGAGAAGAAGAATGAGCTATGTTGATGGATTTGTAGTGCCCGTGCCGGAGGAGAACCTGAAACTCTACCGTAGCATCTCGCAAAAAGCGGGAAAGATCTGGAAAGAGCACGGAGCACTGCAATACGTCGAAGCAGTCGGCGACGATCTCGACGTGAAGTTTTGTGCTCCCTTTACTAAAACCATCAAATTGAAACCGGGCGAGACCGTCCTGTTTTCGTTTATCGTCTTCAAGTCACGCGCGGATCGCGACAAGGTCAACGCAAAGGTTATGAGCGATCTGCGCATGAAGAAGATGATGGAGAGTTCGGCGATGCCGTTTGACGCGAAGCGAATGGTCTACGGCGGGTTCAAGTCGATGATCGACATGTAGGGAGTTTGCGATGAACGCTCGACGATTTAATTGGCCGCTGTGGGCGGGTTTTCTGCTGACGCTGATTGCGTCTTTCAGTTACTTCGCATTCTTCGTGCGCTTTCCGGTTACGCGCGATTTTCCCTGGGCCAACCTGTTGCTGTTTCTGCTGGCCGCGGTTCTCTTGTTGCTGGGGATACGCCGCGGGTTCGCGCGTGACCGGGCGCATCCGACGCGCTCGAAAATTCTTACGTCGATCGTGAGCGTGTTCGGCGTTGCGATATTCGCGTTCTTCGTCTTCGTGATCTTCATCGGTGGCCGGTGGTTGCCGCCTTCCACGGGTGCGCCACACGTGGGCCAGAAGGTTCCGGAGTTCACGCTGAGTGACTCGAACGGCAGGCAGGTGTCGCTAAACGAACTAATGTCGACGCCGATTGAAGGCAAACCTCCGAAGGGTGTGTTGCTGGTTTTTTACAGAGGTTACTGGTGACCTTCGTGCAACTCCGAGTTGCGGAGTATTGAAAAAAGTTTGGCGCGTTTCAATCAGGCGGGTATTCGTCCGGTGGCAGTCAGCGCGGATACTCCGGAAGAGACGCGCGACTGGCTGAAGAGTGCGGGTTACACGTTCACGTTTCTTTCTGATCGAAACGCTGACGTGATTCGTCGCTATGATTTGGTGCACGCGCATGCGGGTGAGGGTGGTCGCGACGTCGCACGTCCGGCGGAGTTTCTGGTGGACCCGAGTGGCACGGTGCGCTGGATCAACCTGACCGAGAACTACTGGGTGCGCGCCCGCCCCGAAGACATTCTGGACAAGGCGAAATTGTTGCAGTGACGCGGTCGTGTCTAATTTGTAGGGGCAGCACTCCGTGGCTGCCCCTCTTAACGCCTCAAACGGGGGTGGCCACAGAGTGCCACCCCTACAAGTTGAACCTTAAGCACAAAAAATGCCGCGATGTTGCCACCGCGGCATTTTTCGTTTCGACTATTTAGCCGGCCCTTTCCTTAAGGGTTCTCTCATTGCCGCCTGCCCGGTAACCTTCCTGGTATCCACGAGAGAAACCAGTACGGTACGTTTCAGCGAAGTTTCCAAACCCCGACTCCCTGAAATAATGGGAGCGCTGGGGATCGTAGCTCTTCGCCTTCTTGCCATCGTCCCTTCCGGTCTTAAAGCCGTCGTTGTAGCCCTGATTCACAGCCTCGTCGCCGTTATAAAAAACGTACCTGCTGTAGTAGCTTCCGTATCCCCATCCATAGGGACCGTACGGATAGCCCCACCAAGGGCCGAAACCAAACGGACGGATTGGGCGGACAATCACGACCCTCCGGCGACCCTGCGCCTGTACATCGCTCGGGGAAGCGAACGCGATGCCAGTGAGCAGCAGCGCTGTGAGGATCAGACCGCCTATTCGTCGTAAGTATTTGCCTTTCATTTGACCTCCTTGTACTTCACTGCCAACCGCACTTAGCTGATGCGCATGCGGCTGATTAACTGGGTATCGACTCTGCCGTTCGGGTAGTACCTCACGACGTAAGTCTCACGATAGAGTCGTCGGCCATATCGCACGACTCGCGAACGCGTCACCGTACGTGCCCGGCGCCGGTCGTAACGGTCATAACGATCACGGCCATACCGATCCCGTTGCCATTGCGGTGCCGAACTGGCGGCAACTGTTGCACTTTCATGCGAAATTTCCGCTGTTTTTGCTTCTGCCGGGACGACGAACCCTAACGTAAGTAGCGCGAAGGCGATTCCGAGAACTCTTTTCATGCTTCTTCCCCTTCTGTTAAAAAACTTTGGTCGGGCTTATCCCTTCATATCCAGGGAGAGCCCGACCTATTCTTTAAGACACGCAATTGGCGTGCTTGGTTACATTATTTTCGCTTCGATCAACCTGATGCCAGTAGTCCTGAGTTGTAGGGGCAGCACTCCGTGGCTGCCCCCTCTTAACGCCTCAAACGGGGTGGCCACAGAGTGCCACCCCCTACAAATTATGGTCTCGCCTGCGCTCTTTCAAACGCGCCCTCAAAATAGACCGGCTCGAGTCCCGTCGCCCAGTACTCAAGTGTCGTGCGATTTGGTTGCGAGGTCTCCTGATCCGTCACCAGCGTCGGCCTGGAGTCGTCGGTTGGTTCAAACTCCAGCCAGCCCATCCACGTTCCGTCATTTCTTTCTTCGCCATAGCTCAGCACGTTGTACGTCGTGCCGTCTGGTGCGATCACTTGCGTGGTGTATTCTTGTAGCAGTACTGCCATTGCGGCCCCCCTGAAGTTCGTTAATCTGAAGTCACATTTTTACACGAATGCCACCAGTGTCATAATGCCAGAGCTTTCCTAAAGATGAGCAGCTCGGACGACCGCGGGATTGAGTAACGTGGAAGTGGTCGCTGAAATGGGTTCGCACCAAATAGACTCACCGGACGACTGGTGGGCAAAGGTTATGGGGAGTGGTTACCGCGGCACCGTGGAGCAGCTCTCACCCGCCGAACGCCAGCGCGTACGAAGCGAGAACCAGGATTTCATCGAGCGGGAAAAGATCCAGTCGCTCGAAGCCAACGTTCTCTACGGCCTCGCCTCCGTCT
>DASXRE010000024.1:0-1758 GCA_036506775.1 Pyrinomonadaceae bacterium | reverse complement strand
TAGACAGATTCATTCGCTTCGCAGAGCCTCGATAGGATCGAGCTTGCCCGCTCGCCGAGCTGGGTAGATTCCAAAAAACAAACCAATGATCGTCGACAGCGTCAGCGCCACAACCGGCGCCCAAAACGGAAAGGACGACGGCAGCGGGGTGAAGCTCGAGATCAGCCACGACACTCCCCACGCTAACGCGATCCCGCCCGCGCCGCCGGCGCAGCACAACACCACTGACTCGACAAGAAACTGGTTGATTACATCCTGTTGCCGCGCGCCAACCGCCTTTCGAATTCCTATCTCCTTCGTCCGTTCGACGACCGAAACAAGCATGATGTTCATTATCACGATGCCGCCAACCACGAGCGAGATTCCGACTACAAACAGCGAAACTGAAAATATCGTGGCGGTCAGCCTGTCGAACAGCTCGTTAATGCCTTCCGAGGTTATCAACCCGAAGTCATCCTCATCGTGATAACCCAGATGATGCAGCGTGCGCATCGCAAGTCGCGACTGATCCTGGGCCTGCTCCATCTGCCCCACTCGCCCGCGAATTGAAATGTTAACGGTTCGCCTCGCGCCGTAGACCTTCTGAAATGCCGAAAGCGGCACTTTCGCGAAGTTGTCGCGAGAGAAACCGAACACCGTTCCCTTCTTTTCCGCCACACCGACAACCGTGAATGAGTGATCTCCAAGCTGGAGGCTCTTGCCCAGCGGGTCGGCGCCCTGGAAAAGCTTCTCAGCCACGTCCGCGCCGATGAACGCGACGAACCGAGAATGCTCTTCGTCCCACTCCTGAAGAGCGCGCCCGGATTCGACGTTGTAGCCTTCAATATCCAGGATGTTGGGCGTGATGCCCGACATGTCGATGTCTTCAAGCGACTGCTTCGCGTAACGCGCGTTGATCTGCTTATGCGTTTCGACTCCGACGGCCTCACACGCGGTACAGTAGCGGACGATCGTATCGGCGGCGTCCGAATGGATTTCCGGATTGCGGCGGAGCATCTCGAAGAACTTATCGAAGTTAGTCGTGATCGGAAACTGGGTGACGACGAAAGTGTTCGGCCCGAAGTTCGAGACCTTCTCCTTCCAATAGCGGTCGAGCCCCTGGATGATCGAGATCACCGCGATGATCGACGTAATCCCGATGATGATGCCGAGCAGCGTCAGGAAGGAGCGCAGCTTATTTGCGCGCAATGAGTCTATTGCGACGCCGGCGTAATCCAAGAACCCGGCGTGCCCGCCCGGGTCTTGTCTAGTTGCGCGCACGGTCTCCGTGATCGCTGGGGCCGATGTTGCCATACACCTCTTATTTCTTTATAGCCGCCACTGCCGGGCTGGTCAATACACCAACCTCTCAGTGTACCAGCAGACCGTTTTCTCCAGTCTCACGACGGTCGGAGGAACAAATGCTTGATGAACGCGATGGCTTGACGACTCGACGGTGGGGCTTCGATCAGCGAGGTTGACTACGTCATCGAAGCCTTCAAGTTCAGCCGCAGAGTGGAAGTAGGTTAAGGAATTCGCTTCGCCGCGGGTTGGGCGGTGATTCTTCAATGCGATCAATCGGCACGTTTAGCCGTCTTACGGATGCCTTTTCACTCTTGTTGGCCTTCGGTCAACCGTCGCTGTTTCGAAGATAGAATTTTAATCAAGCCGAAACCAGCCAAAGGCAGAATCCCAAAAGATGACAACGGCGCCGGAATCGCCGTCAGCAGGCCGACCAGCAGTCCCTTCGCAATCGAAGGTAGAGTCTCATCTTTGTAA
>DASXRE010000023.1:0-8121 GCA_036506775.1 Pyrinomonadaceae bacterium | reverse complement strand
ACGTAGTAATTTGAACCCAGCAGTCCTTCTTCCTCTCCGCCGAAAGCCATAAACACGATGGTCCGTTTGGGCTTTTGCGCGCTGAACACACGGGCGAGTTCGAGCACGCCGGCCGTGCCTGAGGCATTGTCGTCAGCGCCGTAATGAACATCGCCGGAACGCGGCGCGAGGCTGCCGCTTCCTTCGCCGCCACGCCCGAGATGATCGTAGTGTGCACCAACGATGATGACTTCCTGTTTGAGAACCGGATCGGAGCCTTCGAGCATGCCGATGACGTTGTAAGCCGGGGTTTCGTTGCGAACCACATCCGTGACCAAGCTGATTTGTCCGACCAGCGCGCGGCTGGTCGCTGATTGTTCGAGTTGTGCGAGCGACAGGTCAGAAGCCTTGAGCAATTGATCGACGGCCTGGCGGGAAACCACGATTACCGGCAAGCCGGCGTCGCCGGCACTATTGTCGTAAGCCAGTTTCGTTAAGCGATCTTCTTTGAAGTTCGGTTCACGCGCGACGACGATTAGCGCTTTTGCGCCGGCGTTTCGAGCAGCAACAGCTTTCCAGCGCACGCCTTCGAAGCGTACGAACTGGCCATGCGGATTAGCGCCGTCCGGCGTGCCTTGCAAGGCGATGGCAATCTTGCCGCTGGAGTTAACAGCGCCGTAGTCGTTGTGGTTCAACTCGGACTCCGTAATTCCGTAACCGACGAAAACCACGCTGCCCTCGACCTTTGACGAGGAGGAAAATCCGAGCGGCAGCCAGTCGGTGTCTACCGCCAATTTCTCGGTTTTTGATTTTGCGTCACGGCCAAACGCGAATGCGTTGCCTTTGCCGAGACTCACTCCGGCAACGTAAGGAAACTGTTGCAAGTATCGCGACTCCGATCCGTTTCTTCCGGGGTTCGTCGCTAGCGGCTTCAAGCGCACACGCGAAAACTCAGCAGCAATGTAGCGCGCGGCTTCTGTTGCGCCTTTCGTGCCCGTGAGACGTCCTTCGAGTGCGTCCGAAGCAAGGTACTTTACGTGTTGTTGCAGGCGCGCCGAGCTGGGACCTGAGTCTTGCTGTTGGGCTACGGCGCCCAAGGCGAAGATCAGAAGGAGAGGGATTATTGAAAATCTTTTTTTCATGGCGCTTAATTACTCGACCCAGTCAGCAATAAACACGTTCGTGTCGCCTTGCGTCTTTGCGTTGCGATTGGACGCGAACACGAGCTTCTTGCCGTCCGGTGAAAACATCGGAAAGCCATCAAACGTCTCGTTGAATGTGATTCGTTCCAGCCCTGTGCCGTCGACGTTAATCTTGTAAAGATCGAAATTCCGGCCACGCGGATCGTCCATGTTCGAGGCGAAGATGATCCGCTTGCCGTCCGGGAAGAAGTACGGGCCAAAGTTCGCTTTGCCGTTCTCCGTAACCTGGTGCTTGTTTGAACCGTCGGCATTCATCACCCAAATCTCGAGCGTCGTCGGCCGAATCAGATTCTGTTTCAGCAGACCGAGGTAATCAGCCTTCTGCTCTTTCGTTTGCGGGTGATGAGCGCGATAGACGATCTGCTTTCCGTCGTAGGACCAGAATGGTCCACCATCGTAACCAAGCTCGTTTGTCAGGCGGCGCACGTTCTTGCCGTTAGCATCCATCGTGTAGATGTCGAGATCGCCGTCGCGCATCGAAGTGAATACAAGCTTTTTGCCGTCGAGCGTGATGGTTGTTTCGGCGTCGTAGCCGGGCGTATTCGTAAGTTGTTTCAGGTCGGAGCCGTCAGGCTTGGCGGTAAAGATGTCGTAAGTCGGGTAGACGGCCCACACGTAGCCGCGAGAGTAGTCGGGCCGCGGCGGACACTGCTTGTCCCCGAGATGTGTCGACGAATAGAGGACCCGTTTCTGACCCGGAAAGAAGTAAGAACAGGTGGTGCGGCCAGCGGTCGAGATCATCTTCACGTTCGAACCGTCGATGTTCATCGTGTAGATCTGATCGCAGCCGTGGCCGTCGCGCGTCGATTGAAAGATCAGTTGCTTGCCGTCGGAAGAGAAGTAGGCTTCGGCATTCTCGCCGCCGAAAGTTAACTGTTTCAGGTTTCCGAGATGTTTCTCCTGGGCAAGGAGAAGCGAATCGTCGCGATCCGGCTCAGTCGCTAAACTGGCGCTGATGACTAAAGTCATGAGCAGGAGAATCAGTGTTTTCACGGATTTTTAAGCTCGGGCGTCGGCGGATTATCAGAATGATTAGCGCGGAGATTCCAATGACGATACTAATCAACTGCGACGTTGAAAGCCCGGTCAGGCTTGTCAGGCCCAGAATATCGCCGCGCGGATCGTCACGAACAAACTCGATCGCGAATCGAATCGCTGAGTAGAGCAGCGCGTAAGCGAGCACGACCTGTCCGCTAAAGCGTTTGCGTTTGTGCAGCCAGAGTAAAAAGAAAAAGACCAGCAACATCGCGAAGGATTCGTAAAGCTGCGTCGGATGAAGGTAGGTGTCGGTCGGGACACCGGTGATCTCGTGGCCCAACTCGGTAAACTTCACGCCCCACGGCAGTGTCGTTGGTTTGCCCCAGCAACAGCCGGCGGCGAAACAACCTTGCCGTCCGAAGAAGTTGCCCAGCGCGATTCCGGGCGCACACGCATCGGCCGTTTTCCACCACGGCAGCTTGTAGCGCTTCATCAGGAAATAACCGGCGAGCACCGCTCCAATCAGACCGCCGTAAAAGACGCCGCCGGAACGGAGGAAGTCGAGCGACACGAGTTGCAGCGGGTTGTCGCGATACTCCGGCTCAGTGAAGAGCATCAGGATCTTCGAACCGATGAGCGACGCCAGCAACATCCACAGGCACAGGTCATAGATTCGATCGCGTGGCAGTCCGTCTCGCTCCGCGAGCTTTACTGTGATCAAAATCGCGCAGAGAAATGCGAGAGCGAGGAAGACACCGTAGGTGTTGATGGGGAAACTACCGATGCGAAACAGTTCCGGATACATCTTTTGTTTTTGATCTGTGACTGAAAATCAGGTCGTAAGCAAGCAATAACGCGCCAATTGTAATACTCGCGTCAGCTACATTAAACGTGGGCCAATGATAATTGCCAGCGTGCAACACGATGAAATCAACTACGTAACCCAGGCGAACACGATCGGTTAAGTTGCCGAGAATGCCGGCGAGTAGCAACGCGCAGGCTCCAAGCACGCGATCGTCGTTTCGGGGCGTACGCAGAAAATAGTAAAAGACTGCGATCGCGGCAGCAACCGCCAGCACGACGAAAAACCAGCGGGCAAACGCACCGCCCTCCTGAAGTTGACCAAAGGCGATGCCAGGGTTCTCCGTGTAGAACAACTTGACCACGCCGGGAATGAGAACGCGTTCGTCGCCGAAGCGCAGCGCCCTAACCGCCCAGGCTTTCGATGCCTGATCGGCGAAATACACGCCCACCGCGGCCAGCAGATAACCAGCGCGCCAGGCAAACCGCGTTCGAACGGCTTGAGATCGGTTGTTAATGCTGGTGTCCATCCTCGATCTCTTGAAGCGCGGCAGCGCAACGTTCGCAGACGGTCGGGTAGCGCTCAAACTCGCCGACGCGCGTTGAATAGTTCCAGCAGCGCTCGCACTTTTCACCAGCCGCGCGGCGAATCTCGATCCGGGTTGAATCCGCGACGGATCCGAGTTCCACCTGAGACACGATAAAAAGGTAGCGCAGTTGGGCAGCGTACTTTTCTAACAACTCCGCGTCTTTCGCGCTCGGCTGAATCACAACGGCGGCCTCGAGCGAGCTGCCGATGATCTTGCTGGTGCGCGCTTTTTCGAGTTCACCCAGGACTTGCTCGCGAACGACAAACAGACGATTCCACGTCGCGATCAGCTCCGCGTCATCGTGCTCGCTCGGCTCGGGAAAGGTGGCGAGATGCACCGAGGCTGGCGTTTCGCTGTTCGCGCCGCGCGGAATGTGCTCCCAGACCTCATCAGCGGTGAACACCAGGATCGGCGCGAGTATGCGCGCAAGCGTGTTCACGATTTGATAAAGCGCAGTTTGCGCGGAACGCCGAGCCACGTTCTTCGGCGCGTAGGTGTAAAGACGATCTTTGATGATGTCGAAGTAGCGTGCCGACAGAGTGACAGTCGAAAAGCTGTTCACCGTTTGCAGAACCGAGTGAAACTCATACTTCTCGTAACTTTCCCTCACCGACTCAATCATCGCCGCGAGTTCGGCCAGTGCCCAACGATCAATTTCTTCGAGCTGGGCGACGGGAACAGTGTCACGCGCGGGGTCGAAGCCATGAAGGTTCCCGAGCGCAAACCGAGCGGTGTTGCGCAACTTGCGGTAACCGTCCATGACGCGTTGCAGGATTTCGTCGGAGGCGCGCATGTCGTCGAAGTAGTTCGACGACGCACACCAGAGACGGATGATCTCCGCGCCGGACTGTTTGATTACCTTGTCCGGTTCGACGGCGTTGCCGGCGGACTTGTGCATCGCGCGACCTTGCGCGTCGAGCGTCCAGCCGTGCGTAATTACAGTTTCGTAAGGCGCACGATCGTGAGCCGCGACGCCGATCATCAACGACGAGTTGAACCAGCCGCGAAACTGATCGCCGCCTTCGATGTAAACATCGGCCGGCCAACGCAGTTCTTCACGATTCTCGAGCACAGCGACTGAAGACGTGCCGCTATCGAACCACACGTCGAGAATGTCGGTCTCTTTGGTCCATTCTTCGGCGCCACAGGCTTTGCACTTGTAGCCCGGCGGCAACAACTCCGCGGCGGTGCGCGTGTACCAGGCATCGCCTGATTCGCGTTCGAAAACGTCAGCGACGTGATTGATCACCGCGGGTTCGGCCACCGCCTCGTTACACTTTGCGCAATAAAACACCGGGATCGAAACGCCCCAGACTCGTTGGCGCGAGACGCACCAGTCCGGGCGGCCTTTGAGCATGTTGCGCATGCGGTCGCGACCCCAGGCGGGAATCCAGTTGACGCGCTCGGTTTCGGCGAGAGCGCCTTCGCGTAGCGAGACGGGCGCATCTCCGCTTCTCCCGCTCTCCTCGTCGCGCACGCTATCCATTGCGATGAACCACTGCGGTGTGGCGCGGAAGATCACCGGGTTCTTGCAGCGCCAGCAGTGCGGGTAGCGGTGCTCGTACTTCTCGCTGAAAAGCAGCACGCCGCGTTCGCGCATGAACTCGACGATCTGATCGTTCGCGTCGAACACACGCTGGCCCGCGAAGTGTTCCACATCAGGCGTGAAGCGTCCGGCGTTATCGACCGGACAGTAGATGTCGAGGCCGTACCGTTTACCGATGACGAAGTCGTCATGACCATGACCCGGCGCCGTGTGCACACAGCCCGTTCCCGCCTTATTGTCGGCCGGTTTCTTCGCCGCCTCACTGACGTCCAGTTCCGTCTCGGCATCCGCCTCGCCGCCGAGTGTGACGTGCTCGCCGACCATCAGCAGCGATGGACGATCGATCCAGGGATGTCCAGCTTCGAACCGATCGAGCTTCGCGCCCGGAAAGCGCGCGAGCACTTTCGGCGCCACGCGTTCGCCGGCCTCGTTCTGCGAACTCAACTCGCATTTAGCCGCGACAGCTTCCACGAGCTCGCTCGCGACGATGTAAACCTCATCGCCGTGCTCGAAGGCGGAGTATTCAAAATCCGGATGGACCGCAATGCCGAGGTTTGCCGGCAACGTCCACGGTGTGGTGGTCCAGATCAGCACAAACACTTTTCGACCCGCGAGCGCCGGATCGATCAGCGCCGGATCGCTGCGCAGCGGAAACTTGACGTAAACCGATGGACTCGTGTGCTGGTGATATTCGACCTCCGCTTCAGCCAGCGCCGTTTGATCGACGATGCACCAGTAAACCGGACGCGCGCCTTTGTAGACGTAACCACGTTCCACGAAGCGCCCAAACATGCGCGCGGTTTCCGCTTCGTAGTGGTTCGACATCGTCAGGTAGGGATCGTCCCATTCGCCGAGAATGCCGAGACGTTTGAAGTCGCGCGTTTGATTCTTCAGTGCGTTCTGCGCGTGCTCACGGCAGATGCGACGAAAAACCTCGAGGCTGAGGTCGCTCTTCTTTTTATCCTTCTTGGCCAGCGCTTTCTCAACGTGTTGCTCGATCGGGAGACCGTGGCAATCGTAACCAGGCACGTAGGGCGCGTCGTAACCCATCATCGAGCGCGACTTCACGATGAAGTCTTTAAGAATCTTGTTCATCGCGGTGCCGAGATGGATGTCGGCGTTCGCGTATGGCGGACCATCGTGGAGGATGAACTTTTCGCGGCCGGCGCGCGCGTGGCGGATCAGCTTGTAGAGATCCAGTTCAGCCCATTTCTGCAAACGGGCCGGTTCGCTTTGCGTCAGGTTAGCTTTTTGAGAAAAGCCGGTCTGCGGCAGGTTAACGGTCTTTTTGAGATCGAGCGGCGTTTCTGTGGACATAAGCGTAAGTACTAAATACTAGCAGAGCGTTTATTAGATTTCGAATTACCAACTAAAAACCCGAGCCATCGAGGATGCGATGGTTCGGGTTCTTTTGAACCGGGCTGGAGCGCTGGCTCAACCGATAAACATCTCATCCTCTCCGTAAGTCTGATTAATGGGCTTCGGCACTGGCGCTACGAGAACCTCGAGGCCGCGGCGGAAACCCGCCATAATCGCGGCCAGTTCGCGCGCAGGCTCTATCACCTTCGACTGGACGAAGTCGGTCGTGAGTGCCACCTGCCGGTGCGTGCGATCTATCGTGCGGCTGACCAGCTCCACTTTGTCTCGCGCTTCAACGGCTGTGTCGCTCACCAGCGACCTCAGTTCCGCAACCTCATCGCGGATGATGGCGAGAGATTCGGAAAAGTGCATCGTCGCAGTCGACAAGTGACCAGACACAGCGTTGAACTGCTCGGCGATCAGTTTGCCTTGCACGGCTATCTGCTTGCCTTGTTCGCTCATTGCCGCAACACGCTCGACGAGCGGCTCCATCTTTTGCTCCAGGCGTCCAGCCGATTTCACGGCGCGGTTAACGTAGACCGCGATCGCCACCATAGCGATCGCGATAACGATAAACGACGCAGCAATCACGACCATGATCCAGAACATCGGATCTCGAGTGCTCATCTGTAGCGCGAGGCTAGTCATTTTATTGTCGATTTTCGATTTTCGATTGCCGATTTAGAAGTCTTCAACTCGACAATCGACAATTGGCAATCGGCAATCCCCTAGTTGGTCTTTTCGCCGTAGTTGGGAGCGGCTTCGATGCGGCCAGACATTTCAGTCTTCCGTTTCTCGTCCTGGTAAGCCTTCTTACCGGCGTCGATCGCCGCGGCTACTGTTCCGCCCTGGCGGGTCGCAGCTTCACGAGCGGTTTGGGCCACCTCGGTAACTTTTTCGGCTGCCTGCGAATAGAGTTCACCAGCACGAGTGCGCGTGGCTTCATAGTACTCGCCTGCGCGGTCGCCCAACTGTTGGGCCGCTTCGCGTGAACGATCGATGCCTTTGCGGGTGGCATCAGCGATGTCGCCGCGGAGTTCCTGGCCCGACTTGGGCGCAAACAGCAGGGCAAGAATGGCGCCGATGCCGCCACCGATCAGCAGATATGTCAAGCGGGTAGAGACGCTGTCGCCGCTATTTTTCGGATATTCATCGTATCCCATTTTATGGGTCCTTTCTCTTACGAGCGAAGCCCTGTTGCTTCGCCGATTCCTAAAGATTTCGAGGCGTTGGAATATAGCACAAATTATCCTGCTCCCGCCTACTCTCCGGAGCGCTGACCCGGGCCACCATTGTACTGGTCCAGCTTCCGGTAGAGCGTCTTGCGCCCGATACCGAGCGCGCGGGCGGCGTGGGATTTATCGCCGGCGGTGTAATCAAGCGTGGCTTCAATGGCGAGGCGTTCGATCTCTTCCATCGACGACGGAACTGTCACTTCAAAGGTCGTCGTGCGCCCTTCACTCGCGGCTTTGGCGCGCTCCACCTTGATGCGGTCGCGGTCCTGCAACGCGATCTTGCCAATGGCTTCCGGCAAGTCTTCCAGCTCAATCTGCCGCCCCGAAGCGATAATCACGGCCCGCTCGATCGCGTTTTCGAGTTCACGAACATTGCCCGCCCACTCGTAAGTGATCAAAGCCTGCAACGCGTCTTTCGAGATTCCGGAAAT
>DASXRE010000022.1:0-12491 GCA_036506775.1 Pyrinomonadaceae bacterium | reverse complement strand
GCCGACGATCCGCAGTGGGTCGCGGTTGATCTGAAACCAGTGAAGCCGCTCGCCAGTCCTGTTCAACTGGCTGCCATTCGTTACGACAAGCGATTGAGTCAACTGCCGTTGATTCGCCAGTCGCAACTCTCGGTCATGCCGCTTACCAAAGACGAGTTTGACGTGATTGTGGCAATGGGCAGCGCCAAGGGCCGCAAGCGTTGAGGAGGGAAGATGTTCAAGCAGCTTGATTACACGATGATTGTTGTTTCCGACATGCAACGTTCAGTGGAGTTTTATCGCGACAAGCTTGGAATTCCACTGAAGTTTGAGTCGCCGGACTGGACCGAGTTTGCCACCGGCTCGACGACTCTCGCGCTCCACGGTGGAGGCGTTGCGGGTCCGCCGCCGCAAGGCGATCCGTCGAAGAGAGCGGGCGCCTGTTCCATTGGTTTCAACGTTGACGACGTTGATAAAACTTACCGGGAGTTACAGGGCAAAGGCATTCGGTTCGTCATGCCGCCAACGCAGCGGGAAGGCGAGGGGATCAAGCTGGCGGTCGCGATCGATCCGGACGGTCTACCAGTCTCGTTCGCACAACTGATCGCCAAGGTTTAAGCCACAAAGAAGCACAAGAAGCACTAGGGAGGTTGGAAGCAAACTACTTTGTGCCTCTTGGTGGCTTTAGCCTGCGAACGGTAGAGAACCCGTTTGAGTCGAGCTTTCGCTGACCGCGGATTCAGCCAACCGGGGATAAATCTGGAAAAGCGGCTCGGGAGCGGGCACGCGCTGTTCCTTTAGCGCGGCTTTGATTTCGACCGCATTCACCACTGCCTGCCCGCGAAAGTGATTGTTGGTGATCACGTACGTCTCCCGCGTCTGTTTCGCAACCTCCTGGATTCTTTTCAACCACGGATCGAGCTCGTCGAAGGAGTAAAGGTAGTTATAACGCTCGTCCCGTGGAGCTTTTTCGCGAAACCAGTTCTGATAATTTCTTCCATGCAGGCGCACGTAACCTACCGGTGAAGTCGTCAATGCCGCCGGGCGAATCGATTTGGAAAACACCGGTTGGTCGATGTTACAGATTCCGACGCCTCGCTCCTGCAACCACTCGTACATCGCCGGCGTGTTCCACGACGCATGTCTCACTTCGAGAACGAGCGGATAGTCCTGAAACTTTTCCAGCAACTCTGCCAGGTAGACGCGGTCTTCAACAGTGTTCTTGAACGACCACGGAAACTGAAGTAGCAACGCGCCCAGTTTGCCGGCCTTCAAGAGCGGCGCCATCCCTTCGTGAAATTCCTTCTCGTCCGCCGCGGTGGCCTTCCCGCGCTCGTGCGTGAACAACCGGTGGAGTTTTGCCGTGAAAGTGAACTCCTTGTTCGCGGCGACGCGCTGGGCCCACGCCTTCGTCGTCGAAGCAGTCGGCGGCCGATAGAAGCTGCTGTTGATTTCGATGGTATTGAAGTAGAGAGCCAGATATTCGAGCGGATCGAAGCTCTTTCCGGGCTTCCGCGGATAGACGGTTCCTTCCCAATCTTTGTAAGACCAGCCTGCCGGCCCAATCCGGATCATTAATCAACTCCTTGGGAACTATGGTAAAACACAGATAACACAGAAAGGAGGTGCCGGCGATGCGTCTGACCGAGATGGTTTCGTGTTCTGGTTGAGCGGCGAAGCTTAGCCCGGGCTTACTCGCTCAGGTTTTGAGCGAGCTACCAAAACAACCTTTCGATCCAAACCTGATTGTCGGTTTCGACACTGCCGACGACGCGGGAGTATACCGTCTCCGCGACGACCTCGCTCTGGTACAAACGCTCGATTTCTTTACGCCCATCGTTGACGACCCGTTCGACTATGGCCGCATCAGCGCGCTGAATTCGATTAACGACGTCTGGGCGATGGCCGGCACGCCCATCACCGCGATGGCGATTACCTGTTTTCCAAAAACCGGCGTGGACCCGGCAATCCTGACTGAAATCATGCGCGGAGGGCTTGAAACGCTCAACCAGTTCGGCGTGACGTTGATCGGCGGCCACAGCGTCGACAACGCGCAGATCATGTTTGGTTACTCAGTTACCGGTGTAATCGACCCGAACAAAATCGCCGCTAATTCCGGCGCGCGGGCTGGAGACGTTGTTATTCTCACGAAGCCAATCGGCACAGGCGTCATCTCTACCGGAATCAAAAAGGGCAGCGCGGATGAGGCGATTGTGGCGGCTTCAGTGGCAACGATGCTGACACCGGGCAAGTATGCCGCGGAAGCGATGCGCGAGTTTGACGTCAAAGGCGCCACGGATGTGACGGGTTTTGCGCTGCTCGGTCATGTATGGGAGATGGCGCGGGCCAGCAAAGTGACGATTGAGATTGATTCGCGTGCGGTGCCGTTGCTCGACGGCGCAATGGAACTGGCGCGAGCGGGAATGCTGACGAGTGGCGACAAGACAAACCGCGAATACGTCGGCGCGGACATCGAAATCGCGCCAACAGTCGACGCCGATTTTGTGAAGTTGTTGTTTGACCCGCAAACCGCCGGCGGGATGTTGATTGCCGTCGCCGAAAACAAGGCAGACGCGCTACTTCGGACATTGCGCCACAACTACCCCCACGCACAAATGATCGCCCGAGTTTCGCCGCGCGGCTCACACTCTATTGTCGTGAGCTAGTATTATTGTCCGCAATCAATCATGTCTATCAGTAATTTCTACCAGCGGGTTCGTGCGCGCACGATGGAGATTGTTGCGCCGCTCGAGATTGAAGACTACGTGATCCAGACGGCCGAATTCATGAGTCCGCCGCGCTGGCACATCGGGCACACGTCGTGGTTCTTTGAGACGGTGCTACAGGCCCACAAGCCCGGTTACAAGATCTACTCGGAAGATTTTCTGTTTTACTTCAACTCGTACTACGAGGGTTTCGGCGCACGCATTGAGCGGCCCAAGCGCGGCACGAAGTCGCGCCCGACCGTCCGTGAAACCGTCGCCTATCGCAATCACATCGACGAGCAGATGCTCTCTTTTCTATCGGACCAATCCACCAATGAATCCGTGTTATCCGTAGTGCAGCTTGGTCTCGAACACGAGATGCAGCATCAGGAGCTGCTGGTCTACGACATCAAGCACCTGCTTTGCGATCAGTTTGAGCCACGAATGAAGCCACTGCCGAAGCCACAGTTGAAGGTCGAAGGCATGACTGAAGTGGAGGGCGGCCTGTTTTGGCTGGGTTTTAGAGGAGCAGGGTTTTCGTTCGATAACGAGAAACCATCTCATCAGGTCTGCCTACAGGATTTTCAAATAGATAAAGCACCTGTCACCAACGGTGAATACCTCGACTTCATGCGCGATGGCGGCTATCAAAACTTTCGCTGGTGGTTTTCCGAGGGCTGGGAGACTGTCAAACGCGAACAGTGGCAGGCGCCGCTCTATTGGGAACAACACGACGGCGAGTGGATGATTCGAGATTTTTCCGGTCTGCATCCCGCCACGAGCAGAAGCGAACATCCGGTTTCACACGTCAGCTTCTACGAAGCGTCAGCTTTCGCCAAGTGGGCCGGCAAACGACTCCCGACTGAAGCTGAATGGGAGAAGGCGGCGTGTTATGATGCCGAGCGCAAAGTCAGACAGCGATTTCCCTGGGGCGACATCGATCCCGATAGCGGCAAAGCAAATCTCTTCGAAAACGGTTTCTGGTCAACGACGCCCGTCGGCTCGTTTCCCGATGGCGCCAACGCTTACGGCTGCCAGCAAATGATCGGCGACGTGTGGGAGTGGACAACCTCGGACTACGTGCCGTATCCCGGATTCAAGACGGAGTTTGTCGAATACAACGACAAGTGGTTCGTCAATCAGAAGGTTTTGCGCGGCGGTTCGTTTGCCACGCCTCAGTTACACATCAGAACGACTTACAGAAACTTCTTTCACGCGCACGAGCGCTGGATGCTTTCCGGTTTCCGTTGCGCGTGCGATCTGTGAACCACAGATTAAGGAGCCCATCATGTCCCGAAGATCCCTTTTTACTTTCGTGTGCGCGGTTTTGGCGCTGGTAGCTTTATCCGTCCAGATCTCAGCCCAAACTGACTCCCGCAACACGTCTTCCAGCGAGAGCGGATCCTCCAGCCCGGCCAAAGCAGCAGCAGCGATCAACCCGCGCTATACGACGCCGAAGTCTCCGCTCGACACGGCCTACGGCGCGAAGATCGCCGAGTACACCACGGAAAAGTATTTCATGACCGAGCTGGTGGACCACTTGCCGTTGTCTGACAAGGTGCCATCGCCAGACAAGATTTTGGGCTACGCCGTCGGCACGCCAAACAAACTGACGTACACGAAAGATTTGTATCGCTATTACCGCGCGCTCGCAGCGGCGTCGCCGCGTGTGCGGGTGCTGATGGCGCGGGAAAAGAGTGAAGAGGGACGCGAGCAGATGCTGGTGCTCGTAAGTGATGAAGCAAATCTGGCGCGGCTCGATCGTTACAAGGAGATAACTGCCAAACTCGCCGACCCGCGCAAACTCAGCGACGCCGACGCCCACACGTTGATCTCCGAAGGCAAGCCGTTCTACTGGGCCTCCGGCTCGATCCACTCGCCCGAAACCGGCTCGCCGGAAATGCTGATGGAGCTGGCGTATCGCCTTGCAGTCGAAGACTCGCCGTTCATCGAAGACATTCGGAAGAACATGATCATCATGATCACGCCGGCGCTTGAAGTCGATGGCCGCGATCGGATGGTCGATCTCTACTACTACCGCAAGGCAAACCCGAATAAACCGGCGCCGCCGCTGGTCTATTGGGGCAAATACGTGGCCCACGACAACAACCGCGACGGTCTCGGCATGGCGCTGGCGCTAACGCGCAATCAGATGAAGACGTTTCTTGAGTATCACCCGACCGTCCTTCACGATCTGCATGAGTCAGTACCGTACCTCTACACCATGACCGGCACCGGCCCGTACAACGCCTGGCTCGATCCGCTCTCAATCGATGAGTTTCAGTTGCTCGCCTATCACGAAATCGAGGAGATGACGAAGCGCGGCGTGCCCGGGGTTTGGACACACGGCTTCTACGACGGCTGGGCGCCGAACTACATGCTCTACATTGCGACCGGCCATAACGCGATCGGCCGCTTCTACGAAACCTTCGGTAACGGCGGCGCGGACACTCGCGAACGCACGCTGCCCGCGACGTCGACTTCGCGCGTCTGGTACCGTCCGAATCCGCCGTTCCCGCGCGTCAACTGGTCGATGCGCAACAACATCAACCTGCAGCAGTCGGCCATTCTCTTCGCCATGAATTTCGTGGCTAAAGACAAGGAGCGCTTCCTCAACAATTTCTATCTCAAGAGCAAACGTTCCATCGCCAAGGCGACCAATGAAGGTCCGGCTGCGTATGTCATCCCCGGCGACACGCCGCGTCCGGTCGAAGCTGCCGACATGGTGAACCTGCTGCGGTTGCAGGGCGTTGAAGTTCATCGCGCGACGAAGGATTTCAGCGTGAGGGATCAGAAATACCCGGCCGGTTCTTACATCGTGCGCATGGATCAGCCGTATTCGCGTATGGCCGATATGTTGCTCGACACGCAGTACTACAACGTCACCGATCCGGCGCCATACGACGACACCGGCTGGACCATGGGGGCGATGCGCAACGTGAAGACGGTGCGCGTGACCGACAAGAGCGTGCTCGACGTTGACGCCAAGCTGCTGACCGAAGACGCGAAAGTCACCGGACAACTTACCGGCGCGTCGCCGGCAGTGGCTTACGTCATCAATCACAACACGGACAATACGCTGGCCACGCTGCGTTTCAGACTCAAAGACGTGAAGATGAGCGCGGCGGAAGACAGCTTCAAGATCGGCGACCAGCAGTTCAACACGGGTACGTTCGTTATCAAACGAGACGGAAATCCCGCGGACTTGCAGCAGCGACTACAAGCCGCCGTCACCGAGTTGGGCTTGAAAGCCGTGGGCGTAGATAAACTCCCGGAAGTGAAGACTCACGAACTCGCCGTGCCGCGGATTGCGATCGTTCACACGTGGACCAGCACGCAGAACGAAGGCTGGTTTCGCATCGAGTTTGACCGTTTGCAGATTCCGTATACTTACATTTCCGATCAAGTGATCCGCAACACGCCCAATCTGCGAGACAAGTTTGACGTGATCATCTTCCCGCCAGTCGGCGGCCCGGCGCAAACGATCGTCAATGGTATGCCGATGCGCGGCGACCCGATACCGTGGAAGGCTTCAGAGATGACACCCAACTTCGCTACGTCGCCGGATCAGACGGACGACATGCGCGGCGGCATGAGTGTGACCGGCGTCGCAAACTTGCAGAAGTTCATCGAGAGCGGAGGGCTGTTCATTACGATTGGCGGCGTCTCGCAAGTGGCGATCGATTACGGCATCACAAATGGCGTTGCGATTCAGCCAGCAGAGCGGTTGCAGGCGCGTGGCTCGATCTACAACTCCAGTTTCTCAGATCGCAAGAGCCCGATTGCCTACGGTTACGACGCCGCACTGCCGATCTACTTCAGCCAGGCGCCGCTGTTTCAGATTGCTGCCGGTGGCGGCGCCGGATTTGGCGGTGGCGGCGGTGGCGCCGGTGGTGGTCCGGCTGCTGGCGCCGGCCCGCAGTCGCGCGCTTCGGGGCGTGGCGGTGTGAACGATCCGGACGTGATTCAGGCGATGCCGCAACCGCGTGCGGCGGATCCCAACAATCGTCCCGATCCGGACCTGGACACGCGCGAGAGTCCGTTCTTCGTGCCGCCTCAGTTGCGTCCGCGCGTTGTGCTGCGATTTGCGTCCGACGAAAAGAATCTGCTTGTCAGTGGCATGCTGGCGGGCGGCAACGAGCTGGCGAATCGGCCGGCGGTAGTTGACGTTCCGGTTGGCCGCGGACACGTGGTGATGTTTGCGACGAATCCGATGTGGCGCCACCAGACGCAGGGCGAGTTTTTCCTGTTGTTCAATGCAGCGTTGAACTACGACAACTTGAGCGCGGGGCGAGCCGAGCCACGCGGTCGCGGCCAAGGTGCAAGCACTGCGGACGAAGTTCAGTAAAACTTGTGTCTGAATTTCTCACGGATATCGAAACGCGCGTGTTGGGAGCGTTGGTGGAGAAGCAGATCACCACGCCTGAATACTATCCACTGACGCTCAACGCGCTGACGCTCGCCTGTAACCAGAAAAACAATCGCCATCCCGTCACCGCCTACACCGAGGACGAAGTGGCGCAGGCCGTAGAGACTCTGCGCGAGAAGAACCTGATTTACGTTTTCTATGGCAGCACCAGCCGCGTGCCGAAATACAAGCATGTCATGCCGGAAGTGCTGCACCTCACGCCGCCGGAAACCGCACTGATCTGCGTGTTGCTGTTGCGCGGGTCGCAGACTCCCGGTGAGTTGCGCGGCAATGCATCACGGCTGTATGAATTCGCTGGACTGGATGAAGTCGAGCAGACCCTCGCCGGTTTGATCTCGCACGAACCGGATCCGCTGGTGACGCGTTTGCCACGACAGGCGGGGCAGAAAGAGATTCGCTTCGCGCATCTGCTCTCCGGCGACGTGCAAGTTGAGGCTGCGCCGGTGGAGACGCCCCGTTCATCCCCTCGTCCAAGCCTTGAGCAGAAGGTCGACGCGCTGGCCGCCGAAGTCGAGAAACTCCGGTTACAGTTCGAGGAGTTCAAGAAACAGTTTGATTAGTTTCTTCTCTGTGCCGTCTCGGTGTCCTCTGTGTCTCTGTGGTGGTTGTTTGCGTCGAAGTTGCAAACCACAGAGACACAGAGGACACCGAGACAGCACAGAGAAGAGCGTTTCACGCCTACGTTCACGTTTCAGCTATGCAACCTCGCCCCGGGCCGCTATAATGTCTCTCCCTTATGAGCCTGGAACTTTTCCATCCGGCGGTGGCGCGCTGGTTTGCGCGGAGCTTTCCCGCTCCCACTGAACCACAGCTCCAGGCCTGGCCCAAAATCAAGAGCCAGCGCCACACGCTGATCGCCGCGCCAACCGGATCCGGTAAAACTCTTGCCGCCTTTCTGTCCGCCATCGACGATCTCGTCCGGCTCGGCCTCGAAGGAAAACTCGACGACACCACGCACGTAATCTACGTCTCGCCACTCAAGGCTCTCAGCAACGACGTTCAACGCAACCTGCAAACACCCCTCGAAGGGATTCAAAAAGAACTTCAGACAATGGGATTGCCTGAAGTGAACATTCGCACGCTCGTGCGTACCGGCGACACGCCCGCTTCAGAGCGCACGGCGATGACAAAACGTCCGCCGCACATCGTCGTCACCACGCCCGAATCGCTCTACATTCTGTTGACCAGCGAAGGCGGCCGGCGGATGTTGGAAACCGCGCGTACGCTGATTGTCGACGAAATTCACGCCGTGGTTGGTGACAAGCGCGGTTCGCATCTTGCGCTTTCCATCGAACGCCTTGAACAACTCACTCCACAAAAACTCGTGCGGATTGGACTCTCCGCAACCCAACGCCCGATCGAAGAAGTCGCTCGCTTCCTCGTCGGCACCTCGAATGTTCGTGAAGATCAGAGTCCGAATTGCGCCATCATTGACACCGGTCACGCACGCCAGCTCGATATCGCCATCGAACTGACCGACTCACCGCTGCAAGCAGTGATGTCGGGCGAGGTTTGGGAAGAAGTTTACGATCGTCTGGCCGAACTCATTCGCCAGCACAATACCACACTCGTTTTTGTCAACACCCGCCGCCTCGCCGAACGCGTAGCTCGGCATCTTGGCGAGCGACTCGGCGACGAAAACATCGCCGCGCATCACGGCAGCCTCGCTCGTGAGCAACGACTCACCGCCGAACAACGACTCAAGGCCGGTGAACTCAGCGCGCTCGTGGCGACCGCGTCGCTCGAACTGGGAATCGACATCGGCGATGTGAATCTCGTTTGCCAGCTCGGCTCAACCAGATCGATCGCCAGTTTCCTTCAGCGCGTCGGCCGGTCGAATCACACCGTGGCAGGTTTTCCCAAAGGCAGAATCTTTCCGCTTTCGCGCGACGAACTTGTCGAGTGTGCGGCAATCATCGACTCGGTGCGGCGTGGTGAACTCGATCGTTTGGAAATTCCCGAACGGCCGCTCGACATTTTGGCTCAGCAGATTGTCGCGGCGGTGGCGGCGGAAGAGTGGACCGAACGGGATCTGTTCGCAATGATCCGACGCGCTTATCCCTATCGCAATCTGGAACGCGAGCAGTTTGACGGGATCGTTCGCATGCTTGCCGAAGGATTCACGACGAAACGCGGCCGTCGCTCCACCTACTTGCATCACGACGCGGTGAATCAACGACTACGCGGCCGCCGTGGCGCTCGTCTGGCGGCGATCACTTCCGGTGGCGCGATACCCGACACTGCGGATTACGCCGTCGTGCTGGAGCCGAGCGATCTCGTTATCGGATCGGTCAACGAAGACTTCGCCATTGAGAGTTTGCAGGGCGACATCTTTCAACTCGGCAACACGTCATGGCGTGTCCTGCGGGTGGAGCAGGGCAAAGTGCGAGTTGAAGATGCGCACGGGCAGCCGCCGTCGATTCCGTTTTGGTTAGGAGAGGCGCCCGCGCGTTCGCATGAGCTGTCAGTGTCGGTTTCGCGCTTGCGAGAGGAAGTTGCGTCACGGATTAACGCTGCGCCGAGTGTTAACCCGGAAGCTGTCAGTGAGTCAGCCGACCCGGTCGCTACCGCTCTCGGTACTGACCACAGCCTTTCGGCCGACGAAGAGTCAGTAGCGTTCGCGGAGGAGTCAGTACCGCCTGCGATAGCGGGCGGGTTGAGTGATCAACTTCAGGGCGCGATAGCGTGGGTCAGGGAAGAGCTGGGGCTTTCGCGTTCGGCGGCGGAACAGATTGTCGAGCATCTGGCGGGGGCGAAGATTGTTCTTGGCGTGATGCCCACGCAGGAGAATCTCGTGCTGGAAAGATTCTTCGACGATAGCGGCAGCATGCAGTTGGTGCTCCACGCGCCGTTTGGCAGCCGTTTGAATCGCGCGTGGGGACTGGCGTTGCGGAAACGCTTCTGCCGCAAGTTCAACTTTGAATTGCAAGCCGCAGCCACTGAAGACGCCATCGTCCTCTCGCTTGGTCCAACTCACAGCTTCCCGCTCGACGACGTTTTCCACTATTTGAATTCGAAGGGCGTGCGGAAGTTATTGTGTCAGGCTTTGCTCGACGCGCCGATGTGGAACATTCGCTGGCGCTGGAACGTCACCCGTTCGCTGGCGGTGCTGAGACGTCGTGGCGGAAAGAAGATCCCGGCCCAGTTGCAGCGCATGGACGCGGAAGATCTGCTGACGGCCGTGTTTCCGGATCAGGTCGCTTGCGCGGAGAACCTTCCCACCGGTGAACGGGAGATTCCGGCGCATCCGCTCGTCGATCAAACCGTCAAAGACTGTCTCGAAGAAGCGATGGACATTGATGGCCTCGAGCGGCTGCTGACTTCCATCGAGCGCAACGAGAAGCGCCTCTTCGCACGCGACGTGATCGAAGCGTCGCCGCTGGCCCAGGAGATTCTCAACGCCCGGCCCTACGCTTATCTTGACGATGCGCCACTTGAAGAGCGTCGCACGCGCGCCGTCTTTCAACGTCGCTGGCTCGATCCGGAAACCGCGGGCGACATGGGCAAGCTCGATCAGGCGGCGATCGATCGCGTGCGAGAAGAAGTCTGGCCCGAGCCACGCAATGCGGACGAGTTGCACGACGCGCTGGTCGAACTGGGATTTGTGACTGAAGCAGAGGGTGCGAACTGGCAGGAGTTCTTTGCTGAACTGAAAGCGGATCGCCGCGCCGGGGTGTTGCTGGCCGGTCAAAAGCGACTTTGGGTGGCTGCCGAACGTTTGCCACAAATCCGATCCATCTTTGCGTCTGCCACCCTTGAGCCGGCAATTATTGCTCCTGAAAGCGTCGCCAGAACGTCCTGGAGTTTTGAGGACGCCCTCGTTGAAATCATTCGTGGTCGTCTCGAAGGTCTCGGGCCGATCACAATCGATCAGTTAGTCTCGAGCTCCGGCCTGAACAAACTCGAGATCGAAACCGCGCTGCTGAAACTCGAAGCCGAAGGCTTCGTCATCCGCGGCCGCTTTACTCCGGGCATCACCGAAACCGAATGGAGTGCGCGACGACTGCTGGCGCGCATTCACAGCTACACGCTGAACCGCCTGCGCCAGGAGATCGAGCCGGTTTCGAGTGCCGACTTCATTCGCTTCCTTCTGGCGTGGCAGAAAGTCGCACCCGACCATCAGATGGAAGGTCCGGAGAGTGTGCGCGCGATCATCGAACAGTTGGAAGGATTCGAAGCGCCAGCCGCAGCATGGGAAGGCGAACTGCTGCCGTCGCGGCTGGTTGAATACGATCCTGCATGGCTCGACGCGTTGTGCCTGTCTGGTGAAGTGGTTTGGGCCAGGTTAACGCCGCCCGTGCGAACAGCCAACGAAAACGGCGCTGATCGGCCGCGCGGTGCGGGTCCGGTGCGCAACACGCCAATCGCTCTGCTGAAACGAAAGAACTTCGCTTTGTGGAATTCGGTGTTTCCATCTGTAGCCGCTGAAAACGAATTCTCCACGACGACTCAAGTCGTCTACGAATATCTGAAACATCGTGGCGCCTCGTTCTTCACCGACATCGTTGAGAGCACGAAACTCCTGCGCAGTCAGGTCGAAGAAGCTCTCGCAGAACTGGTGGCGAACGGCGTGGTGGTCTCCGACAGTTTCACTGGTCTGCGTGCGCTGCTCACGCCCGGCAGTCGCAAGACGCAAGCCGCAGCGAGACGCAAGCACCGGCAACCGGTTTACGACATGGCGAGCGCCGGTCGCTGGTCCATCATTCATCGCGAGAATGGAAGTGCCTCAACTTCAACTCGCGGCAATCAGAACCAGGTCGATCAGGAAAAAGCCGAAGAGATTGCCTGGACGCTGTTGAAGCGCTACGGCGTCGTCTTCAAGCGGCTGCTCGAACGCGAGGGAATGTCTTTGCCCTGGCGCGTGCTCTTGCGCACTTATCACCGGCTGGAAGCGCGTGGTGAGATTCGTGGTGGCCGGTTCGTGGCAGGCATTTCGGGTGAACAGTTTTCTTTGCCTGAAGCAGTTGGAATGCTGCGTGCGATTCGTCGCGAAGGCGCAAACGATAGTTTGATCTCAGTGAGTGCCGCTGATCCTTTGAACCTAGTCGGCATCATCATGCCCGGTAATCGCATCACGGCCCACACGAGTAATCGAGTCCTTTATCATGACGGCGCTCCGATCGCGGCGCTCGAATCAGGCGAGACACATTTTCTCATCGAGTTGAGTCGCGCGATGGAATGGAAAGCGAAGAGCGCGTTGATGCGCAAGGCAACTCGCCCGGAACTTAGATCCTACCTGCAACGCCCCGCGTAAACTTGTAGGGGCAGCACTCCGTGGCTGCCCCTCTTAGCGCCTCAACACACAGAGTGCCACCCCTACAAATCGGGACGTGAACCGATGTCGTTCATTCGCGCACGAAATCGTGTCGAGTTTCCTC
>DASXRE010000021.1:0-14621 GCA_036506775.1 Pyrinomonadaceae bacterium | reverse complement strand
AAACCTCGTCGGCGGAAATATGAGGGTTAGTTTGAGGCGCAGTCTTTAACCGTGGTCGGTAGAGAACCAATGAGTGTGAGGCATAGTCTTGGCAAATCTTATGAACCTGCTCGTCAAGGTCCTGGATCTCTGTGAACTGTTTCTTATTGAGTCCCGTTAAGGCACTTGCGAAGTACACCGTATACGGGGTTCCTGAGTATGACGGCTCGTTGGGCAAAGTCGCGCGTTGTCCAAACAGAGTCGCAAATTCCGTCCCGCTAACAAATTCATCAGGAGCAACTTTAAAAGCTTCTGCTAACGCAGTGATTGTTTCGGCCGTAATGTCTTCGTAACGGCCCGTTTCGATTCGCGAGATTTCGGCTTGACTTATGCCTGATAGCTCTCTGAGTGCTTGTTGGGTGAAGTTCCACTTCTTTCGGAAGAAACGAAGTTTTTGACCAAAAGGCTTTTTCTCAAGTTCCATACGTTAACCTCCCCTGCCACGGATGATACCGGTGAGGGTCGCGGGTTAACAGCCTAATTATTATTAGAGATTATCCGCGTAGAAGCGCCACGAGAAATCAGCTCTAGCAGAAAGCCGTTCGGTAGAAGTTGAGAACCAAGGCCTTGGCGCAGGCGATCCGGCTAGTAGCGAGTTAAGTGGCCCACCGTGTTGCCATGAAGTCATGCACGTAAAGCGCAGAGTGCACAATGAGACTGTAAGTACCTTCAAATAAAGGACTTGGTGCCGAAGGGGGGACTCGAACCCCCACGAGTTGCCTCACACGCCCCTCAAACGTGCGCGTCTGCCAGTTCCGCCACTTCGGCATGAAGTGAGTCTAGAGGGCTGCGGCCATTATAGCCGCAACGATTTCAACGAACGAGCACCGCTCCACTAACGGCGGTGCGTCGCAATGAGAGAGTTCCGCAACTCAACTACTTGCTCGCCGCAGGTGATGCTGCCGGCGCTGCGGGCGACGTCGCAGGCGCTGACGAGCCAGCCGGCGCGGAGGAACCCGCAGGCGCCACTGGCGATGTCGCAGGTGTCGGCGTCGATGCCGGCGCGGCAGGCTGCGACTGCAACACCGATCGCGAACCCGTCAAGATCGGCAAACCCAGCGCCAACGCCAGCAACATAAAGGCAACCGCCGCTCCGATCGTGATCTTCGCCATTAGACTCGCCGTGCCACGCGGTCCAAACGCGGTGCTCGAAAGGGTGTTGGAGAAAAGCGCGCCCGCGTCCGCTTTGCCTGGTTGCAGCAGAATCACCACAATCAGGATCAGGCACGCGAGAATAAACAGTCCGTAAAGAATATAGGCTAACAAATCAGAAACTCCGCTTCTTTGTTCTTAGAACTTTGTACTTTGCTGAAACGAAGAACAAAGTACCAAGCACAAAGTTCACTGACGATAATTCACAATCTGCGCGAAACTATCCGCCTGCAAGCTCGCGCCACCAACCAACGCTCCATCAATGTCCGGCTGCGCCATCAAACCTGCGATGTTGTCAGGCTTCACTGAACCGCCGTAGAGGATCCGCAACGCTCGGCCAGCGTCTGTGGAATGCCTATCCGCGAAAACGCGCCGGATAAACGCATGCATTTCCTGCGCTTGCTCCGGCGTCGCTGTGCGTCCCGTGCCGATGGCCCAAACGGGCTCGTAGGCGACGATGATACGGTCGAGATCTGAGGCTGTCAACCCGCCGAGTCCGCCAGTTAATTGAGTGGAAACCACATCCTGCGCGCTTCCGCCCTCCCTTTGTTCAAGCGTCTCGCCCACGCACATGATCGCGGTCAAGCCGGCCGCCAAACCCGCCTGCACCTTGCGATTCACCTGAGCATCCGTCTCCGCATAGAACTGCCGCCGTTCCGAATGACCAACGATCACATAGCTCGCGCCAACGTCGCGCAACATGAATGCCGCGACCTCACCCGTGTGCGCGCCTTCTTTGCTTTCGGTCGAACAGTTCTGCGCGGCGACCTTCACGTTCGAGCCTTCAAGCCGGTCGCAAACGGTCTTCAGCGCCGTGAAAACGGGCGCGATCACTACCTCGCAGTGGTTCGCATTCGCGACGAGTGGTTTCAACGCCAGCGCAGTCTCAACCGACTCGCCGAGCGTCTTGTACATCTTCCAGTTTCCTGCAATAACAGGTTTTCTCATTGTCTTTTGGACCAAAGCGGTGACAAGTCCCCGCACTCCAAGGAGAGCTACTTTTCAGTCAACGCAGCGACGCCAGGCAATTGATCGCCGGCAAGAAACTCAAGCGTAGCGCCACCGCCAGTTGAAATGTGTGTAATGCGATCTGCAACTCCGGCACGACTCACCGCAGCAACCGAATCGCCACCACCGACGATCACCGTCGCCCCTCGATCCGCGGCCTCCGCAACCGCCTTCGCAATCCCAATCGTTCCCTGGTCAAACGGGGGCTCTTCAAACACGCCCATCGGACCATTCCAGATGATCGTGCGCGCGTCCTGAAGCGCCGCGGAAAAATGCGCGACCGTCTCAACGCCGATGTCCATTCCCACCAAACCGATGTTCGTAAACTCGATCGGTATCGTCTTGGTGACGATCTTCTCGCCTTTCACCGGCTCGTAACTGTCGACGACCTGATGATCCGTCGGCAGCAAAAACTCGATTCCCTTCTCTTCCGCGCGTTTCTTGATATCAAGCGCGGTCTGAAGGATCGAATCTTCAACGAGCGACTTCCCAACCGTAAACCCTTCGGCCTTCAGAAACGTGTAGGCCATCGCGCCGCCGATCAAGAGCTTGTCGACGCCGCGATCGATCAACGCATTAATAACGGGAATCTTGTCGGAGACTTTTGCACCGCCGAGTATCGCCGCAAACGGGTGCTCCGGATTGTTAATGACACGTCCGAGATACTCGAGTTCCTTCTCCATCAGGAATCCGGCCGCGGCTTTCGAAACGTGGTGCGTAATGCCGACAGTCGAAGCGTGCGCGCGATGCGCTGTACCGAAAGCGTCGTTGACGTAAACGTCGCAAAGCGCCGCCAACTGTTGCGCGAAGTTGTCGTCGTTCTTTTCTTCCTCGGGGTGAAAACGAAGATTTTCGAGCAGCACCACGTCGCCGTTGGACAACGCATTGACCGCGGCTTGGGCCGGTTCGCCAATACAATCGTCCGCGAAGGTAACCTGTTTACCCAACAACTGCGAAAGATGTTCGGCGACGCGACGCAGACTGTACTTGTCTACACGTTGACCCTTGGGTCGCCCAAGATGGGAGGCGAGAATCACTCGCGCGCCTTGCTCGATTGCGTAGTTGATCGTCGGCAGTGAAGCCGTGATTCGTGAGTCGTCGTCAACCTTGCCGTTCTTAATCGGAACATTGAAGTCGACACGAATAAAAACGCGCTGGTTCTGGAGCTGCAGATCCTTTATCGAAAGCTTAGCCAAGGAGAATCACCCGAAAACGCAATCGGAAATCGCAAATCTCAAATCGAAATTGCAAGTCGGAAATTCGAAATCGCAAATCTCAAATTTGAAATTTGAAATTGGAAATCGGCAATCGAAAACCGGCAATCCTTACAGTCCCTTCCCTGCAATGTACTTGATCAGATCCCGCACACGGCACGAATAGCCCCACTCGTTGTCGTACCACGACAACACTTTCAACATTCGCCCGCCGATCACTTTCGTGTACTCCGCATCCACGATCGATGAGTTTGAATTGCGTTTGAAGTCGATTGAAACGAGCGGCTCCTCGCAGAAGTCGAGAATGCCACGCAGCTCTTCATTTGCGGCGTCCTTGAAAGCGCGATTTACGTCTTCCGCAGTGGTCTCAGTTTCCAGATCCATCACCACATCAACCAGCGAAACATTCGGCGTGGGCACGCGCACTGAAATACCATCAAACTTTCCTTTCAACTCGGGCAGCACCAGCGCCACCGCTTTCGCCGCGCCCGTCGACGTCGGAATCATCGACAACGCCGCAGCACGGGCGCGCCTGAGATCCTTGTGCGGCAGATCGAGCAGTTGCTGATCGTTCGTGTATGAGTGAATCGTCGTCATCTGCGCCGAACGAATGCCAAACTTCTCGTGCACCACTTTCGCCACCGGCGCGAGACAGTTTGTCGTACACGACGCATTCGAAATCACATGGTGCGCGGCCGGATCGTACTTCTCTTCATTCACGCCCAGAACGATCGTGATGTCTTCATTCTTGGCCGGCGCGGAGATGATGACCTTCTTCACCGGGCCGCGCAGATGCTTGCGCGCGTCCTCGGCTTTCGTAAACAAGCCGGTAGACTCAATCACCACTTGAGCGCCCACTGATTCCCAATCGATCGCAGCAGGATCTCTTTGTGAGAAGACGCGAAACTCTTCGTTGTCAACCTTGATTCCGTTTTCAGTAGAAGTGATCTCGTGGTCCAAATTACCAAGCACTGAATCGTACTTCAGCAAGTGTGCGAGGGTACGCGTGTCCGTGAGATCGTTGACCGCCACGAAATCTATGTCCGGATCGCCGAGAGCCGTGCGAAAGATGTTGCGTCCGATGCGTCCGAACCCGTTGATACCAACCTTGACTGCCATTCTCGAAATCCTCCTGCCGTTTGCTCACAACTCTCCTGAGTCGTGCCGTTTTTGGGATTAGAAATGTTGCGATTGTGGGACAGAGTCTCGCCTTTCGATATTCGAAGTGTCAAGCGAGGTGTGATTCAGTGCAACATCACCGCGCAATTACGGGCGGATTTTATGAAACTGCCTTTCTGCTGGTAACGTAGTAAAGTCTTGCAGCGGCGGACCTTGGTTTGCCAGAATGTCTGGCTTTTCCCTTCTACATGCAGTGGGAACCGGAAGCAATCACCTTGAAGGAGCTTTTCGTCTAATGTTTACTCGTTTGTCTCGCACGTTAATCAGAACTGTGGTTCTCGCAAGCCTCTTGTGCGTGGGAACGACTGCGGCCCTGGCGCAAACGCCTCAGTCGACACCACGACCAACTCCCGCGCCCAACGATCCAACACGACCACCGGGCCAGGAACCGCTTCCGGGAAGCACCACGCCGGCGAATCCATCCGCGCCTCCAGGTCCCGTGCAGCAAAATCCGACGGCGCCGCCGGGACAGCCGCAAATACCGACGGCGACTCCGGTTCCTGGAGCACCGGCTGTATCCGGCGGTCAAACGCAACCTGATACGACTGGACCAATTCGTGAGCCAGTAATTCCGCAGTTTCAACCGAAGCCGTTACCGCCGGTTCCGAGTTTGAATCGTCTCGGCGTCGGCAGTGAGACGCTGCCGCTGTCGCTCAACGACGCGATCAAACGTGCACTCGAGAACAATAACGACATCGAAGTCGCGCGCGATGATGTCCGCTTCGCCGAGACGCAATTGCGATCGCTCGAAGGCGTTTTCGATCCGATCTTCTCGATCACGCCGCAGTACGACAAGCGCATCGCACCGCAGCAGAATTCACTCAACGGTGCGGGATCGTCCGGTACGACCAGCACAACTACATGGTCCTGGAGTCCCGCGGTCTTGAAACAATTTGGTCGTGGCGGCGGCAACTACTTCATTCAGTTTGCGAACCAGCACACCGATACGAGCAACAGTTTCAGCTTGCTGAACCCGTTCTATTCGTCGAACCTGTCGCTGGTGTTCACGCAACCGCTGTGGCGAGATCGTTCGATTGACAACAATCGCCGGCAGATTCGCATTCAGCGCAAGCGACTCGATCAATCAGACGCCGACTTCCGCCAACGCACGATTGACGTGATCACACGCGTACAGCAAGCGTACTGGGAACTCGTCTTCGCGTTGCGCGATCAGCAGAACCAGTTGGCTAACCTGAACCTGTCGCGCGAGAGTTTGCGCAACGTCGAAGCACAGATCGCGGCCGGCGCGAAAGCTCCGCTCGAGCGAGCTGAAGTGCAAACCGAGTTGGCGAGCCGCGAAACGTCGCTGCTCACAGCAGTGCAGAACGTAGCCATCGCGGAAAACAATCTGAAGATCCTGATCTTCAAGAATCCGCAGAGTTCGGAATGGTCTTCGCAGGTAACTCCGATTGATTCACCGAAGTTTGATACAACGCCAGTGAATCTCGACGATGCGTTGAAAGCCGCGCGTGACAACCGACCGGAACTTCGGCGCCTGCGTTTGCAAAATGACATCAACGACATCGATATTAAGTTCTTTAAGAATCAAACGAAACCGCAAGTCGATCTCGTCGGCACACTCGCTCTGACCGGTCTCGCCGGTAAAGATGTTTCCACTCCGATTCCGCAGGGAACGCTTGTGCCACTGATCGCCGGAGACCCAAACACCAGCTCTACGGCGTTTCTGTTTCAACAGATCCGCAACATTCAAATTGCTCAGGGTTTGCCGGTGTCAGTTTCACCGCTGGTAGCAGCGCAGACCACTGGGCCTAACTCGTTTTTGGTCGGCGGCTACGGACAAACTCTGCGAAACCTGTTTGGTGGAGATACGCGAAACGTCACCGTCGGTGTCGCGATCTCAATGCCTTTCAAGAACAAGACGGCGGAAGCGAATCTGGCCGGAGCGAGAATCCAAAAGGAACAACTCGCAGCATCGACCAGATCGCAGGAGCAGATCATCGAGGTTGACGTGCGCAACGCGGCGCAGGCAGTGGAATCCTCACGCTTGCGTGTGCTCTCCGCTCGTGAATCGCGCGTGAACGCCGAAATGCAGCTCGAAGGTGAGCAGCGGTTGTACCAGGTGGGACGTTCGACGACGTTCCTTTTGTTCCAGCGTGAAAACGCACTCGCGAACGCGCGTGCGTCGGAGCTGCGCGCTGAGACTGACTACAACAAGGCGATCGCCGATCTGCAACGCGCAACGTCCACGACGCTGCGCGCCAACAACGTCATCGTCGACACGCCAAACGAGCCGTAGGCGACCACCCATCAACCGGGAAGCACAGGAAGCGCAAAGTTTCATTTGCGCTTTTTGCGCTTTTTATGCTTCTTTGTGGCCATTAGATGAAGGTCGCCGATGAAGATCAGCGTCACCGTTATCACCTTCAATGAAGAATCGAATATCAAGGCCGCCTGCGAGTCAGTCGCGTGGGCCGACGAGATCGTGGTCGTCGATTCAGGCTCAAGCGATGCGACCCGCTGCATCGCAGGGGCCTGCGGCGCGCGCGTGATCGTCAATCCGTGGCCCGGCTTCGGCGCGCAGAAACAGTTCGCGGTGGACCAGGCGCAGCACGACTGGATCTTCAGCCTCGACGCCGATGAACGCGTTTCAGATGAACTGCGCAACTCGATTCAGGCACTCAAACAGAAGTCCGAAACCGATCTCGCCGGCGGTTATCTCATCTCGCGCCGCACGTTCTATCAACGACGCTGGATTCGCGGCGGCGGCTGGTATCCTGATCGACAGTTGCGCTTGTTCAACCGGACCAAGGGTCACTGGAAACAACGGCACATTCACGAGTCAGTCGAGATGAACCCGGATGCGCGCGTCAGCGAACTAGCCGGCGATCTGCTCCACTACACTTCGCCGAACGCTGCGCATCATCACCGCATGATCGGCGAGCGTTACGCGCCACTCGCAGCGCAGCAGATGTTCGAAGAGGGCCGCCGCACCTCAGTATTGCGTGTCGCCTCGGCTGGACCATCGGCATTCATACGCAGTTTTATATTGAAAGGCGGATTTCGCGACGGCTTTGCGGGTTTCACGATCGCAAGCTTCGCCGCGCATCACGCGTTTCTAAAACATCTTATGCTTTGGGAAATACAGAACGGAGATCATACGGATAAATAAAGATGGGCTACGTCATTGCCGGAATCTTCGGCGCGATCATCGGCAGCTTTCTGAACGTTGTCATTCATCGCGTTCCACTCGAAGAATCGATCGTGTTTCCCAACTCGCGCTGTCCCTCGTGCGGTGCGGTCATCGCTTTCTATGACAACATTCCGGTTCTTAGTTACGTGCTGTTGCGCGCGAAATGCCGCGGTTGCAAGCAACCGATCTCGTTTCGCTATCCGGCGGTTGAGCTGCTTACCGCAGCGATGTTTGTTGTCGTCGCGTGGCACGATGGCCTGAGCGCCGCGCTTCCTTTCGATCTGATCTTCACTTCGGCTCTGCTCGCGCTTATCTTCATTGACGCCGAGCACATGCTGCTGCCGAACGTCATTACGTATCCGGGTATCGTGTTCTCACTCATCGCACGCATCGCGATTCCCTACTTGACCGGCACTCCGCATTTCGACGATGTACCATCGCTTTCTCAAGGTGCGTTTTTGGGGATGCCTGTCTGGGTCACGTCGCTGGCCGGCGGCGTGATCGGCGCGGTGATCGGCGGCGGTTCGCTTTGGCTGATGGGGTGGACCTGGGAGAAGCTGCGCGGAATCGAGGCAATGGGTTTGGGCGACGTAAAGATGATGTTCATGGTCGGCGCGTATCTCGGCTGGCGGCTCACGATTCTGACGATCTTCGTCGGTGTGTTGAGCGGATCAATCATCGGCATCGCGTTGATGGCGCGCCAACGCGACCGAAACATGCAGATGCTTTTGCCGTTTGGCATCTTCCTCGGACTCGGCGCAATTGCGTCGTTGCTGTTCGGCTCGCATTTAGTCGAATGGTACGCGGGACAGTTTAGATGATTGCCAATTGGTAATTGCCGATTGCCGATTTTTCAGAACGACAGATGCCGCACGGAGGCAGCGGTCAATTCGGCAAACGGCATTCGGCAATTGGCAATCGACAATCGACAATCGACAATGACTAGATATCGCAGCCGCTTCCAATCAGGTTTGACGATGCTGACGGGCCTGTTCCTGTTGGCTGCGCTATTTGCAATTCTCCTTTACGCACTCACACCGGAAACGCCCGTCGCGCGTGGCCCAATCCTGCTCGCGTCGTTCATTGCCATCCTGATCGGCAGTCTCCTTTGCATTCTGTTCCTGTTGCGTTGGCTGTTGCGCCCTTATCACCAGCTACTCGGCGAAGCGCAGCGCGCTTCAGCGGCGAATGAGTTGCTCAAATCGCACGACGAAGCCGAGTTCGTGCTGGAGACTTTTCAATCGGTCGTCGCGCAGTTGCAGGAGCAACGAAAGGAGCTCGAACAACTCAGCGCGGAAGCACGCGAGCGCGCCACTTCGGCCGAGATGTTCAGCGAACGCATTGTTGCAAGTTTGCCCTCGGGTCTGATCGCTTTCGACGCCGCAGGCTTGTCGATGGTTATCAACACGCCGGGACGAACACTGCTCGGCGTGGACGGCCGTGCGCTTGGTGAATCTTACGAAACTCTATTGGCCAATCATGCGGAACTCACCGAGATGGTTGGCGACTGTCTGAAACGCGGAACGATTTACCGGCGTTCAGAAGTCGAAGCGCGCACGCTTAGCGGTGAGTTGCGGCGTCTGGGCGCAACGATCGCGCCGATCGAGTCGCCGCCGGATCGTGGACCTCGTGGTGCATTGTGTCTGCTCACGGATATCACCGAAGTAACGGAGTTGCGCGAGCAGGTCGCGTTGAAGAACAACCTCGAGAGTCTCGGCGAGATGTCCGCTGGCTTGGCCCACGAGTTCAAGAACGCCATCGCGACGCTGCAAGGTTACGCGCAACTGCTTCAGAATCTGGAGCTGAACGATAAAGCCCAGGTTGCGGCAGCTTCGTTGCTGAATGAAGTGCGAAACCTCGCGACCATGATTACGGCGTTTCTGAATTTCGCGCGGCCGCAACCGTTGCAGTTAGAAGAAGTAGATCTCCGCGAATTAATTACGGATTGCACGCTGGAGTTGCAGCCACTTTTCGAGGAATTAAAGGTTGAGGCCTTTTCTGAGACAGAGTCTTTGACAGTGCGCGCGGATGAGCGGATGTTGCGGCTCGCCCTGCAAAACCTCATGCGCAACGCCGCGGAAGCGATCCCGGTTGACACCGCCAAGCGCTCGGTTGTTGTTCGGACAGCCAAAGAGACTGACCCGAGTAGCAAGTCCTGGGCGGTGATCGAAGTGAGAGACACGGGAGCGGGAATTCCGGCGACTCAGTTACAAAAGATCTTCATTCCCTTCTTCACTACCAAACCCGGCGGTCACGGCGTCGGACTCGCCCTGACGCACCGCGTCATAACCGAGCATGGCGGAACACTGACCGCCGCAAATGCCGTCGAAGGCGGCGCAGTGTTCACGATCAAAATCCCTTTGGAAAATACTCCCGCCAGCGACGGTCCACCAGTTGAGCAATATCTTCGCGAACGATGAGCTCGTCCGGAAAACCCGGTTTCGTGCGAGCGTCGATCACGATCGGCGCCTGGTAAACGAGATGATGACGCTGGACGTTCGTCTGAGCAGCGTAGATATCCGCGGCTGGCTCAAAACGCGTCCAGGTGGACCACAAAAAGGCCGGGGATGATTGAGCAACGCCAGCGTCGTCGTGCAAAACAATCAAAGGCCACTGATTGAAGACCTGTTCTTGAGAGACTCGCGTGGCCAACGCCTGGTCCTCGGAGAACGGCGCTCCCTGCACCACCAGACAACCGCCACAAAAAACCTCTGCACGACTAAGATAACTCGGCAACGGCCCCTTGAACTCACGCGGCAGTGAGCGAATCGGTTCACCCAGGCCGAGCATGATCGCCTTGCTGCCTTCGTTAACCTTGCCGCTCGTGTAATCGAGTGTGTCCATCGAGACGTTTGAAAAGATAAAAAGATCCGTCTCCGGCCGGAAACGTTCCAGCACGTGTTCGAGCAATCGCGGAAAGACTTTCAACTCTTGCGGCGTGTCGGTGAGTAGCAAGAACTTCGTCAGTGAGAGTTGCCCTTCACCAAGAATGCGAAAGCCCGACACCAACGCTTCGCGGCCATATCGCTCGCGCACCACTGCGGCGCACAACGAATGAAAGCCCGTCTCACCGTACGTCCATAGGTCGCGCACCGACGGCATCACCAGCGGGAACAGTGGCGACAACAACTTCTGCAAGTAATCGCCGATGAAAAAATCTTCCTGGCGTGGTTTGCCGACGACCGTCGCCGGGTAGATCGCGTCACGACGATGAAGGACGGCGTCGCAGTGGAACACCGGATAATCGTGACGCAAAGAGTAATAGCCGTAGTGATCCCCGAATGGTCCTTCGGGTCGTCGTTCGTGAGGCGGCGCGTGACCAACGAGCGCAAACTCAGCCTCCGCAGCGAGTCGATGCGCGCCAGCGACTGGAGGCGCCGTCATTTTCAATTTTTCACCGGCCAGGACGGATGCCAAGACCAACTCCGGTACGTCTTCCGGCAACGGCGCGATCGCCGCGAGGATCAACGCGGGTGGGCCACCAAGAAACACCGTCACCGGCAAAGATTGATTCAGCTTCTCTGCTTCGTGGTAATGAAAGCCGCCGCCTTTCTGAATCTGCCAATGCAGCCCGGCTGATTGCGCATCGTAGACCTGCATGCGGTAAATGCCGAGATTGTGCTTTCCGGTGACAGGGTTCTCGGTGTAGACGAGCGGCAACGTGATAAATGGTCCACCGTCTTCCTGCCACGTTGTGAGCACTGGCAAGTGATCAAGCCGCGCAGGTTTGTCGATGACCTGTTTGACTGGCGCGCGATTCGTGTTCGTCGTTCCGAGTCTTAAAAGATCAAGTCCAACGGAGCGATGTTTCCAGAGTTCCGCGGGTTTCGGCGGCAGCAACAACTCGGCAATGTGCACTGCCTCGCGCACGAGCGCTTCCGGTTTTGGGCCAAATGCGAGATCGATGCGCCGTTCGGTGCCAAACATGTTCGTCACCACCGGATAGCGGCTGCCCTTGACGCGTTCGAAGAGGAGCGCCGGACCGCCTTCGCTGATCACACGGCGATGGATCTCGGCGAGTTCGAGGTAAGGATCAACCTCGGCCTTGATAGTGATGATTTCGTTTTCTCTGGTAAGTCGATCGAGAAAAGTGCGAAGGCTCGAGTGCATTCTAGGGTTTGTCCGTGACCTTCTCTACCGTTCGCGGCCGGGCGCGTGTCGTTGGCGCGGGCTCGCCCAAACGTTTCTCGATTTCGTCGTGAGCGATCTCGGCTGCTTCAGCGACGTACGGCTGATGCGATTCGCGAAAGGGTTTGATCAGATCGAGTGTCTGCGCGTCGCCGATGTGTGCCAGCGCTTTGAGCAGGCCGGCATTCAGGCGAGGCGGGTTATTTTCTTTTTTCAGGAACGGATAGAGCGTGTCAGGTGATTCCAGCTCTGACAAGTACCCAACTGCCTGGTCCTGGCGGCCGGAGTCCAGTTCGCGCACGATGCGATAGAGCGCTTCGGATCGGCCCATGCGATACAAGGCCCAATCGAGAGCGAGTCGCACTTCCTTGTTCTTCTCCTGAAACTGATAACCGTCGACCAGTTTGCGCTGATCTGTGGCGGCGAGGCGGGCGAGTGCTTCGGCGCTGCGACGGCGCACGTTTGGATCGGGATCGGCGAGCTGTTTGCTGAATTCCGCGGGATTGGAACGAGCGTCGACGCCGTCGATCGCTGCCGTCTGAGCGTGAGAGGCGCTGGCGAGAAACAGAAGGACAGGGATAATAAAAATCTTTCTCATGGTTGCTTCTTCCGCAGGAGAGCAGTGTTTAGATCCAATTCCGACACGGGAATCACTTCCACGTTCGGATACTTCTTTTGCAGCTCGGGGAGAAACAATTTCGCGTTGCCAACGATGATGATGTTGCTGGTCTTCGCATCCAGGCGCGTACCGGCAAACTTCTGCACGTCTTCCGTGCCGATCGCCTGCACATTATTGATGTAACGATTGATCTCGTCCAGACTCAATCCGTGCAGCGCCAGCGAGCCCACCTGCCCGACCAGACCGTTAACCGTCTCCAGATTGCGTGAAAACGTTCCAATCAAAACTGCCTTGCGCGGCGTCAACTCCGCCTCGGCAGGCGGCGCGCTCGACAACCGGCTTATCTCACCCAGTAACAGATCCGCTACCTGCGCACCCGACTCGTTCTTGGTCTGGGCCGACGCGACAAACGGCCCAACATCACGCCGCGTGTCCAGACTGCTTCCAGCGCCGTAACTCAAACCACGCTTGATGCGGATCTCCTGATTGAGACGCCCGGAATAACCGCTGAGCACGGAGTTCGCGACGATCCCGCGAAAGTAATCCGGGTCGCGGCGATTAATTCCGGTGCGAGCGAGATAAACGGCGGCTTGCCCTGCATCAGGTTTATCGATCACCACGATGCGCCCAGTCTTCGGCGTCGTATCCTTAATCGCTGCGCTGGTGGACGGCAACGGCGCCGAAGGCTTTTGCCAGTCGCCAAAATACTTGCTCGCGAGCGCGAATCCGTCCTTCGCGGTGATGTCCCCGCCAATCACGAGAATCGCATTGTCAGGCCGGTAATAACGGCTGTGCAGTTTCGCGATATCCGCTGCGGTGATCCGCGTCAACGACTCCGTAGTGCCCGAAAGCGGATGGCCGTAGGGACTGTCGCCAAACACGACGCGCGCCGCAACGAAACGCGCGATCGAACCTGGTTCACCAAGCGCCAACGTCAAGTTGTCGAGATACTGTTGCCGCAGCCGTTCGACTTCTTCACTCTTGAAAGTTGGACGCCGCACTACGTCGGCAAGAATCTCCATCGCCTGCAGAATCTTTGCCGACATCACGCCGACCGTAGCGAACGATGAATCCCAACGCGCGCCTGTCTCGAGCGAGCCTCCAAGACTCTCGACTTCTTCCGCAATCTTCGTCGCATCGCGGCTCTGCGTTCCCTTGGTCAACAGATTTGCAGTCATGTCCGCAAGACCGGCCAACTCAGGCGGATCGACTTCGCCACCGTTTTTGATAACGACTTGCGCGGCAACCAGTGGCGACTCGCGGCGCTCGATCACGATCACCCGCAACCCATTCGGCAGCGTCTGTTCAGAAGGTTTGGGAACCGCTGCGGAGTGTGGCGGCGCAGGTGGCGGTGGTGTGGCCTGCGGCGTCTGCGCGTGGACCAGCAACGGCAAACAAAGCAACAGCAGGAGCAGTACGGAAGCGCGTTTCATCTCGCCTGGCCTCCTTTCGCCTGCTCTTTCGCCTGCTTCGCCGTCTGCGGAAGGTAGTACAACACCATGCGGTTCTCATCGCCAAAGTATTTCTTCATCACGCGCTGCACGTCCGCGGCCGTGACTGCCTGCAACCGCGCGAGATCTGTGTTCACTCGCGCCGGGTCGCCGAGCAACACTGCCGCCTCACCCAGCGCCAGCGCTTTCCCGTTGCTCGTTTCGCGCTGTCGCAGTTGCTCGGTGATGATCTGGTTCTTCGCTTTCTCCAGTTCAGCCGCCGAAACGGCGCCGTCCTGGAGCCGCTTGATCTCGGTCAGCAGCGACTTTTCCGCGTCTTCGGGTTTCTTGCCCTCGGACAGAATAGCGGTCAGGACAAACAGACTCGCATCTTCGCGCGTCTCGGAAGTTGAGTCAGCTTCAGCAGCCAACTGCTGTGTGTAGATCAGTGCATGATAGAGACGTGACGACTCACCAGCGGAAAAAATCGCATCCACCACGCGCAACGGGTCCGAATCGGGATCGGCCTGTCGCGGTGTCAGATACGTGAAACCAACCGCCGGAAGATCGTTGCTGCCGTATTCGGTGAAGCGCGACTCACTCGCGCGCGCCGGCTCTTTCGTTTTGACGCGCGGCAACGGCCGGTTCGGTTTGGCAATTGGACCAAAATACTTATCAACCCACGCATCGAGTTGCTTCGG
>DASXRE010000020.1:0-14494 GCA_036506775.1 Pyrinomonadaceae bacterium | reverse complement strand
GTCGGCCCGGCGTAAGGAAATTGCGCTACGCACCGCGCTGGGAGCTGGTCGCTGGCGCATCATCCGTCAGCTACTAACGGAGAGTTTGTTGCTTGCTGCTTTAGGCGGCGCGGTCGGGTTGGCCTTCAGTATTTTGTTGACTAAATTGTTAATCGCCATCGGTCCGGCGGACGTTCCACGTTTGGACCAAGTCGGGTTGGACGCGCGTGTACTTGGCTTCACGGTGGAAGTGGTTGGTCTGGTCGGTCTGCTTTTCGGTTTGGCTCCTGCGCTCCATGTGTCAAAGACCGATCTCAACGATGTGCTGAAGGAAGGCGGACGCGGATCGAGCGAAGGGCAGGGGCGCAACCGCGTGCGCGCAATATTGGTTGTCTCGGAAATGGCCTTGTCTTTGCTGCTGCTCATCGGCGCAGGACTGTCGATTAAAAGCTTCGTGTTGCTCCGCGATGTGAATCCGGGCTTTGATCCGGAAAATGTTCTGACGATGCGCCTCGCCTTATTTGACCCGCGTTATTCTCGTGACATCCAGCTGCAACCGACTTTCTTTCGTGAGTTGACGGGACGCGTCAGCGCTCTGCCTGGCGTCGAAGCTGCTGGTGCGACGCTGTCACTTCCGCTGGGCGGAAGTGATTTCGGTGTCGGTAGGGCATTTGTCCGCGAAGGACGCCCGCTCGCCACCGAGGAAGCCTTACAGACAGAGTATTTCGTTGTGACGTCCGACTATTTCAAGACAATGCGTATTCCCATCAAAACCGGGCGCTCTTTCACCGATCGTGACACGGCGGAGACTCCGCAAGTTATCATCGTCAACGAGAGTCTCGCGCGCCGCGCCTTTGCTGGCGAAGACCCGATTGGCAAGCGGATCACCGTATGGCCCGACGAGAAGTTCCCGCGCGAGATTATCGGTGTCGTGGGCGACGTGAAATCTAGTAAGCTCGAGGCGGAAACCGGCTATCAAATCTATGTACCATATACTCAGGACGCTGGGTGGGGCACACTCTCGCTCGCCGTGCGAACTAAAGATGAGCCGGAGGCGCTGACGGCACCCGTGCGGGGCGCGATATTCTCGATTGATAAGAACCAACCTGTTTACGATATCAAGACAATGGACAATGTGTTCTCCGCATCTGTCGCCAACACACGTCTCATCGTACTGCTCTTTGGCGTCTTCTCCATGTTCGCTTTATTGCTCGCATCAATCGGAATCTACGGTCTGATTGCCTACTCGGTCGCGCAACGCACACATGAGATCGGGATCCGCCTCGCGGTAGGCGCGCAAAGCAAGGATGTGCTGCGTATGATCATCACGCAAGGCATGGTACTCGCTCTGATGGGAGCCGGCTTAGGGTTGGCTGGAGCATTTGCGGCCACGCGCGTGATGAGGGGTTTGTTGTACGGCGTGTCTCCTACCGACCCGCTGATTTTTATCGGTGTGTCGCTGCTGCTGACGATAGTCGCGTTGCTGGCTTGCTACATTCCGGCCAGACGCGCGACGAAGGTTGATCCGATAATTGCGCTCAGATATGAGTGACTAAAGATAACAATGATTTGACGATGAACAGAGGCACGAGAACACCATATTACTGAAACAAGGACTTGATGCGAGGTCTCCAATCGACTTGGCCACCCGCACCCGCGGTGAGTACGAGACTCTGAGAACGTTTGGTACTGAAATAGTCAGGCGACGCTCCGGCCAACTACTAAGATCTCGATGCGACACATCGGTGAGCAGCCGATCATCGCGATCTGAGGGCGGTCAAACCGGACGCGGTTAACGAGTCTGTCGCCAACACGCAATCAGGAATGCGACTTACGCCAGTGAAAGTCTAAAACAGCATGGAAGCCAATACTCGCAGACTTCCTGAACTGGAAGCACAAGATCGGCCCCTAAAAAACGTGTCTTGGCAGAACTGTCGCTAGAAAATGGTTCGGTTGAAAGACGGTATCCGTAATTTAATAGCTCACCGACCACACGGTCCGTCTTCCTTCTAACTAACGCTATCTTAGGCAAATCAGTGATTTACACCTTGCCAGAGCGCACGGTTCCAACCGGCTAAGAATTGGACCATGCGTGAAGACAATTCTCAGCTTTTCGCATTTTAGGCGGGTTTTTTGACGATCCAAGTGAGCGAGTGGGAAGTAAATCTGCAGATCGAAAAAATTTTGTCCACAAATTGGCCACACAACGAAAAAAGACCGTTAACGCTCACGATGGTATGTTGTTGATGAGATGTGAGTTATTGGTCGGGGCGAGAGGATTCGAACCTCCGACCTCACGGTCCCGAACCGTGCGCTCTACCAGGCTGAGCCACGCCCCGATGCTGCTGGATGATAGGGAAGCAAGCTGCTAGTGTCAAACACGACCCCCAGACTGTCATCGCCAGAGTTCGTAATCATCACAGATGATCACGGATTTGATGGACTGATAACTCTCGCCTCTTTCAGCAGACTGTTCTGAGGATCGAGGTCGATGCCCACCGGTTTGTCGCGTAAGCGAATCGTTTCCACGGTTGTTTTCCCTGTGGGCTTGAGAACAAGGTCGTGGTTGCCCGCAGCAGTTCCGCTGCCCGCAGCGATTCTGATAGTCAACGGCACCGGATCGAGAAACGGATTTCCGGGTTGGACTTGCTTCAACTCCAGTCGCAACTCACCCTTCGTTGACCACTGCCACGACAGTTCATACTGCGGATGACCGCTGTCATAGATCCAACGCGCGAAGAACGCGCGCAGATCCTTACCCGAGGCTTTCTCGAGCGCGGCGCGAAGATCTTCGCTGCTCGCGTTCGCGTTTTCGTGCGCTCGATAGTATGCACGAAGCCCGCGAAAGAACGCGTCGTCTCCCAAACGCAAACGCAACATGTGCAGCACCCACGCGCCCTTCTGATAGTTGTTGGCGTTGAGCAAATTGAACAGATCCTCGGTATCGCGATCGAAGATCGGCGTGCGAGTTTTCTGCTCGTAAGCAAACGCCACCGCGGCAGCGTCTTTCATGTACGCCTGAAAGGTTTCCTCGCTTTCGTAGCGCTGCAAGAACAGACCAGCAAAATAGGTTGCAAAGCCCTCGCTCAACCACAAGTCAGACCACGTCGACTCAGTCACCGAATCGCCGAACCACTGATGCGCGATCTCGTGCGCAATCAAACTCACCGTTCCACCCGGAACACCAAACGTCTTGCTGATCCTCGCTGAGGGCTTCGGACTAAAAAGCGTGCTCGTGAAAACGATCGCACTCGAGTTTTCCATCCCGCCAAAGCGCGTTGCACCGACAATCAGCGCGAGCTTTTCATACGGGTACGGCGCAATCGTTTCGCTGAAGTACGCCACCGACGAGATCGACGAAGCGAAACCCTTCACTGCATAAGGCGCGTCGCTTTGCGGAACATAGTATGAGAGCGGCGTCGTTGTACGCTCCGTCGGTTGGAAACGCGCAAATTGGCCCACGCCGATGATCATGCAGTACGGTGGAATCGGAACACTCTCGGAGTAAGTCCAGGTGCGATTGCCGCCAGAAGTTGTTTCCACGTGGTCCAACTTGCCGTTGGCCACGACTTCATTGCCGGCCGGCGCAGTGATGTTGAAGCTTACTGTTGCCTTCGCCGATGGATGATCGAGTGAGGGTATCCAGTGGTGAACGCGGTCGGGCCAGTTATCGCCGACAGCCGCCGGTTTTCCGTCTTTGTCAGCAGTGAGAATCAAGCCGTCCGTCGGTTTGCCGTGGTATTGAACACCGATTTGTAAACGCGTTCCCGGTTGAGCGCGTTGACTAAGGTTGATTTGAAGTTTGCCGTCGCGATGCGTAAACGAAACCGGCCGCGAAGCTAACGTTACCGCATCAACCGTCAGCTCGCCAAAATCTAGATCGATAAGCGCGGTTGGTTTCAGAATCAGCACGTCGATGCGCGCGCTCGCAGAAACGATCTCGGAGAGTTGATCGTTGAGCGTGATGTTCACGAGGTAGTGCTTCGGTTGCCAGGTGTCAACCATTCTCTCGACCCGCACGGCGTAAGACACGGCGGAGGGATAGAAAACGGAAATGAGCAGCAGAAGCAGCGGCAACAGGACCAGCCGCGCGAAGTGGCGTGTTGTTCTGTTTGTCATCAGCGAATTCCCAGCATCAACAGCGCCGAGCGATCGGAAACATCACGGCCGCTGTCGAGCCACCGACGATATTCGACGAGCTCGTCATCAGTCACGGGACGATTACCAAGACGCGCCGCGGGTGTGCGTTCGAAAGCGCGATTGGTAAGGGCCATGTGTGCTTTGCGCACCGGCAAAGGCGTTGGACCAGCCAGCGCCGCCTCGGCGGATTCGACGTCAGGGAAGAAATCGTCGTAAGCGAGCAGGTGCCAAACGGTGCCGGCGCCTTCGCCTTCAATCGCCAGCACGCGCAACAGGCCAAAGCCGCTTTCCAACTGGAAGATCAGATCGTCGCCTGGTTCAAATCCCGGCATATAAGCGAGAGATTAACACGGACAATACAGTAGTGATGCAGTCATGACTTAATACCTCCTTGGAGTGCGGGGACTTGTCACCGCTTTGGTCTGAAAGCGGAAGCAAAGGCGGTGACAAGTCCCCGCTCCGTGGCTGCCCCCTTTTAGCGCGTCAAGGGGGTGGCCACAGAGTGCCACCCTACAGTTAGAAAGCGGACCAAAAGCGGCGACGAGTCGCCGCACTCCAGGGAGGCGTCCTGTGGAACAAACTCTTGTGGCTCAAACTGCGTTGCCAAACGAAAATGTGACCTCTAGAATCAGGCAATTCGCGATGAACCAGTTCGACTCGCACAAAGACTACTATGGCGTTTTGGGCGTCTACAAGGACGCTTCGCAGCGCGAGATCTATCGGCAGTACAAACGCGAGGCAGCCAAACATCATCCCGATCGAGGTGGGAGCGAAGAACGGATGAAGTCGGTGAACGAAGCGTACAGCGTGCTGAAGGATGCTGCGTCGCGACGTGCATACGACGATTCTCGAAAGGATGCGACTCCGCACGTGGTCAGCGACTTTGTTTCCGCTTCAACGCCGGCGGCACGCGACATCGGTGCTTGGGGACAAAGCCTGAGCGCATTGCTTTGCTTGATCGCGGGCTTGTTCCTTTTGCTGCTGGTGCGCATGCAGTGGATGTGGTTTCTGTGGCCGCTGGGCATTCTCGCGATACTCGTCGTCGGATTTGGAGTGTTGCTGGCCCGCAGCGCGATGGTGGCAATGAATGATTCGCTGCCGGTGACGAATCGTTTGAAGCGACACACGCGACTTCAGGAGGTCGCTTTCTGGGCGGTGATTGTCACCTCGGGCTACGGTCTCTACTGGTTGCTGTCGTATTGAGAACGATGATCAAAGGTTTGGACCTGCTTTTTCTTGAGGTCAACAGTCTCGAAGAGTCGCTCGTGTTCTATGAAAAGGTGCTCGGGTTTGAGGTCGAGTCGATAAACCTGAAGTCCGAACCGCCGATGGCGCGACTTCGCGCCGGGAACTTGAGAATCACGCTCGCGCAACATCTGGAGACGATGTTGCGGCGCGGACGCGGCGTGCACCTTTTCATCGGCGTGGAAGATGTCGATCGCTACTACGAGCAGTTGATCGAGAGAGGAGCTGACGTCCAGCCAGCAGTTGATGAAGGTTGGGGCGGCCGCTTCATCACGCTGGAAGATCCGGACAAGTACCGCTTCTTCTTTGTCACGTGGACCGCGACCGAGCAAGGCGACATGTTAACTGCTGCCAAAGAAACGGGGTGAGTGATGGCCGGACAACACATGGAAAATCTCTTTCGCCGTTTCAAAGGCGAAAGAGTGAATGTCAAAACGATCTCGGGCGGTATTTATGACGGCCGCGTGGTTGAGATCACGAACGATTACGTTTGCCTGAGCGAAACGGCCGGAACTGACAGTCAGCCAGTGTTCATTTTCTTTAGCGCGATCGAGTCAATGGCAACCACCGTCGCGAATGAGTAATTAAGGTGTTGAAACATGCAGTACGTGGTGAACCCACCCAATCCGTGGTTAACACATTCCGTCGAATGGCTCGGCGAACCTCCCGAAACCAAACTCGAAGTTTTCGAAGAGACTGAAACACGCCGCATCATCACTCACAACGATAGCCCCGACGTCGGCTTCGACTACACGGTCAACTGTTACCGCGGTTGTATCCACGGCTGCACCTACTGCTTCAGCCGTCCCACGCACGAGTATCTTGGTTACGGCGCAGGCACCGATTTCGATCGAAAGATTATCGCGAAAGTAAACGCGCCTGCCTTGCTGCGCGAAGAGTTGATGAAGCCTTCGTGGAAGGGCGACGAGATCGTCTTTTCGTTTACCTCCGATCCGTACATACCACTCGAAGCTAATTACAAACTCACGCGCCGCTGTCTGGAAGTCTGTGCTGAATTTCAACAACCAATCGGCATCATCACCAAGTCGGCGATGATCCGGCGCGACATCGATGTGCTTCAGGAGTTGTCGCGCAAGGCGCACCTCGGTGTGTTCTTAACGATCCCGTTCACAGATGTTGAAGTGGCGCGGGCAGTGGAACCTTACGCCCCTCTGCCGGAAGCGCGCTTTCATGCGATGGAAGCACTCGCCGCTGCGGGCATCACCGTCGGCATCGGCATCGCGCCCGTGATTCCCGGCCTGACGACAGACATTCCAGTGCTACTGAAACGCGCCAAAGAAGCCGGCGCCGAGTACGCCTTCATCAACATGCTGCGTCTTCCGGGCAGCGTGGCGCCCTACTTCGAAGAACGTTTGCGCGAGAAGTTACCGACCAAAGCCGATCGCGTTCTTAACCGGATTCGCGAGGCTCGTGGCGGTAAATTGAATTCGGCTGTCTTCGGTGAACGAATGCGCGGCAAAGGTGAATACTGGGCCGCTACCGAACGTCTCTTCAGAATCCATTGTGCACGGCTCGGGTTCAACAAAAAACGCACGCACGAAACCGCTGCGACGACCACTTTCCGCCGCCCCTCTGCGCAAGCGAATCTGTTTTGAGCTTAGTACTGTTCTGTGTTCCTCTGTGCAACCTCTGTGTCTCTGTGTCTCTGTGGTTATATAGTGCCGCGTTAGAACAACCACAGAGACACAGAGACACAGAGGTTGCACAGAGAAGCCTCGAACTACAGCAGGAAGCCTCGAACTACGGAAATACCAGTCACAAATAGAACGTTCCCTAAACAAACCACCCACGTCTATAATAGCCGCGTACCCCCTCAGCCAGATTCAGGAGGCAAAGGCGATGCTTATCCGGGATGTGATACGCAACCGCGAGCCTTACTCGACCAAATCTTCTGCCACCGTGCAGGAGGCCGCGGAGTTTATGGCTGCTCGAAATATCGGCGCCGTCTGTGTTGTCGACGATGACGGACGACTGCTCGGCGTGTTTTCGGAGCGCGACATTCTCAACCGCATCGTCGTGCCACACCGTGATCCGCACACCGTGAGAGTCGGAGAAGTGACGAGCGAGTTGCGCGCCGTGATCCAGTGTGATGAAACTCCCCACCAGGCCCTCGAACGTATGGAGCGGATCGGCACGCGCCATCTGCCGGTTGTAGACGGCGACCGCTGGGTCGGCATGCTCTCGATGCGTGATCTGCTCCGGGTCGAAGTCGGTGAGCAGGGAGACGAACTCAAACTACTTCACGAATACATTCAGCACTAGGGTCAACACTCGTGTCGTTCACATCGTGGTTTTCTTTCGTCGCCCTGACAGTCATTTTCTGTGTTGCTTGCGCCCGCACACCCGCCGGACGCAGCGCGCGTGAAGTACAAACAGCCAGTCAGTCAAACACGCGTTTCAAGGTTGAGAAAGTTGCCGGCGGACTCGAGGTTCCGTGGTCCATTGTGTGGGCGCCCGACGGGCGCATGATCCTGACCGAGCGTCCCGGCAGAGTGCGCGTTATTGAAAACGGAACCCTGCGGCCGCAGCCGTTGTTTGTTGTGCCTGACGTCGAGTCGACAGGCGAAAGCGGCCTGATGAGTGTTGCGTTGCATCCGCAGTTCAGCAGTAATCATTTCATTTACCTGTCGTATGCGTACGCGAGAGATCGCGTGCGCGTGGTGCGCTATCGTGAGAGTCCGGAAGGCTTCGTCGATCGCCAGGTGATCATCGAGAACATTCCGGCTGCGCAGTTTCACGCGGGTTGCCGCATTCGTTTCGGACCTGATGGCAAGCTTTACATCACCACGGGCGATGCGACGCAGCGCCAACTGGCCCAACAACTCGATTCAATCGCCGGAAAAACCTTGCGACTCAACGACGACGGCACCGTGCCGCAGGACAATCCGTTCATTGGGCAACAGAACGCGCGGCCAGAGATCTGGTCCTACGGTCATCGCAACGCGCAAGGAATGGACTGGCAGCCGGGCAGTAACCTGATGTTTCAAACCGAGCATGGCCCAAGCGGCTTTGATGGTCCAGGAGGTGGCGACGAGGTCAACATCGTCGAACGTGGCAAGAATTACGGTTGGCCGCTGATTCATCACAAGGAGACGCGCGCTGGTCTGGAGTCGCCGTTGCTTGAGTACACGCCGGCGTGTGCGCCTGCGAGTGGCATGTTCTATCGCGGCTCAGCATTTCCGCAGTTTAGGGGAAACTTCTTCTTTGGCTGTTTGCGGGGCGAGAGATTGATTCGAGTTGTGCTCGATGCACGCCGGGTGGTGAGTCAGGAGGACTTGATCAAGGATTACGGGCGGATTCGCGATGTTGCTGAGGGGCCGGATGGGTTCTTGTACTTTTCGACGTCGAACCGGGACGGACGAGGGAAGCCGGCCACCGATGACGATCGGATCATGCGGCTCGTACCAACGCAGTAGCGATTAGCTTTTTTGCGCGAGAATCGCGGTCTTGCTCCAGCCGATCGCTTCCTTACGCGGGAACCGATACTGATGAACGATGCGGAAGTGTTCTTCAGTCCGCTCTTTTACTTCACGAGGCGGGTGGCTCTTGAAGCGGAACAATATCTCGAGCAGTACACCGACCGGACTGGGATGAACCGGAAAATGAAGCAGGTGTCCACCCGGCGCGATCACACGAGCCAGTTCCATCAAACCATCGGCTAACTTCACATACTCCAACGCACCTGAAGTCACCACCAGATCCTGCGACTCATCTGCAAACGGCAAACACAGCAGGTTGCCCTGCGCAAAAGTGACGTCACCTTTTCTGCCCGGACTGTAGTAGAGCGACTTGCGGGCTGCCGCGACAGAGGTCGACGAAAGATCAAGCGCCGTGATGGCGACCGGAAAACGAATGGCACGCAGCAAAGCGAGGGTCAGCAGACCCGTCCCGCAGCCGGCGTCCAGAATCCGCGCTCCTCGGGAAACGGGCAGCGGATGAATCGCAAAATACTGATCCAGCGAGCGGCCGTAACCATTCAGCTTGAAAGTCAGATCGTAAAACCGGGCGATCCGGTCGTAGTAAGTCCCAGCGCGAGCCTTGTTTTTGGTTGCAGTTAGGGCATACTCCATCAGCTTCTTCTAAGCCTCACTCGGTTAGGGGATTACGTTGTGCAGTTTTATTTCATCCGGATGTGGCGACGGGCCATTGTAGCGTCGTCGCCAATTTTACTCAACCGAAAATCCAAAGTGCTGACAACAGTTAACTTCCGGGCGCCTCCTTGGAGTGCGGGGACTTGTCACCGCCTTCGTCGTGCGTGTGTCCGCGGCAGCGGAGACCAAAGCGCTGACAAGTCCCCGCACTCCAAGGAGGTTCGCAAGAAGTTGGGCGCCGCGTCGTTCTTCGTCTGGTTGCATTCCACAGGAGGAACAAAGCTCATGAGTCGATTTCTTTGCACAGTCAGTGCCGCGCTGCTCGTGATTCCCCTTCTAACCGGCATCGCTTCCGCGCAAGATTCCGCGTCAGAACGCGTCATAACAGGAAAACGGACTTCTTACCCGAGGTTCGAACTCGAGGTGCTCGTCGACGGGCGGCCGTTAAGTGAGTATCGCAGCCGTGGCCGGACGTATGTTGAAGCAGTTCGAGGCGCGGAGTATGAACTGCGGCTGCGCAACTCTTCGCCCGATCGCGTGGCGGTCGCATTGTCGGTCGACGGACTCAACACGATCGATGCGCTACAAACGGCGGCCTGGAACGCGAGCAAGTGGGTGATAGAACCCTATCAAACGATCACGATCAGCGGCTGGCAGATGAGCTCGGAACGCGCGAGGCGCTTCTACTTCACCACGGAGCGCGATTCGTATGCGGCAAAGTTGGGCCAAAGAGGAGACATTGGCGTGATCTCGGCGGTGTTCTTTCGCGAGCGAAATCGGGTAGTGCCGATGACGCGGCCATCTGCTTCGTCCGGCGCGGCGGAACCGAAGTTACGGGCGGAAGCATCACGCGACAGTGAAGCGGCAACTGGCATCGGACGCTCGGTTAGAAATGATGTTCGTGAGATCGATATGGAACTCGACTCGAGACCCGCAGCAGAACTAACGCTGAAGTATGAGTATTCACGCAGGGAGGAGTACTCGCGCCGGCAGTTTTGTCCCGAGCCTTGACTACTTACGGATCAAGTCCGCGGTGTAGAGCTGGCGATAAACGCGATAATTAGACATCACCTTCTGCACGTAGCCCTTGGTTTCGTCAAAGCCGATCTCCGCCGTGAAGATGCCGGGATCTTTTTGCTTTGCCCGCTCGAGCCACCGCGCGACGTTGTCTTCGCCGCCGTTGTACGAAGCAGCCACCGGCTCGAGCATCTGCGGAAACATCTGCGCCAACTGCTTGAGATACTCAGCGCCGAGCGCGATCGAAGTGTCAGGTTGATAGAGCTGGCTCTCGCGCAGTGAATTCAAACCGGCGCCAGCCGCATACTTCTGCGCCGCGTCCATCGTCAGTTGCAAAAGACCACGCGCTCCCGCAGGCGACTTCGCCAGCGGCTTGAATACGCTCTCCTGCCGAATGAGCGCGAGAATAAAACGAGGATCGAGTTTTCGCGCTTTGGCCGCGCTGAGTATCGCCTGTCGATACGGCGCGGGATAGGAATCGGCGACGCTCGCGATCGCGGAGTTTACTTCCTTCTCGCGCTCCGCCACGATCACGGCTCCGGCCGGACTCGCCAAACGCGGCAGACGCTGACTCGCCAGCCAGCCGTAGTACGAATCGACACCGTCCCGAATCGTCAGATACGCGCCGAACGCTTCGTGCTTTTTACCCGATTGTTCGAGACTGAAAGCCCGCAGATACGCGACCTCAGCGGGCGAAGTCAGCACCGCTTTGGCGAACGTTCGTTGCTGCAACTGTTCAGCCATCTGGATTGCATTGGTCCATTCGCCTTCAGCAACGTACAGGCGAAGCGCCGCAAACATTGCGTTGGTCTCGGTCGCACTGCCGGCGAAGCGCTGTCGCGTCCGTCCGACCCAGGTGAGCGCGTCGCCTGGACGATCCGCCTCGCGCAACGTGTCGATCATGTTGAGGTGCGCGGTGTCGATGCGTTCGCCGTTGGGAAAACGATTGATGTACTCCTCGTAACGAGCGGCTGACTCGGCGAACCGGCCCATTCGCAGCAGCGACGCAGCGCTGAAGTTTAAAGCCTCGCGGCCTTCCTTCGTCGCCGGATACCTCTGAAACAGATCGTTGAAGACTGCGTAGCCGGCCTGGTAGTCCTTGCTCAAAAAATAAGATCGACCGATGCCGAACAACGCTTCGGGAACGCGCGGGTCCTGCGGATAGTTATCGATGAGTGCCTGAAAATGCGCTCGTGCCTCTGCGAAGGCGCGGTTCGTCAGGTAAACCGTAGCCCGCCGCATGTGTTCGGGCGGCGCGAGCTTCGCAACGTTTCCGTTCGCGTCACGCGCCGAAGCATCACTGCTACGCACAGTTGCCAGCGCCGTTTCACTTGGCGACTGGGCCATACTTTGTACCGTTATCAGGAGAGATAGACTACAGGCGGCGCCAATCTTCTTTAACACTTGCTTGATTACTTCCCGGATGACTCTTACGGTTCTTCGATGATCTCGAACGTTGTTTGGATTTCTACTTTTGGTTTCAACGTGGCCGCAACGCTGCAGTACTTCGTTTCGGAAAGATCGATCGCCTGGGCCACGGCCTTTGGAGAGATGCCTCTGCCGGTGAAAATGTGATGAACTTTCATCGACGTGTAGCTGCGTGGATAGTCGGACCGGCGCTCGCCGGAAACTTCGACAGTGTAACTCGTAACGTGTTGCCGTTTCTTTTTCAGGATCGTGGCAACATCAGTTGCGGTGCAGGAACCGAGCGCCACGAGCAGCAGTTCCACCGGTGAAGGCGCCGAGGAGCGTTGCGAGTCGGTGTCGAGCACGATGGCGCGACCGGCAGGTGTGACGCCGACGAAAAGATCGTCAGCAACCCATCGTATCGTGGCTTTCCCGTTCGTCGACATCCGCTTAAATCCACGTGAAGGATAACGGTAGTGATGCAGTTAGGACTTAGTACCTCCTTGGAGTGCGGGGACTTGTCACCGCTTTGGCCTAACGATGTCGCAGGCGATAGTACCGGACCAAAGCGGCGACAAGTCGCCGCACTCCAGGGAGGCGTCCGGTGGAACAAGCTTTTGTAGTTCAAACTGCATCACTCTATCAAGGATAACACACGTGGAAACATCCCGTGGAGTTTCATGTTATGATGCGAATGCGGCACTCTCAGGATTTAACCTCACAGCAAGAAACAGTTTCAAAGGTGACGTCTCGACGTCGTCCGTTTGCCCAGGAGACGCCTTTGGTGAGTAATGTGGGAGGACCATCATGGCCGAAATCCTGGTCGTGGATGATGACGATATCATCCGCGACACGCTCTGCGAGTTGCTCTCGTCTGACCATCAGTGTCGCGAGGCAAACACCGCCGAAGAAGCGCTGAGGAAGTTAGCGGCGCAACCTTTCGATGTTGTCCTGACGGACATTTCAATGCCGGGGTTGAGCGGCAGCGAATTGCTGACGCGCGTGCTGAATTTGTATCCGGAAACGCGTGTGATCATCGTTTCCGGCCTTGGCGATCAGGAGCAGGCGCAGAGTTTGATCAACCGCGGCGCGTTTGATTACCTGGTGAAACCGTTTCGTCTGGAAGTGGTCGAAGAAAGCGTGAAGCGGGCAGTGGAAGAGAAAGTGATTAACTGATCAGGCCGCGACAATTGAAATGTTCGTTTGACGAGCGGCAGTAATGCGGCAGTTGATCTCGCGCACTAGCTCCGCGATTCGTTCGGCCGTGAAAGGCTTTGCCACGACCCAGTCGACGCCCGCGGCACGTTGTTCATTTGAACCAACTACCTCGCCCCAGCCTGTAATGATCGCGATAGGAATCTGTTTGTTAAGTTGACGAATCTCGCGCGCCAGTTCCCAGCCACTCATTCCCGGCATCCCGACATCAGTAAACACGCCGTCAAATGTACCTTCGCGGAACAGCGCGAGCGCCTGAGTGCCATCTTCAGCCACTACAACCTCGCACTCTTCCCCTTCGAGAATGTCTTGCAACAGATCACGCACGAAGTCTTCGTCATCAACGACGAGCAATTTTGTCGGACCGGCGACAGTCGCGGGGGCTGCGGAAGTCGCATCAACGGGCGCCGGCTGCTCTTGCGGTTGAACGTCCAGTTCACGTTTGACGATCGCAGTCTGCGCGATCTGCGCCACCGGAAGCGTGATGCGAAACTCCGTGCCCTTTCCGTAATGCGATTCGACTTCGATGTTGCCGGCGTGGCGTCTAATGATTCCGAAACTCACGGCTAGGCCGAGTCCGAGTCCCGCTTTGCCCTTCGTTGTGAAGAACGGATCGAAGATCCGCGAGCGCACTTCGGGATACATGCCCACGCCGGAATCGATCACCTTGATGACGACCTGCTCGCCGGCCGTGCGCGTCGATAGCGTCAGCGTCCCGCCTTCGGGCATCGCGTCAATCGCGTTGAAGACCATGTTGACGAGAACCTCACGCAACTCCGAATCGTCGCCCATGACCATCGCGTTCGAGCCGATTTGCAGGTCCAGGTTGATGTGAATGTTCGACGCTTCGGCGCAGTTCTTCCAGCGGGGACGGGTGATCTCGCTCGCGTCCATGAGGATTTGATCGATCGAGACGAGTTCGAAGTCGTGATCGCGTCGCTGGCGCGCGAAGTCCTGAATTCGTTTTACGGTCTTGGCGCCGTCTTCCGCTGTTTTGATGATGATGTCGAGCCCGCGCTGGATCTTCTCTGGATCATCGGTGCGTTGCAGCAGTTGAGCGCGTCCGAGAATGCCGGCCAGCGTGTTGTTGAAATCATGCGCGACGCCAGAGGCGAGTTCGCCAAGCGCCGACAATTTTTCCATCTGCGAAAACTGTTCGCGAATGCGCTCCTGCTCGGCGATGTAGTGGGAGAGCTCCTTGACGTGGTTTTCGGCTTGTGCCGCCTGCGCCGCGGAGGTCTCGACGTGTTTTAGGTACGTGCGGTAGGTGAGAAAAACGGTGGCGATGATCGGCAGAGTTATGACAAACGCATACGCGCCGATGAAGTAGACCAGTCCGGCGATGAGACCGGCTGCCAACGCGCCGGCGAAGTAGGTGA
>DASXRE010000019.1:0-4601 GCA_036506775.1 Pyrinomonadaceae bacterium | reverse complement strand
TCTTTTGGCGCTGTCCGTCTTTGTCAGTGTAAGTGACCGTGGCCCATACCTGGACCACGATAAAACCGCGGCGTTCCCTAGCCATCGCTGTTGTCCTCCCTAATGGACAAAAAGCCTTGCCGAGTTTTGTTTCTCCGCTTTCGTATCCGCTTTGAGTCTTAACCTTGGCGAATGTCAACGAATCCTACACCACTCAGCAGGGCTGTGATACAGTAAAACGCGTATTTTTTAATCGGTGCACATCGGCGCAAGGGTTCACGAATAACGCTGCGTTTGACTTCGAATCAAAAGGTCGCAGGTTCGAGCCCTGCCGGGTGCACCACTTAGCCCCAGTTTTTGCATTCCAACGTCAGCACCGTAAGGCCGCATGCCCGAAAACTCCAGCCATATACAACGCACTAAACTCGCTATTCTCGGCATTCGTTACGACGAAAACTCGTCGTTCACCAAAGGCGCGGCCGACGCACCGCCACAGATTCGCGCTGCACTTCGTTCCGATGCATGGAATTTGACCAGCGAGAACGGAACCGATCTTTCCGACGACTCTGTCTTCTTCGACGCCGGCGACATTGAACCCGTTCCCGGCAGCGACATGTTTACGCTGATTGAGAACTCCGTCTACACGTTAATCGCGGACGGCATGGCGCCGATTTCATTGGGCGGCGATCATTCGATCACCTATCCGATCGTGAGAGCGTTTGCGAGAAGGTTTAAAGACCTCAGCGTGGTCCACTTTGACGCGCATCCTGATCTTTACGACAGTTATCAGGGCAATCGACACTCCCACGCCAGTCCGTTTGCGCGCATCATGGAACACAAGCTGGTAAAACGTTTGGTCCAGGTTGGCATCAGGACGTTCACCGCAGACCAGCGTGCGCAGGTGAGAAAGTTTGGCGTTGAGTCGATTGAGATGCACCAGTTAACTGACGGACTGCAACTGGAGTTTGACTCGCCGGTTTATATCTCCTTCGACGTGGACGCCCTCGATCCGGCATTTGCACCCGGCGTGTCGCATCGCGAACCTGGTGGCCTGACGACGCGTCAGGCGATCGATCTCATTCAGCGTTTGAAGGGGAAAGTGGTGGGCGCGGATATTGTAGAGTTCAATCCGCGGATGGATCCGTTGCACATCACCGGGACGGTTTGCGCGAAGTTATTGAAAGAGATTGCCGCGAAGATGTTGGCCTGAGGGGCGGTCACCAAGTGCCGCCCCCGCAAGTTTCATCCGGCAAACTAATGGCGTGCGGCTTTGAGTTCCGCATCGACGCGTTTGCGTTCTTCTTTCGCCTGCCGTTCACTCAAACCAAGATCCTGCAACGTCCGACCCACGCTTCGTCCTGAAGCCAGTCCATTAAGAATCGCATCGCGAGTGATGTTGGGAAAACGAGAACCGAGGTTCTGGCCCAATCGCGTCGCGGCGACATAATTGCCAAACGTCAGATCCGGATTAGTCGCCAACGCGGCCTGGTAACCGCTGCGCAGATCGTTGGCGTTGGTATGCAACGCTCTCGGGACTCCCGGATGATCGCGCAGATCATCATCGGCGTGGCGCAAGTTTGAACTGGCTTGACGCGCACGTTCGAGACCATCAGCCGAACGGCCGTTAGACTTGGTCGAAGCGTTCTCAAGTCCACTGTCCGAACGTCCGCCCGAATGAGTAGAAGCGTTGCCCAAACCGCGATCGACACCGACACCCGGAGGTGGTCCACCAGCATTGCCGCTGCCGTGACCACCGCCTCCGCCGCGACCCCTCCCTTGTGCCAAAGCTCCGGTTGCCAATAGCAACACGAGCAGGCACAAAGAAACCGCATAAATACCTCTTTGAACGAGCTTGCTCATTTCAACCGCCTCCTTAAGCGTTGAATTCAATTCCCTGTGGGGAACAGGAGGAGAGGTATCCACTCTACTACACGGTCCGGCCCGGTTTTATTACAACCTTATTGCGTTTTGCATTGTTAAGTCACTTGACGCCCAACAGCTCGATTTCGAAGGTCAACGTAGCGTTGGGTGGGATGTTTGGCGGCCTGCCGCTGGCACCGTAAGCGAGTTTGGGAGGAATGACTAACCGGCGTTTGCCGCCCACTTTCATTGTGGGAAGGGCCTCGTTCCATCCCGGGATCAGGCCAGGGCCCAGTGTGAACTCAACCGGCGGCCCGCCTTTGGAGTTGTTAAATTCCTTGCCGTTCTCGAGCCAACCGATGTAATGGACCCTGACGGTCTGGCCCACTTTGGGGCTCAGGCCATCGCCGACTTTCAGATCCGTGTACTTGAGTCCGGAAGGCGTCGTCACTTCGGTACCCGCCTGACTCTTGCGGACCACGACGTAGGCGACAACCGAAGCGGCGGCAGCCACAATCAGGATGATGGCGACGATTTTTAAGTTGAGAACCTTGCGGGTCTGGGGCTGAGCAGAACCAGCCGCCGAAGAAGCAACACGTGGTCTCTTCCTCGCGCGATTGGGTTTACGCTGTCGACTTACGGGCACTGAACTGTCCCTTCGTAGAGGTAGTTGGGACAGTCGTTATACAGATATTAAGTTCAGAGTTCAACCTCTGTGTCTCTGTGCAAACAAAACCACGGAGGCACAAAGACACAGAGAAGAACCTACGGTTGATCGTCCCCACGGGGACCACGGCCACCGCGCCGCTCTCTCATCTCGCCGCGCATGGTTTGAAACTGTTGCCACTGCTCCGGCGTGAGCACCTGCTGCAACCGTTCATCCGCCTGCTGTCGAATTTCAGTCACCCGCGGCTCCGACTCCCGCCGCAACGCTCGCAACTGCTCGCGCGTGTCGCCGAGGATCTGTTGCACCTTTGTCTTTTGATCCGCGTTCAGCTTCAGCCGATCGGATAATTGCTCGATTCGATCACGAGACCCCTCGCCACGTGCCAGTCTGCGATAGACGTTCAACGCCAAAATGCCAGCCGTAAATCCGAGCACGAAGATAATCGCAGCCGCAATTCGAACCTGCCATCTATTCCTAGCAATATTGTTCATGACTACTTGTCCTCGTCGTCTGTATAAATCGCATTAAGCACCTGCTCGTAGGTTAGCTGGTCATCGCTGTCCTGTCCCAGAATCACCGACTCGGCGGAAAATGTAGAGGCAGTCGCGTCGAGAGTGTTTGAGGCCGGAGCTGAAATCATGAAACTCAATGCGCCCAGCGCTGCGGTGGTCAGCGCCATCGAAGAGACAAGCGCGCGCGATGACTTCCACAGCCGCCACATTGCCGGCACGTTTTCTGTCGCCTGTTGCTCGCGCCACGCCGCCATCACTCTCGTTTGAAAGAACGGCGACGGCTCAAATACGACCTCGGCACGCTGCTTTATCACGACCGCCGAGAGTTGCGCTGCCGCAAACGCACTGCGGCACGGCTCACACTCGCGCGCATGTGCGCGAATCTCTTCGAGTTCAATTTGCGAGAGACTTGCGAGCGCGGTGTTATCCAGCAGTTCTGTGATGTGCTTGTCCTTCATCGTTTCACCTGCTCATTCACACCCGGACGCTACCGCGTTCCGGTACTGACCTCATGACCCGGTAGTGACCTCACGTTTCGAACCCAGCAAACGTTCCATTGCTTCGCGAATCTTCTTTCGTGCGCGAAACGCTCTTACCTTCACCTTCGACTCCGACCATCCGGTCGCTTCCGCCACTTCCTTGATCGACGCCTGTTCACCATCAATCATCAACAACGCCTGCTGATCTTCTGGCGACAAAACACTCAACAGTCGATCCGCGAGATCCGCCGCTACCAAACTATTTTCGACTGACTGCTGTCGGGAGTCTGCCATCTGCTGTTCAAACCACTTTTCTTCGTCTTCAGTCAGATCCGAAACAGTCATCTCGGGCCGCCGTTTCGATCCTCTCAACATATTCAAACAGGTGTTGGTCGCAATCCTTGTCAACCAACCTTCCAGCGAGCCACGGCCTTCGTAACTTCCAAGCTGCGTATACGCTTTCAAAAAAACTTCCTGCGCAGCTTCTTCAACCAAACTTCGCTGACGAAAGAATCGACTGGCGGTGCTAAACACTCGCGGGCTGTAACGTCTGACAATTTCAGCAAAGGCGGACTCATCTCCGTCCTGCGCTTGCCGCGCCAGGTCGATGTCCGAGGCTTGTTCGAGCCCATTCGTCAGTTGCGGTCCTCATCGGTAACACCTCTCTGGAGTGCGAGACTGGCACTGCTTTCAACCCGCACTCCAAAGAAGCGGGGGGAGACGCTTACTGATTGTTGCGTTTGCGCATTTCATCATGTCTTGCTTTGAACTGCGCTCTCGCTTGATCCAACTGGGCTTTCTGCTCAGCCGTCAAAACGGAAAGCATCTCCTGATGGAGCTTCGCACGCTCGCCCATCAGCTTCGCCTCGAGAGGCGCGATTTCCGTTAGTTTCTGAGTAGCCAGTGCTTCGTTGAACGTACCGCCTTCGCTCGCCTGACGCAACTCCTGTCGCTTGGCCTGAAGCTGTTCGCGCAGGGGCTTGTTTCTTTCGGCGAAGCTCTCGTGGATTTGCTTCATCTTCGCTTTCTGGTCCTCAGTTAAATTGAGCTGTCTGAAGAATCCGCCGGCGCGCATCCCTCCGAAGCCGTGACCTTTGTGTTCGC
>DASXRE010000018.1:0-11520 GCA_036506775.1 Pyrinomonadaceae bacterium | reverse complement strand
CGCTTTCTGAGTTCGTCGATCAATTGCTCGACGCGTGGCGGGGAGTTTTCCGGGACGCTGCTCAGCGGACGAGCGGCGGGCTGGCCGTCGCTGTTTCTGTCGACACTCTTGCGTGTATCGCTCATATAGATCTCAACCTGCTTGAAGACTCTTCATCCCGGGGGCTACTCAGAGTTGTAATGGTGGCATCACTATAAAATCCGCGCCATTGACTGTCAAAGCCCTTCTTTTTTCGTTTAGGATGTAGCCGGGATGAATGGCCAACTCAGCGAGCAGCCACTTGCCGAACTAATTCGCGAGATTTCAGCAAATGCCCTGGCAGGCCGGCTGCAACTCCAGCACGAACGCGCCAAAGTCGCCATCTACTTCGATAAAGGCGAACTGCTCTACGCAGCAGCGAACTTGCGCACGCTTCGGCTGCGCGAATATCTACTCAAGGCCGGAATCGCCCCAGCGGCGCTCGCGCGTTACGACGAGGGGCGCCCGGACCTGGAACTTGCAAAAACACTTTGCGCTGACCATATCTTGTCACCATCTACCGCCGAACAGATTCAAAACAAACAGCTCTCCGACCTGCTTCGGCTCGCACTTTCGTGGACTGAAGAGGGCAGGTGGGAATTTGATCCGCGCTCACGACTTGATGAAGCACCGAAACTCAGGATTGACACCAGATCGTTGCTGCTCGAAGCCGGACGTCACACGCCACCGAAATTCGCCGCTTCCCGTTTTCAGAGCCCTGCGGAGTCGATCTCGCCAGTCTCAACACCACTCATTTCAGACAATCTGCTCCCGACTGAAGTCTTTCTGTTATCGAGGCTCGATCGACCAACGCCTTTGCACGAACTGGTAGCCGTCAGTGGTCTGGGTGAGAAGGAGACGTTGGTCCACATTTACACTCTCGCGCTCGCGGGACTGCTTCAGCGAGCGAACTGGATCAACGTGCTTGGCCGCCACCGCGGTGAGGTCACCAAACCGGCACCGGCCGAAACCGCGGCACCGACAGAGCCACCAGCGGCACCGGTCACACCAGCCGCAGAGAAGACTGAAGCAGACGACGTCGAAACATTCCTCGAAAACTTGAACGACGCGCAAACGCATTACGACGTGCTTGGCGTCACGAAAGAATCATCGCCGGCGCAGATGAAAACCAGGTACTACGAACTCGCGCGGCGCTACCACCCGGACAGATTTCGTAAAGCCGAGCCATCGCTGGTAGCTCGACTCGAATCGGCTTTTGCGCGTATCACGCAGGCATACGAGACGTTACAGGATGATCGCCTGCGCGCCGGCTACGATGCAAAGCTCCAGGCGCGCCTGAAAGCTCAACAACTCGCCGACGCAGCACCAAAAGCGACCGCACCTCCACCAACAGCAGCGGCAACTACCGGCAAAGTCAGTGCGGCCGAGTCAACTGCTTCAATCGCCGACCGCGCCGAACAACAGTTCAAGGAAGGCTTCGCCGCGCTCGAACTCGGCGAAAAGAAAGTAGCCATCGGACTCTTCGCCTCCGCTGCCAAGGCGATGCCGAATGAAGCACGCTATCATGCTTTCTACGGACGCATGTTGGCTGAACACGAGCAGACGCGCCGCGCGGCTGAGGCGGAGTTTCAGGCCGCGATCAAACTCGACTCCGGCAACAGTGAATACCGCGCGATGCTGGCCGAACTCTATCGCGATCTCGGATTGATGTTGCGCGCTCGGGGCGAAGCCGAACGCGCGCTCGCGGCGGATCCGAACAACCGCAAGGCGAAGGACCTGTTGCGCACGTTGAAATCTGTATGATGAAATGGGCCAGCCATGGTTGCGCTTGAACAATTTGAGTTAATCGACAAAGCGACGGGCGAGGCGTTCGTGGAGCTCGCGCGGACCACAGACCGTTTCGAACGGTATGAGAATCCGCATGCGCAGCGCATTGCGAACATCGCCGATGAGATCGCGATTGCTTTTCATCTGGGGCGGCGCGATCGTGGTTCGTTACAGGCAGCGGCACTGTTGCACGACCTCGGCGAAGTGGCGATGGAACGTGACTATATTCAGGCTGCGCGTCCGTTAACACCAGAAGAGCGACTGGACCTGGCGCGGCATCCGGTCATCGGTGAGCGCGAGGCCTCTCGAGTCGGCGCCGATCGTGCGGCGCAACTTCTGGTTCGCTGGCATCACGAGTGGTGGAACGGCGGCGGATATCCCGATGCCTTGCGGCGCGAAGAGATTCCGCTGGCCGCGAGAATCCTGCGCGTGGCGGACGCGTATGTCGCGCTCACGAATTCACGCCCTTTTCGCGCGGCGCTGACTGAAGAAGAAGCACGACGCGAACTTGCCGGCGCCGCAGGCATTGAATTCGATCCCGCGGTGGTCAACATGCTGCTTTCGCTGGATCCCTTGTAAACCGATGCTACAATTTCGAAACGGATGGCTGGCTTTTGAACTCGGCGTGCTGCGCCGCCTGAAGTTCACTTCGGTGGCCCTGCCCTTCACAGGCGAACCGGAACTTGCCGCAGAATTGAAACGCGGGCGGGTTCGCGTGGCGGCAAACGATCCGATGATCTGGTCGCACACGAAAGCACTCGCCCTCATCGAGAACAGTTCCGAGACACTCGACGAAGGCGATCTCGAAACACTCCTCGACGATGCTTACGTTCCCGGTGAGAAGCTGAACAATCCTGCGCTCTTGAAGTGGTTCAATGAAACTGATGCGTGGTGGTTTGACAACCTGTACGCAAACTCACGACACCTGCATCCATATAAACAGGCTCTCGCGCTGACAGCCGGAATGATGACCGGCGATTACGTGCTCTCTTTCAACGAGAAGACCCGCACGCTGCGCAAACCGCTTTCGCTGTCCGACACCTTCCGGCGGTTGCTTGCTTCCCTGCCCAACCCGGAAGACAACGGCATGCGTAACAAGAGCACGAATCAGGACGTGCGAAACTTCGTCGCTGAACGCCATCACACCGATCTGCTTTTCCTGCGCTTGCCCGTTCCAGCCACGCAGACGCCGTTCGTGAGAGATCCGATCATCGCGTGGCGTGAGGAGTGGTTACGCGGCGATGACAACTTCTGGATCGACTTTGAACGCGGACGGCAGGCGCGACTCGGTTCAACGGTGCAGAGCAAGCAGCAGTATCTCGGCTTTGTTGAAGATCTGCTGCGCACTGCCTCGCACATTCCTGTGTGGGCCATCGCTCACACCGAGAATGGCTTTATTTCGAATGATGAGCTGGTTGAGAAGATTAGCCGCGTGCGGAAGGTGGCGTCGATCTATTCGAAAGACTTCTCCGACATGCTCGGCGTGCGCGCCTCAGTGATCGTCGCCGACGCCTGAGTTATCCATTAGAAATAAATCTGTAGCCTACACCTCGCACCGTCAGCAGATGACGCGGCCGCGACGGTTCGTCTTCCAGGTACTTGCGGAGACGGACGATGAAGTTGTCTATCGCGCGTGTGTCAGTGTCTTCGCGCAAACCCCAAACGTCTTCGAGTATCGCGTTGCGCGAGACGATCTTGCCGTCGTGATCGATGAGGTAACGCAGTAGTTCTGCTTCCATCAGCGTCAGTTGCACGGTTTGTTCGCCTGAGCGCAGTTCGAGCGTTTCGAAATCAATTGTCTTGTTGCCGATATCCACGACGCTGCTGCTGGTCCGCGTCTGATCTTTGCGAAACCATTCACGTCTTCGCAGCAATGCGTTGATGCGCGCGAGCAGCACTGACAGATCGAACGGCTTGGGCAGATAATCGTCGGCGCCGGATTCAAAACCGCGCAGCACATCGTGGGCGTGACCGCGCGCGGTCAACATCAGGATCGGCACGAAATGGCCCTGCGAACGCAAACGTGAAGCGAGCGAGAAACCGTCCATACCCGGCAACATCACGTCGAGCACGACCACGTCATATGACGGCTGGCGGTCGACGAGCAAGTCGTACGCCTGTTCAGCGCTGCCCGCCACGTCAACCTCATAACCTTCCGCTTTCAGGTTATAGCAGAGGCCATCGGCGAGGTGTTTCTCGTCTTCAACAATCAGAACAGCACTCATCTTCGTGACTTTAACTCTGTGTCTCTGTGCCTCTGTGTTTCAGTGTTTCAGTGTTTCAGTGTTTGAACCACCACAGAGTCACAGAGACACAGTGAAGAACCTCGATTCACACGCGCGGAAGCTGGATCGTAAACGTGCTGCCGTGGCCTGGGCCCGCGCTCTCCGCATACACGCGTCCACCATGTTTCGTGACCACTGACTTGACAATAAACAACCCCAAACCCGTGCCTTTGACGCGCGCCATAAATCTACCCGGCACGCGGTAGAACCTTTTGAAGATCCGCTTGAGCTGTGTTTGCGGAATTCCAATACCCTGATCCGCCACGCACACTGTCACGCGTTTCTCATCAGGCGCCGAAACAGAAACCACCACCCGCACCTCTTCATCGGAATACTTCACCGCGTTGTCGAGCAGGTTTGCAAACGCCGCCCGCAATTCATCAATATCACCCGACACTCGCGCCTTACTCGCTTCAGGCGATTCGGCATACATCAGGTGCGTTTCGTTCAAACCATACTGCACCCGCGCGAGTTCCAGACACTCGCGCACCATCTCGCCAAGATTGATTACGGAATTCGCAATGCGCCGCCGCCGATGACGCGTTCTTCCGGCACGCAGCACCTGTTCGACAGTCTTCAGCAGTCGATCGCTGTCGGCGAGCATGATGCCGTAAAACTCCTGCCGCTGCCGCTCGTCCACGTCGCGTGTCTTGAGTGTCTCGAGATAAAGCCGGATCGAAGCGACCGGAGTTTTCAGTTCGTGGGTGACCGCGTTGATAAAAGCATCGTGCTGCTCGTTGCGGCGTATCTCTCGAATCAGGAACATCGTGTTGATGATCAGGCCGAAGATGAGCAGGTCGAAGAAGACGATTCCCAACACGAGCAGCGCGACCTGAGTCCAGTTGAGAATGATCCAGCCAACGCTCAACGCGACCGTGAGCGCGATGAGACACGCGCCCAGCGTGACAAAGAACGCGACCGATTTGCGACGACGTGGTCTTACGCGCATGAGTTCGCGATTGTAACACCTCCCTGGAGTGCGGGGACTCGTCACCGCTTTGGCCAAAGCGCCGACAACTCGGCGCACTCCAGGGAGACGTCCCTGTGTCAGGACCTCACGGAGCGCGGCAAACGCACTGCCTGTGTGCTAAACAGCGCCAGCCACACCAGACCGGACACTCCAGACAAAAAGCCCGAGATCACCGTCAGTGTTCGCGGCGTAATCAAATGCAGCGACCATCCGGCCACTGCGGTTGAAAACGTCCAGATCAACATCTCACCCGCACGATCGGTAGTCGACACTCTGCCGCGCAGGTTGTCGGGCACCAGACGCATCAACAGCGTCTCCTGCACCGCGAACTCCGCACCCAGCAAAACTCGCGAGACCATCAGCAGCAGACACGAGGACCACAGCGCCGGCATCAGGCCTGATAACCCGAAGATGATCCCCTGAATAAACAGGCTCCAGCCTATGAACCCGATTGTCCGTTGCTTCAGTTCGAAGTAAATGCCGACGCGGCGGGCAATCAACATTCCGAGAAACAGTCCCATCCCCGAGGCGAAGTACAACGCTGCGACCGCTGAATCCGGCCTGATCCCGTTCTCGGGGGCGAAAACCAGTGCGCCGAGACGATCGGCGATGAGATTACTCGCGCCACCGCCGATGGCCCAGATGATGTTGATGCCGAGAATCGTGGCGACTGGTGCGTGCCTTACGATGTAGGACCAGCCTTCACGCACATCCGACCAGTAGCCGGTGTAACGCTTCTTCTTCTTCTCTATCGCAGCGACTTCACGCGGTTGCTGCCGTGTTGCCTCTTCGGGCACGAGCCAAACCGAGTACGCCGAGGCAACAAACGACAGCGCGTTGATGATGAAAGCCGCGGCGTAACCAACGTGGGCGGCGGTCCAGCCACCGAGCGCCGCGCCCAGCGACATCAACAGAAACCGCGACGAAAACATCAACGCGTTGCCCGCGAGCAAGTCGCGTTCGCCCGTGATGTTTGGCACTGCGGCGTTCTTTGCTGCCTCGAAGAACGTTCCGAACAACGAAAGCAAAGCCGTGCAGACGTAGGCGATCCACAGATCCTGCGGGCGACGCACCAGCAATGGTCCGAGTGCAACCAACACGCGCAAGAGGTCGGTGGTGATCATCACCGTGCGCCGCGACCAGCGATCGACAAACGCACCCGCCAGCGGCGCAAACAGCGTGAACGGAAGCAGGCGAATGATCAGAACGATGGTTGTGACTTCCGGCGCCGCATGAGACACAACGCGGACCAGTCCGAGCACGGCAATGAAGTTGAACCAGTTGCCGAGTTCGGAAATGACCTGTCCGATCCACAATCGCCTGAAGGAGCGATTGCGCCGGAGAAGTTGCATGTAAGTCAGCGAGTCCATGATTTTGAATTGCCGATTGTCGATTGCCGATTGCCGATTTGGGCTTGTGAACTACAAGGTTTCATTTCTACTGCCCACAACGCTTACTCGTTGCTTGCGCGAACCCGCAACTGCGGGCAAATCGGCAATCGGCAATCGGCAATCGGCATTGGCAATAAAAAAGCCACCCAACTATCAGGCGGCTTGCGATCTGCTTCGTTCTTTCGAGAACGTCAACTACCAACAAATCGCGCCGCCCGTTTTTCTAAAAATGCTGAAACACCTTCTGCAAAATCCCTTGTCTTTCCTGCTTCGATCTGCGCCTTCCGTTCCAAATCCAGTTGACTGCCATAATCGTTAACTGCACTCGCCTCGAGCAGCTTCTTGATCTGCCCAATCGCGGCGGTCGGCGCGTTTGCGAGTTTCTCGGCCATCGCCATCACCTGGCTCATCAGTTCACCATCGGCGGCCACCGAATTGATCATGCCCATGCCGGCAGCTTGTTGTGCGGTAATCATTTCGCCCGTGAACATTAACTCAGCAGCTCGTTTCCAACCTACGAGTCGCGGCAGCATGAATGTTCCACCACAGTCAGGCACGAGGCCGATCTTGATGAATGCCTGATTGAACTTCGCACTCTCAGCCGCGATGATCAGATCGCACGCGAGCGCGAGATTACAACCTCCGCCGGACGCCACTCCGTTAACCGCCGCAATGAACGGCACCGGCGTCTGTCGAATCAAAAGAATCGACTCGTTGAGTATTCGCAACGGCTCGTCGAAGAAAGCTTCGACACGTCCTTCCTTGCTCGCAATCTCCTGCATTTCGCGCAAGTCGCCGCCAGCACAAAAAGCACGGCCTGATCCCGTAAGCACGATCACGCGCGCGCCGCGCTCGAGTGCCTCGTGAACCGCCGCGTTGAAGTCGCGGGCGACCTGGACCGTCAGCGCGTTCAGACGATCTGGCCGATTCAGTGTCAACAGACAGATCGACCCGTGCAGCTCCAATTGGATCGTTTCGAAACTCATTTAAGTTTAATTGCGTCGGCCGTCTTCAGCCACGGGGTTGAGCACGACTCGCACTAAAGCAGTCGCTGCACAACACCGGCCTGCCTGACGACGGTTTGAAAGGTACTGAATCGGTCTTGCCGCATTGATCGCAAGTTATTTCAAATCGTTGACGGTCTCCGCTTGGTACCCTCGAGCTACCGAAGTTTGCCCGGCGTGCATCGCGGCACGGCTTGCAACGTTTCGGATGAGTCAGGTTACGTTCCCGGTAGTACTCCTGTTCCCTTTCACTGAACATGAACGGAGAGTTGCATTCCGAACACGTTATTTCTAGGTCTGGCATCGCGGTTTCTCCACGAGAAGGACAGAGGATTATCCACTCTCTTTGCTCTTCGGAGCGCTGGCGTGGTGTTTCTTTCAACCACAGGGTTGTGGGGCGAAAGCGCTTTTTCTCAAACACTACGCCGAAAAGCTTTGCGTCCCGACTGGTTTCCTGGGCCTGAGTTTACTCCAGCAAATCAGTGTATTCAAACTTTTATTCGCAAGACTGTGGCGGGATCTCGCCACCCGGTCCACTTCGTTGTTGCTTCGCCGCCACACAAACCTCGAATCCCCGCGCAATTCACCCGGCACAAGTGTTGCTCCTCAATTGCGAAGCACGTGTCAAACTATTAAGCGAATGGGCCCGACATTTTGATTAAACAGACAACGCTCGGCAGCGCAGTCGAAACGCATGGAATAGGTTTGCACACCGCCGTTCCCGTCCAAGTGCGGCTGGTCCCTGCCCCTCCTGACACAGGTTATGTTTTTCGGCGCACCGATCTCGGCGGTTTTGAGATTCCTGCCACGGTCGAGTCGGTGGCGAACTGCGGTTACGCCACGACGTTGATGCGTACCGGCGTGATGCTCTCGACCGTCGAACACCTGCTGGCAGCACTGCGCGGCCTCAACGTCGACAACGTTTTCATCGAAGTCGACAACCTCGAAATACCGATCATGGACGGCTCGGCCGAAGATTTTGCCGAGATCATCGAACGTGCCGGCATAGTGGAGCAGCCGCTGGCGCGGCGCGCGTTGCTCGTGCGCGAGAAGGTCGCATTTGAACAAGGCAATCGCCGCATCAGTGTCGAACCGGCAGACACGTATCAGATCGACTGTCTCATCGATTTCTCACATCCGCTGATCGGCGTGCAGAGTCTGTTTGTGGAACTGAGCAACGGCGCTTTCAGTCGGGACATTGCAGCGGCGCGTACGTTTGGCTTCACCGAAGAGATCGAGACGCTCAGACGGGCCAACCTGATTCGCGGCGGATCTTTAGACAACGCAATCGTACTCACGCGTGAAGGGATGCTGAATCAGACCGGGTTGCGTTTTCGTGACGAGTTTGTGCGACACAAGATTCTCGACATTATCGGCGATCTCGCTTTGTTGGGGATGCCGATTCTCGGCAAAGTCGTCGCAGAACGGAGCGGTCACATCATGCACGCGGGACTGATGTCGAAACTCCTGCGCGTCCGATCCGCGTGGGACATTGTTGACATGCCGAGATAATGGTTGTGTCCTACCCAAAAGAATTCTGCGGTTGGCAAGCACACTAATCCTCAGTTATAGTCCGCCTTCGTTCAGAAGGAATTCAGAAGCGCGCCGGAGACCGAATGGGCTTAATCAGTCTGCTTCCGAGGGAAGACCAGTACTTTGATCTGTTCACGCAGATGACGCTCTACATCTCCGCGGCCGCCCGCGAGCTGAAAGAGATGCTCGCCGACAAGAACCACGATTACGGCGAGTATGCGCAACGAATCAAAGGCCTCGAACACGCCTGCGATGAGCTTACTCACAACATCTCGACGCGCCTGAACAAATCGTTCATCACCCCGTTTGACCGCGAAGACATCTACATGATGTCGACCGCGCTCGACGACATCGTCGACCTGATTGACGACGCCGCGCGCGCGATCATCATCTTCGACGTTCAGGAGATCACCGATTACGCGCGCGACTTTGCCGACGTGCTCGAACGCATGGCCGAGCAACTGAAAGAGATCGTTTCCACGTTGCGGCGGCCACGAAATGTGACGCAGCGGCTGGTTGAGATTCATCGTCTCGAAAACGAGGGCGACGATATTTATCACGCAGCGATCGCGGAACTGTTTCATGATCCGCCCGATGCATTGACGGTGCTGAAGTGGAAAGAGGTTTACGAGAAACTGGAAGCAGCAGTGGACCGCTGCGAGAATGTCGCGAATATCATCGAGAGCGTGATCATTAAACATACCTAGAAAACTGTTGGTAATTGCCGATTGCCAATTGCCGATTGCCGATTGCCGATTTCGATGCGTTTCTCGGCTATCGAGCAAACCAATTGACAATCGGCAATTGGCAATCGGCAATCGCATGAATGCAACCCTGGCCTTCGTCATAATCCTCGTCCTTCTCGCCCTCGTTTTCGATTACATCAACGGCTTTCATGACGCGGCGAACTCAATCGCGACCGTAGTCTCGACGCGTGTGCTGTCGCCGGGCATGGCGGTGATCTGGGCGGCGTTCTTCAACTTCGTCGCATTTGCGGTGTTCGGCACGCGCGTGGCGAAAGCGATCGGCGATGGCGTGCGCATGGACATCATTCCGTCGGAGTTGCGGCTGTACGTTCTGCTCGCCGCGTTGCTGGGCGCAATCATCTGGAACTTGATCACGTGGTATCTCGGTCTGCCCACGTCGAGTTCGCACGCGTTGCTCGGTGGTTATGCCGGCGCGGGTATCGCGGCGCACGGCGGTATTAGTGGATTGTTGAAGACAGACGTGTGGTTTCGCACTTTGAAATTCATCGTGCTCTCGCCGCTGATCGGGATGTTGATTGGGTTTACGTTGATGGTGCTGGTCTACTGGATCTTCCGGCGCTTTTCGGCAACGCGTGTGGACAAGATCTTTCGGCGCGGACAGCTCTTCTCAGCCGCGGCTTTCTCGTTGGGCCACGGCGGTAACGACGCGCAGAAGACGATGGGCATCATCACAGCAGTGCTCACCGCGGGTGGCGTTTGGGGCTTATCGTATGGACCAAACGGGACCTTGCCTGCGATCCCGACGACGGTAGTGTTGGCAGCGCACGCGGCGATTGCGTTGGGGACTTTGTCAGGCGGCTGGCGGATTGTGCACACGATGGGGAGCCGGATCACGAAGTTGAAGCCGGTCGGTGGTTTCTGCGCCGAGACCGCCGCGGCGTTGACGTTGGCGTATGTAACTCTCACCGGCACGCCTGTCTCGACCACTCACACGATCACCGGATCGATTGTTGGTGTGGGCGCTACGCGCCGGTTATCGGCTGTCAAATGGGGTGTCGCCGGTCGGATTGTCTGGGCGTGGATCCTGACCATCCCCGCGGCTGCGTTTGTCGCCGCTGTTTCCTTCTGGATCGTTGCTGCTCTGCACCGGTTAACGAGCTGACATTCGTTCGGCGCCTCGCGCGTCTCCTTGGAGTGCGGGGACTTGTCACCGCTTTGGTCTTTTCTGTTTTTCCGCAGTGGCGACTCATCAGTCGCTGTGCTATCTTTCCCTTCAATTTCAAGCCCGCATAGCTCAGTGGATTAGAGCGTTCGCCTCCGGAGCCGTTTTTAACCTTCCGGTTTTCCTGAACAAAATTGCCCGCCTCCAGTCTCGCTGTTCCTTTTTCTAAAATCTCCACCTCAAGTCCAGCCTGGTGGAGTTCTTAAAGTGGAAACATGTCAACTTCAAAGCTGAAGAAGTGATCATCACCACCTACAAGGATAAGAACATGAAGCAGTGGGAGAAGACCTCGGCATCGTTGAATTTGACGACCAGAATCGCATCACATATTTATCTCGAGAAGCCCGAATCCACTTATCACGTGAGCATGGGTATTGCGTGTACGAACCGGCGGTGCTTAAGCACATCCCGGCAGCTCAATATATCGACTTTTCCGACATCGTCCTGAGGTTGCTGGAGCGTGGCGAGAAGGTTTACTCGTATCCAAGCGATTGCCTCTGGTTAGACATTGGCCGACCTGACGACTAGGCGCGCGCTCAGGAGATCTTTACGGAAAGAAGGAGGCCTTCGATCTTGTCTGAATGGCGTGTCCCGCTTAGCGA
>DASXRE010000017.1:0-6629 GCA_036506775.1 Pyrinomonadaceae bacterium | reverse complement strand
TCCGGCGAATGGCTCGCGCTGAAAGGCACAGTGGCTTCTTATCAGCCGGGCGTAGGGTTTGGGATGTCGTTTACGTTTTTAAGTGGAGAAGAAGAGCGGGCCGTGAAAGAGTTGATCGCCTCGGCGGCTGACCGAGCTGTTTGAGCCGTCTAATTCCTCGTGCGCTTCTTGCGCCGCTTCTCGTCGTAGAACACGATACTGAAGGCCAGCACCATACCTGCCGCCGCAGCCAGCATAAACAGAATCATCGCCAGCCCCGGATAACCAAAGATCCGAAACGAAGTTTCCACTCGCATCAGCATCGCGGCGCCGACAATTAAAGCTGCAACGACCAGTCCGAGCGTGATGCGGTTTGCGACCTTCTGCAGTCCTTCCAGAACGATCTTTTCGTCAATCGCATCAACCTTGAACCGCAGCTCGTTGTTTCCGATTTGGTCCAGAATGCGATTTAAGCGAGGCGGAAACTTCTCGGCAAACTCTTTCAGATCGACGACGCCGCTCAGCAGATTGTTCGGCGCAAGACTCTTAACGATGTTTTGTTCCAGAATCTCGTTGGCGCGCTCGCGAATTACGGCGTTCGGATCAAACGTCGGATCAAGCGTGTAGACCACGCGATCCAAATTCATTAGCGCCTTGGCAATCATCGTGAACTCGGATGGCAAACGAAACCAGCAGTCTGCGGCGACCTTCGTGATTTCCAACGTAACTCTGCCGGCGTTCATGCGGCTCAAAATCGCGTCCCTGTTTTCGGTGACCAGATCTGCAATCCGCCGATCGAAAGTCTTGCGATCAAATCCTTCCTTCGACTCACCCATCTTTACGGCCGCTTCCGCAGCCATGTCGCCGCGTCCTTCGCTGATTGCCAGCAGCAGGCGCAAGAGGTTGTCCTGGAAACTGCGCGTGACGCGTCCGACCATGCCGAGATCGAGCAACGCAATGCGATCATCATCGGTGAGAAACACGTTCCCGGGATGTGGATCGGCATGAAACAGTCCGTCGACGAGGAACTGCTTCAGGTAAGCGCTGAACAGTTCGTCAGCGAGCGAAGCGCCATCGATCTCGAGCAGGCGTAGTGGATTGAGGGCGGTGATCTTTTTACCGGCGATGTATTCCATCGTCAGTACGCGCGTCGTCGTGTAGTCGTCGATCGGCTCGGGTATGACGATCTGGTCAAACTCAGTCAGACTCTGGCCGATGCTGCGCAGATTGTTTGCTTCGATAGTGAAGTCAAGTTCACGCAGCAGACTCGTGCGCAAGTTGATGAGCATGTTGTCAAACTCGTAGCGTCTTCCGAGTTCAGTATGTTCGTCCAGGAAGTGCGCGATCTCGCCCAACGCTTCGAGGTCCCCGACGATGATTTCACGAATGTCTGGACGTTGGACCTTGACCACGACGGCACGCCCGTCGCGCATCCACGCGCGATGAACCTGCGACAGCGAAGCAGCGGCCAGTGGCACTGGATCGAATTCGGCAAACGCTTTCGAGATCCTGACACCGAGCTCGCCAGAGACGATGCGCTCGACCTCTTCATAAGGAAACGGCTCGATCTGGTCCTGAAGTCTGCTTAGCGCATCGAGGTATGGACCAGGCAGGAGATCCGCGCGCGTTGAGAGGAGTTGGCCCAACTTGATAAAAGTCGGTCCGAGTTTCTCAAGGTCTTTGGCAAGTTCCTCGGCGGGCGCTGCGGCGCCTGTTTCGGCGGCGATCTCGTCGGGTAGAACACTGTTCTCAAGTCCAGCGGCACTGATCAAATCAGAGCGGCCATACTTGATCAGCAGCATTGCGACATCTTTGTACCGCTTGAGTCGCTCAGGTTTTAGTGAAACTACCATGACGAACACCTACAAGCGCATTTAGCAGCGCAGGAGCCTGTCACCGCTTTGACTCCCGGAACCGAGCCTCTTGTTAGACCAAGCGGCGGCAAAACACGCCCCAAAATGGTTTGTAGATGGACTTTTTGTCGCGTTAGCGACGGAAATATGGCGTAAGGTTCACGCCGATGGGCGCGCCCTTTATCTCGTCTGGCCGCTGGCCGTCGCTGACTTTGCGGCGCGATCGATCGCCTCACGCAATCCATCGGCACTCAATACTCGGAGTTGAATTCCATTTATGAAGATCGTCGGAGTGCTGCCGACCCCGTACAACTCACCGTCTTCGATGTCGTGTTTCACTTCGGCCGCATAAACGCCACGGTCCAGTGCGGCGTCGAAACGCGTGCGGTCCAGTCCCAACTCACTCGCATACTTTTTTAACGAGGGAACGTCCAACGCCTTTTGGTGTTGGAACAGCATCGCGATGTACTCGAAAAACTTGCCCTGTGCGTTTGCCGCGTTGGCCGCTTCCGCCGCTTTGCGCGCCCACTCGTGTTGATTCAAGGGAAAGTCGCGCACGACAAACCGCACCCTGTCACCGTAAGACTTCAGCACCTCTTCGAGCACGGGGTGCATCGCCGCGCAAGCGGGACACTGGAAATCGGTGAACTCAACAATCGTCACCGGAGCATTCGGGGCGCCGCGCGCCGGATCGTCGTCAACACTGATGTTCTGCACGGGCTGGGCGGGTTCGGAGATCAGCCAGCGAATGTCTGCATTCTTGCGGAGACGATCCGAAAGTTCGCGTTCCAGACGCAACTTGTCCTCATTTTGGAGATACATCGCCACCTGGTTGCGGACGCTGTTCAAGTCACCGCTGATGCGCGCTTTGTTGTCGTCATAAAACTTGGCGACCTCGGCTTCGGTTGGCGTGCGTACCTTGTCAGTGATTTCAGCTCGAACGATCTCTTCTGGCCCAATCTGGCGGCGCTTGGCTTCGTCGAGAAGTAGCATGTTGTCGACCACCTGATCGGCTTGCTTTTTCGCGAGGGAGTAAGCGTCCATGCGTATCTTGTAGATGATGGGTTTGAGTCTCTCCTTGACTGGACCAGCTTTCAACGGCTCTCCACCGACATTGGCAAGGACTGCATCGTCACTAAGGTTGGGCGAATTGACGTCCACACCCATGATTACGGGATTGGACTGGCGCAAACGCTTGATGAGATCGTCGGCGAGTTTGTTTTCTGCCTCGTCGTGCAGGTAAGCGGCGACTTGTTGATTGACGGTCGCTGGATCCACTCCTTCAAACTGGGAGCGATTGTCGTCGATGAACTTTTTGATCTGCGCCGCGGTTGGCATGGTGGCACGACTGCTCACCTCTGTGTCGTAGAGGCGGTGAGTGTCGATGCGGCGCTTCTTTGCTTCGACCTGAAGCAGAGCCGTATTGATCTGAAGGTCGAGCACCTGGCGCCGAGCTTCAGCGATCTTCTGTTCTACGGTTTCAAGTTCATCACGCAGCGAAGGATCGAAATCCGCGGTGCCGATAGTCTGCCCGTTAACCACGACGATTTGCATTGGCAGCGCGGGGCGAGCGGGTGTCGTAGAAGCCACTGTCGAAGTAACTGGTGGCTGCGTCGGTGGCTGCGGTTGAGTAGCGGGTTGCGTTTGCGGCGTTGCAGTCGTCTTGCGGCTGGTGGTTGTTCTTCGTTTCGTGGTTTGGCCCAGGGATGTAGACGAGAACGCCAACAGAAGAATCAGGGGCAATAAGGTCGCTGGAGATTTCATACGGGAGCTCTCAATAGTTCTTGAGTGAATGATAAAGGCCGCTTTATTAGAGCACAAACACAGCATTGGCGCTGCCTGTGGAGCAGCGCCAATGAAGAATCGTCGTCTTGGATTTGGTTTCAGCGAAGCTGTTTGATCCGCGTCCTCTGCGGAACTGTTAATGCGGTTCGCGCGGGACTGTTAATGATGGCGAATGATGCTTCGCCGTCGTTTCTTGACCGGAGTTCGGATTGACAAGAGATCATTGTGCCGACCGTTCAAGATAAATGCGAGGCCCTGATGCGTGACGCCGAGCAAGCGTGCGGCTCGGGTGACACTGCCGCGTGAATCCTCGAGCGCTTTTCGTATCAGACTGCCTTCGTAGCGGAGTACTTCAGCATCAAGCGAGAACCCTGGTGACATCGAGACTGGAACGCCGCTGGCCGTGCCAGATTTGATGCTGGCAAACTCTGCCGCAAGCACTCGTCGCGCGCACTCACCGAGCCGCGTCTTAAGACTGCGGTCCTGCGACTGCGAAAGTAACCCCTCGGCTGTAAGGTAATATTGTTGCAGAGCATTGATCGGAAGGTGAGCGCTCAACTCTTCAATCGCTGTTACTGCAGCGATTCCTCCGCCGTCAGGATGACCAGCATTTTGAGCAGTCTCGATTGCTTGATCCAACGTTGCTCTGGCCCTTGGAAGTTGGTTTACGCGCGCTAACGCTTTTCCGTGAGTAGTAAGCGCTTCGGCAAGTCGCGCTTGCTCACCACCTTTCTGCAATGAGCGCACAGCCGAACGAGCGGCTCTTTCCGCGAGGTCGCACTTACCCTCAAGCAAGAATGCCTGGGCACGGCTATCCTCAACACCCGCAGCGCCACCTTGATCGCCAACACTGAGAAGCAATGCTCGCGCTCGGCCTAAGTGTTCCTGGGCTTCAGTGAATCTACCGAGCGTAGCGAAAAGAAATCCGACGTTGTTCTCAACGCGGCCTTGAAACCGCTTGTGCCCAGCCTGTTCAAAGTGATAGCTTGCAGCGGTGTATTCGAGAAGAGCTTTGTCTATGTAGTCCTCTCGATTTTCAGAACTGCCCAAACTCCTCAACAATGTCGCGTAGGAAGTATGGTACCTGCCCTTGAGTGAATGATTAGAGCTGGAATCAAACAAGGGCGCCGCTTCTTTGTAAATCAGCAGAGCACTGCGATCTCGCGTCGCCGCAGTTTCTACGATGGCGCTGGTCAAAAGTGCTCTAAGCTTTTGTTCGCTACGACTTTCCTTAAGACCATCGAGCACCAAGCTCAAGGTAACTCGCGCCTCATCGAGGCCGCCTTCGCGCCAATAGCAGACCGCGAGATTTACGCGAGCTTCGGCCAGCTTTTCGATCTGACCAAAAGTCTCAAAAAGCGTGGCGCTCTCGCTGATTAAATCCTTCGCAAGTTCCTGCGAACCAGGTATCTGTTTGGCGCTGCCCAGCCAACCCGTTATCGTTCCGGTTCTGAGTAGAAGCTCGGCCTTTGCCTCTTCACCTAAACTGCTAATGTTCGGGCGATAGGACAGACCTTCCCAAAACGGCCGTAATGTTTCTTCTGCAAGTTCGAACTCGCCAGCCTCTTCGAGGCCCTTCGCCAACTCGCATAACGGGAGGACGTTATCCAGGACCGGATTCTCGGCCTCCCTTTCAAAAACGGACGTTCGCAAATTCATATAAGGTCTCCAGTTCTTTCGATAAGTAAGGAACCTTGCAAGCCTTTCAATTCACGGATATTATCATTATCAACCAATTAATCTACTTGGTTGCACACCACTTCACCGGCTTGACCACAACATTCTTGAGGAGAAGATCAATGAAACCTGTCAAAAACTTACTGTTTGCTCTATTGCTCGTTTTCGCCATCGCAGCCAATACCTTGGCTGGAGAAATGCCGATCCCGCCCGCACCGCAGCCGACGCCCAATGCGATGACCACCGCTCCTGAGGACGGAACTTCGTCTACGAGCGATCCATATGCCGAACAGTCTGGAGAAACAGTCGATACGTCAGATTACCTGTTGTTCGAAACGGTCGCAGCCCTACTGTTGCTGTACTGAGAAGCGCACAACCACGAACAAGGCACGTGCAGCTTACGCCGTAGCGTAGTCTCGCGGCCTGCGTTTTGTGTGTCCGGGCTCACCGATAACGTTCGAAAAGCTGACTGGGAGGCGGTGACGCGTTGCATCCTACCGCCATCTGGCCGCTGTGGCAATAGGAACTTTACTATTCCACGGCCAATAATGGGCTAATTCAGCCGTCACCCCCGGTGCGCCGTTCCTCGTTTTTCAAGGATCTGGCCGTCCTGAGGCCCTTCCGTGTCCTCTGCGAGCCGTTTCACGGTCTCGAGGGTATCAATGTCTTTACTCGTTTTATCGGGTCTTAAGCGCAAAATCCTCGGAAAACGAAGCGCGTACCCGCTCTTGTGCCTGTTAGAACGCTGAAGCCTGTCAAATGTTACTTCGATGACGATACTCGGTTCAACGATGCGCACCCGGCCGTGGCCAAATTCCTGAAGCGTATGGGCCTTAAACCACTCGGTAAGCTCCAGCAGTTCCTGGTCCGTCAACCCTGAGTACGCCTTGCCGATATTCAACAACTCGTCGTCTTCGGCCGAGCGACGCACTGCAAACGTGTAATCCGACAACAGATGCCGCCGCTTTCCATGCCCAACCTCGACGGCCGTCACCGCCACATCAAGCGTCGCAATGGCCCGCTTTAACTTGAGCCACTCCCGGCCTCGCCTACCTGGCTTATACGACGACGCCAGACTTTTGATCATTAATCCTTCATTTCCCCGTGCCCGCGCCCGATCAAATTCTTCATCCAGCAAGGCCGCTTCCCCGAATATTTTGCCCTCCGACAAGCGCAACGGCCCGCCGCCGGCTATCAACTCCTCCATAATCCGTCGCCGCTCAGCGAGTGGCTCGTCAATTAAAACCTTCCCGCGGGCATATAAAAGATCATAAGCCACAAGCACCACCGGCACCGCCTTCAACAACTGCGTTCCCACTGTCTTGCGGCCGAGCC
>DASXRE010000016.1:0-3995 GCA_036506775.1 Pyrinomonadaceae bacterium | reverse complement strand
TATCCGCACTAAACGCGAACTACCTAAGCCGCCTTTTGAACCGGCTTATCTTTCAGTAGCTCGAGAGCCTTCTTGAGTTGTAGATCCTCAACTGCGGGTTTGACCGCAGGCGCAGGCGACGTGTCGCGCTTGTCCTTTTCGTTTCCGGCTTCAGGCTTCGCAACTGCGTCGTCATCGTTGCCAGTCAGATCATCCGGATCGACAGCATCCGCGACGTCTTGTCCCTTCACTTCAACAGAAGGCGCAACGCCCGAGTGTGCGCGGTCTTCACCGAGGAACGTCTTGCCGCTGGATGAAGCCCACTTCACGGTCGTCAACAACAGGCCATCACCGCCGCGCAACTGGAAGAGCTGCTGTTCAGTTCCGGCTCCGAAGCTCTTCTCGCCAACCACCTGGCCGCGATTGCGCTCAATCAACGCGGAAGCGACAACCTCCGCGGCACCGGCGGTGCCAGTGTCAATCAACGCGACGACCGGGCCCGAAAAGATCGCTTCTTTCGGATCAGCATTGAGGGTCTTCAGCGGCTTGCCTTCACGTCCGATTGTTTCTGCGATTACACCGTCTTTAATGAACAGATTTGCAACCGCCGCCGCTTCCGGTAATGAACCACCGGCAGTAGCGCGCAGGTCGATCACGACTTTCTGCGCACCCTGTTTGATCAGATCCTGCAAACGTGCGCGTGCCTCAGCCGCGTCGCGATCGCCAAAACTGTTGATGCGTAGAATGCCGACGCGACCGGCTTCCATTCGCGCTTCTGCTGCGGGCGTTCGTGACGTGCCGCGCTTCACGCTGACTGTCAACGGACTCGAATTCGCTCGCAACACGCGCAGTTTTACTTCGGATCCGGGTGCGCCATTGAGCAACTGCTTCGCGTCGTAGAGCGAGATGTCGCGCGTCGCCTTGTTATCGATGTACTCGATGATGTCGCCGGCTTTCAGTCCCGCCTGATCCGCGGGCGAACCTTTCATCGGCGAGATCACGTAAAGATACGACGCGACTTGCGAGAGTTCCGCGCCGATGCCTGCTTGACTGTCTTTGTTTCCGGCGTTGTACTCACGCACCTGCTCAGGTGTCAGATAGGTTGAATATGGATCGAGACCGTAGGCGAGTCCACGCAATGCGCCGGCTCGAACTTTATCCATGTTAGGCTCATCTACGTAATCGTTCTGAATGTGCTGCAACACACTTTCAAAAATTCGCAGTTGTGCGTTTGGATCGTTTGCGGGTTGCTGTGCGCGGGTGGAAATCCAACCGCCGACAACCGTATACAACGTCAGTGTGGCTGACAGCAGAATCAGGATGAACTTGGTACGAAATGACATTTAACTACCTCTTGGATTACGCTCATTGATTACCCATGGATTACGCTCGGGCCGGGGTGCCAAAGATCGCAGCGCGTTGCGAAATCGAAACGTATGATACAGGCAGCATGAACCATCATCAAGCACTGTCGCAGCTCGCCGGACCCGTTCTTGCGCTTGATTTAGGCGATAAACTGGTCGGCGCCGCCGTGTCAGACGACAGGCTCATCACGATCAAAAGACTCCCGCCACTCAAGCGCTCGAACTGGAAACGATTGCTGCAGGATGTCGTATCTTTGATCCAGGGCTATGACGCGCGAACGGTAGTGATTGGTTTGCCACTGAATCTCGACGGCACTTCGGGCGACGCGGCAGCGAAGGCTCGGCAAGTGGCCACAAATCTCGCGCGCTCCATCGAACAACCCGTCTATCTCCAGGACGAACGCTTGACTTCTTTCGAAGCGATGGAGAATTTAAAGGCTGAAGGGCACAAGCCCGGCGACATACCTGCCCTAATCGACGGCGAAGCGGCGGCAATGATCCTTCGCGATTTCATTCAAACCGATCAAGACAGAGTCCTGGTGACCCCTGATTCACGATGAAACGACTAATAATCCTGGCCCTCGCGATAATCCTGTTGGGGGGTGCGGCGTCTGGAGCATGGGTTTACTCCGATCTGCACAAGCCCGTCAGTCATGCCAAGAGCGGCCATTACATTGAAATCCCCAAAGGCTCGTCTCCGTCTTCGATCGTCAAGAAGTTATCGGCTGAAGGCATCATCAAACACGAATGGCCGCTCAAGCTTTACCTCAAGAGCACCGGCAAAGGTTCGTCGTTGAAGGCTGGTGAGTACGACTTCCCTTCGCCTATCTCGCCGTTGAGTGTCGTAGCCAAACTTCAGCAAGGCCAACGCCGTCTCAACCGCATCACCATTCCCGAAGGCTGGACGCGATGGGACATTGCTCGCGCCATGGTCCAGATTCCGGAGTTGCACCTCGATAGCGAAGCTCAAGCATTAGCTTTAATGGATGACGTGAGCCTCATTCACGATCTCGATCCGGCGGCTACAAATCTCGAAGGCTATCTGTTTCCTGATACCTATGAATTCTCACCTGAAACGACAGGCGCGGACTTGATCGAGATGATGGTGAAACGTTTTCGGAGCGTGTGGAAACCTGACTGGAGCGAGCGCGCCCGAAGTCTTAGCCTGTCCCCACGACAGATAGTCACGACTGCTTCCATTATCGAAACTGAAGCGAAACTCGCTGAAGAGCGCCCTCTGGTTGCGTCAGTGATCTACAACCGGCTGCAAAAAAAAATTCCCCTCGCCGTCGACTCGGCCGTGATTTACGCATCGAAGCTCGAAGGAAAGTGGCGTAACGACGGCAAGGTTTATCGCAGCGACATCGAGCGCCGCTCACCCTACAACACGCGAATCTATCCGGGATTGCCACCTGGTCCAGTCGCTTCTCCCGGCGAGAGTTCGTTAAAGGCAGCGCTGAATCCCGCGACGTCGGATTATTTGTACTACGTGCGGAATCCGGACCGCGATGATGGCGCGCACAACTTTTACAGCAACGGCAGCGACTTCGAAATCGGCGTTCAGGCTTTGCGGCAGTGGGAGCGTGAACGCGACCTCGAAGAACCCAAACAGAAGTGATACTATCCTACTCAAGTCGCCCAAACTTCTTACGCCGGTCGGTCAAGAGGGGTGTTGAAATGTCACGCATAATCACGGCTCTCGTTCTTTTACTGATTTGTTCCCTGCCCGCGCTGGCGCAGGCGGCTAAAGGTGTCGACAAACAGAATGAACGCGTCAGAGACAGCGGCTCTGAACGCACTCCCGCGAACAACGGTAACAAGACTGACGTGGGCGCCGGACGCGGCTTTGACTTTGGTCGCGGCCGCACACCGGACACACCGCCGCTGCCGAATCCTTATCGACTGAGCGGGCGTCGCGACGTGATGATCAAAGCCGTGCAGGACCTGATGCGCGATCGTCAGTTGGTCGTCGACGAAGCAGCGTCAAAGTTGTCGGATGGAATCATCGTGAGCCAGCCGTTCACGTTCACCAAAGGAGCAGTCGTTTCGCAGGCTGAGTTAAGTCGCTATGCTGACATTCCCGAGTCGACCGCTCGTGGATGGACTCGCGGCCGGTACAGTTTAACGGTTGAGATTCAACCGATCGACGGCAACACTGCTAACGTTGCCGTGAACGCAAAAGTTGAGGGTCGCACTGACGGCGCAACGGGCGCTGAATGGACTACCCTGAGAAGTACTGGCCTGGCTGAAGATCAGTTTCTCGATGCACTCATCGTCGCCGTTACCGGCGCGGCTGCTCCCGGTCGAACTTTACCGCAGCCTTAATAAATCACTTGAAGTAACCTGAATGTTCAACGATCCATTTCACCCGGAAGAAGCCCTCTCTCAACAGCACGATTCAACCAAGCGCAAACTCCTCGCCGCTGTTTGTGCCGTGGCTGTGACTGCCATTCTCCTCGTCGGCTATGCGATTGTCCGGAAGTATCACGCAATGCAGGTGGCCGCGAACACTCCTCCAGCAGGGCCCGAGTCCACGCCGAAAGGACCAGCGCTCGCGCACGTTGTAGTCGATGAGCCAACCCTCGAAAAAGGCATGACTACCGTTAGCGGCGTCGTCAAGAACGTCTCTAACCAGCAGCTTTCCGGTCTTTC
>DASXRE010000015.1:0-11702 GCA_036506775.1 Pyrinomonadaceae bacterium | reverse complement strand
TTCGGATCGGAGTTGTAGCGCAAGAGTCCCATGTTGAAATTCGAGTTGGTGCGCTGCACGAAACCGACGTCGGCGCGATAGTCCTGCGTAAATCCTTCGCTGTAGACTTCCCATCCCCAGTTTCGACCGGAAACATTGTAGTCGGCTGAATAGCCGAAGCCGTTGCCCGTGCGATATCTCGTGACGCCGTCGTTCGGATCGAAGAAGAAGTTACGCGAGGTCGTGCCGAGAGTCTGAAAGCTGACGGTGGTCTGCTTGTTCAGACGGAAACGGCCGTCGAGTCCGCCTACCTGGTTGTGTTTGTCGATGAAGTTGTAACTCGTTGCCACCATGCCGAGCGAGTTCTCTTTGCCGACGTCGCGTTTGAGACGCAACACACCGATGTAGGCGTTCTTGTCGAGAAATCTTTCGTTGTTACAAACCACTCGCGGATCGAGCGCGCGCCGGTCAAGGCAACCGTTCAACGCGCCGCGATCGTCCGCACTCAGGTTTCCTGGACCATTGTCACTCGCGACCATCAAGCCGAAAGTGTTGCGTCCTTTCTTGCCGGTGGTCTTCACGGCCAGATCCGGATCGACGATCGCACGCGTGTGCACGGCGGTGATCGGCGTCTGAAAGATTTCTATGCCTTCGAGAAAGAAAGGCCGCTTCTCCGGAAAGAAGATCGGAAAACGCTGGTTGGCGGTGACGACGAGCTGGTCGGCTTCGACCTGCGCAAAGTCAGGATTCACCGCGAGGTCGACAGTTACGGCGGAACTCGGGATAAACTTCGCCGTCAGGCCCAGATCAAATCCGACGGGTTCGTTGACGATGCGTCCCGGATCTATCGATGCCGGCAACGGCGAAAACGAATGCACGAAGCGACCGTTCTGCGAAACAGTCAGACTCGGAATCAACTCGATCATTCGTTCGACTGAAATTCCCTCCAACCCGGTCAAATGGCCTTCCTGACTTAGATTGCTGTCGATGCTGCGGGAAAACGGCATCCACGAATCGAGCTCATTTTCAAAGCGCTTGATACGGCGGAAGAAGTGCGCGCCCCAGAGTTTTCCCTTGCCCGCTTCGAAGCGGAGAGATTTGAAAGGAATTGCAATCTCCACGTTGAAGCCAGTCTCGTGAACGATGCCCTTCGACTCCATCAACAAATCAACGCTGAAGTCTTCGCCCCGACCTTCGGTGATGATGCCGTCGCCCTGAATGCCGAGCGGGTTAAAGAAGACTTCGAAAGCCTTGCGCTTGTCGTTGAAAGTGTCGAGCATGAACCCGACGTAGTCGTCCTGAAAGATGTTGTCGCGCTTGGCCACCGTCGCGCGCACCTTGTCAGGCTCGTCGGTCGCTTTGAAAGCTATGTAGAGGAACTTCGGATCGTAGCCGATCAGGACTTCAGTCGGCCTCGAAGGCGGCGTGTTGTCGCCGGGCTGGATCTGATAGAAGTCTTTCAGCACGGCCGCCTTCTGCCAAACTTCCTCATCGAGCTTTCCGTCGATGACCGGCGGCTTCTCGAAACGCGGGATAACTACCGGATTCGCCTTCTCGGGTGGAACGACAAAGCTGCCTTTCGGCGTAGCCGCAGCGGAAGCCGCAGACTTTGCATTGCTTGCCACCTTAGCTGAATCGGGAGAAGCGGCGGGGGTTGGTTGTGGTGAAGCGGTTACTGTGGGAGTCGGCGTAACCACAGCCGGCGAATTGGCCGGCGTTTGAGCGCTTGCGGAAACCGCAAGGGCACTCAGTGCGATCAGGATGCTCCCCAAAAGGCGGATGCTAAGATTCATCACGAATTCGTGAACAGGGACACTCCTTGGAGTGCGGAGACTTGTCACCGCTTTGGTCTCAGTTCCAGGTCCCAAGCGGGGCCAAAGCGGTGACAAGTCTCCGCACTCCAAGGAGGTTGTTGCTTCGAAAGCTGCGCGAAGTTTCCCGCTCACCTGGACGCAGGCCGTCCAAAGAATCTTCCCGAGCCAAGACAAAATCAGTTGCGCGGCCGTAGCAGAATCTTTCCTTCGCCGGTCTTCAGTACAAACACGCGGCCGCCGTTACCAATCTTCCAACGCTTCACCCGTGGTGAAGGAGTGATGTCTTCAGCAACATTGAAACCTTCGTTCGTGATGTCGTCAGTGACGTTGGTTTCAATGGTGAAGCTTGAACCGGCTGGAACACTTAACGAAATTTGGCCGTCGCCGGTTCGCGCTGCGAGCGCGTTGAAGTTTCCATCGAGGGCAATCGGGCCGTCGCCAGTTCGGGCATCGACCTGACCGTCGAATTTGTTGATCGAAATCGGGCCGTCACCGGTGTTGACGTGCAATTGGCCGTTGCTCTCGCTCACGGTAATCGGTCCGTCGCCGGAACGGAGCGTGATGTCGCCGGAAACGCCACTCAGAGTTAATGGCCCGTCGTCTGACGAAACGTGCAGACTTGACTGGCGCGGCACATAAACGTCCAGATGAACGCTGCCGTTGTACTCGTTCTCATTAGTCGCGTTGATTGAAATCGTCGGTCCCTGCTGCTCAGCAACGACGGCGATCTGCTTCAGACTCTCTTCATCGTTCGCGCGCTTGGTGGCGGTGTAACGCACCTCTGCCTGGTCCCAACCATGTATCGTCACTGAACCATCGAACGTAGTGATGTTCACGCGCGGCGTTCCGCTCACGGGAATACTCTTCGTTTCCTGACTCGTGAACCGGCCGTTACCTTCGGCATTTCCCCTGACGACGGTTCGGCTGACAACGCGCGCCTGCACGCGAGCTTCACGTTCTATCTCGCGTTGCGCCTGTTCGATCTCACGCTGCGCGTCGCGCATGGCGGCGTCAACTTGCCGCTGCGCCTCGCGCTGCGCCTCACGAGTACTTCGCTCCATCCGCGCGTTGTCAACTTGCATCTTTACGAGATCGTCGTTGAGCCGCTCAACCGAGCGGTTGATGTCTTGAGACATCATTTCGCCGTTGACTCTTTCAATGCTGGCGACTGAAGTTGCCGGACTGAGCGCTCGTCCATCCTGTGCGTGCGAGATACGGATGGCGCCGTTCACATTACCGAGCTTGATACGCGCGGCACCAGTGCCGATCTGGCCATCGAGATTGTGTCCCACGTACTCGCCATGTTTCACCTGAATCCCGAAATCGTTGGTGATTGAACCGTGAACCGTGCCCGCGCGAATCGTCGCGTTCGCATTCGACGGGATGATCAGCGTGACGTTGCCGTTAACTGAATTGAGTGAGACTGGTTTCGACTCGTCGAGTTGTGTGAAAACCGCTTCCAATGGCCCGTTGACGGTCGACAGTTTTGCTTCGCCCATCAGCCCGCGTGCCGTTACCGGGCCATTGATCGACGACGCCTTGACGTTCCCTTCGACGCCGTTAATGTCGAGTGGTCCGTTAATCAGTTCAATTGATTCAAGGACGGCTTTGCGCGGGACGGTCAAAGCGTATTCGACGGTGGCAGAACTATCGCCGCGCCGCTCGTAACTGCGAAAAGTCTCGTCCGGATACTCTGTCTTGATTCGGATGTTCTCTTCGGTTGCCGTGACTTCAATTTTTGCCTCTTCCAGTCGTTCCTTGCGATAGGCCTTCTTGATCGCATCAACCTGGACCGCCGCTCGGTCCCACACCTTGATCGTCACGCCGCCATTGATGTTTGCGAGATTGACGCGCCCGGTGGCCGACAACGGATACGTTTGGTGAAACTCCTCCGTCAACTGCTGCTCCGGTTCGCCACCGTTAGCACCAAGGTCGGCGGGAACTGCGGGAACGGGTCGCACCTGCTGCGGTGTAATAACTATCTGACCCGTTGCGACCGCCGCGGTGGTTCCATTCGTAACCAGTGCGACGGTCAGAAGTGTTGCTGCAATGAGGAGCTTGTTAACCATCTCTTTTCTATCTCGCTTCTGAATGAATTAGCTGGCGCTGCGCAGATTAATACTGCGATTGAGAGTCTTCAAGATCACGTCCTTGCCGTTCGGCGTAATAAAGATGTGCCGGCGGTTTTTTGCTTTGAGGGATTTCAAGCTCGGGTCGGTTTCGAAGGCATCTTTAATACTTTTCTCGATCAGATCGTCGGTTGAGAGCAACACTCTCACCTCTGCGGAATCGTGCGCCGGCGGCGCCGCGCGCCGTGACTTGGAAGCAGGGGTGGCAGGAACCCGCGGAGGAGCTGGCGGAGCCGGAGCCGCTTCTGGACTAACTATCTCGGGGGAATCCTCTGGGGAATATTGCTCAGCGGGCTGAGCAACCGGCGCCGGAGGCATCGGCGGCAACTCCGGAACAACGGGCATCGGGGGCAAAGGGATCTTGACCTGATTGTTTTCGCAGGTCTCAACGGCGATCGCTCTCTCGGCCGGAACCAGCCTGTCTGACCACTGCGCCAGCAAGCTGCTGGTTTCCAGTGTCAGCGCGTGCACCTGATTCAATTCCTTCATCGCGCTCGAAAACGCCGCCAGACCCACTACCAGCAGCAGAATCACTCGATACGACTTCTTTTCGCCACCTTGACCCGTGTTTTGCATCCCATTGACCCCTAACTTTTAGAGCCGAGAGTAGTAAGTTCCAAATGACCAGGTCCTGTACCACCCTCGGCCCTTCTGCGTTGCTCTATAGTCAGAACACCGGCCCTAAGAAGGATGTGACAACAAAGTTCGGATAAAAATCCGAAGTTTTTTGGGGGAGAAAACGGAGAGTTACAGTTTCTTCAGCATCACCATACCGCCGAATGACGCCACTGAAATCGTAGCATCCCCGGTACCGCAGATCGCCTCGAAACGACGGACGTAGGGAACGACCACCGCGGGCCTTGCGACGACGATCGGACCGGTCACCACTGGTCCAACCCGGGGCATCGCCTTTTCCTTAACGGGCGTTTTTTCCTTTTCTTTTACTGCCGGAGGCGCCTTTGGCCCTGTTCCTGCCGGAGGAGGGGGAACTGACTTGGATCCCGGAGGCGATGGCGGGGTCGCCGCAACCTCACTGATGTATGTCAGCGGAAACTCGGAAACTATGTCTTTCTTTTCCGACACCTTGGCATTCAACCGAAACGAAGCGTCGTGCGGCAGCGCGAGGACCACGTCACCCGTCATATTCGTAAAGGCATAGTAACCAGACTTGACCAGGGCGCCGCTCAACTTCAGCGTGCCGCTGACGGTCTTCGCCATCACTTTCGGGCTGGCAATGCGATCTAACTGAATATCACCGCTTACAGTGCCGACTTCAAAAGTATCATCACCCGTTGCGCCGCGAACATTTGTAGCTTCGACACCGCCGCCGGCCGAGCTCAAGTTCACACGCCCGCTTGAGTCTCGCAGAAAAATACTGCCGCCAACACTACCTGCCTCGACGAGTTTCGACGCCCGTTCAATCGTGATGTCGCCGTTTTGCGAGCCCGCATAAGCTGCCGCTACGCCGACGATACGGATATCTCCATCACGCGTCTGCGCCTGGACGGTCGCGCCTGCCGGTACGTCCATCTCGACGTCGGCGATTGCCTGGCAGTCAAGCTTGGGATTAGCCCGCGAAGACTTGTCGAGCACCATCACGTCGATTCTCATGGCCGGCGTGTTGGGATCCTTTGTCTTGTCGATGCGGCGGAAATCAAGCTGTTCAGCGTCGAGGGAACGCACGCGAACCTGGAGCTTGTCCCAACCGCGAACAGTAAGTGAGCCGGAAGCGACACATAGCGTGATCGTGGCTTGGGGATCGACGGAAATTGTCCGTTCGACTTTTTCGCCTGGTTGGGAGCCTTTCTTTTCGTCGTGGGCGGGGGTTGAACCTGCCAGGGAGAGGATGATGCCGAAGGCCGCGGCAACTGCAAACAACTTATTTATCAACTTCGGACCGGGCCTTTCAGTGTGAGCGCCCTCCACCGAAACGAGCGTCAGCGATGGTATTGAGCAAGTCGACCTTGCTCTGGTAGGCAGCAAACATAAAATCAGCCGTGTCCGGATCGTTGGGATTCTTCTTGGCGGCGCTGCGCGTTGCGGCGATAGCTCGATCGACGACCGCCAGATTGCGTTCGTATTCAACCTGCAACGACGGTCTCATCGCTTTCTTGTTTGCCTTGATGGTGGAATCGAGCCTGGCGATTGTTTGGAGGTAAGCACGTTCGCCGGGAATAAGTTTGACTGGCTCAGACGCGGGAGCCCCGGTATTGGCTTTGACGGTGGCTTTGACAGCAACAGGTCTGGCAGAACGGTAAACTCGATCTATGTTGTCTCTGTTTTTCTGCGGCTCTGAACTCTTAACCTGAACCGGATTGATTTCCGGCGAAACTACCGGCGTGGATGGCGGCCCGGATGAAGGAACTACCGCGACCTGATTTCCCGGCTGCGGCTGTTCCGTCGTAGTCCTCAGCTTCACCAGTCCAAAGATTGCGGCAAACGCCACCACCATTGCCAGACTCGCGTAACCCAGAGTTCTTTGCGTTCCAAAACTAAGCAGACTCGAAACGAAGGCGCCGAATCCGGCTCTCTCTCGCGACGACGCAGCTCCAACTCGCTGATCCAGAACAGCCGCGTCAATTCGCTGTCGCAACTGCTCTGTCGGCACACTGGCTTCAAATTCGGCCCCCAGAGCCGTGGTTAACAACTGGATCTCCTCCTCCATTTCGCGCGCCGCTGCGGCACACGTGGAGCATGAAGCCAGGTGCAACGTTGCGCGCTCCATCATCTCGCCGGAAAGTTCACCGTCGAAATAACTTTGCAGCATTGCCTCGTCCAGACACCGTGTCATCGCTTGCCTCCGATTTTTCCGTAAACCCTCGCAAACTCTTTTCGCCCGCGCGCCACCAGACTGCCGATGTTGGTCTCTTTCAGCGACAGCGTGTTGGCAATCTCGCGGTACGAAAGCCCCTGCTGTTTGAGCAACAGGCAGCTCCGCATCGGCTCTTTTACTTTGTCTAAAGCCCGGCGAGCTTCTTCGATCGCCACGCGGCGCTCGTAGTCGTCTTCCGGGGCCTCGACAGCAAAGCCGTTATCCACGCTGCTCTTGTGATACTCGTTATCGCGAACCATCGAGCGGTTTTGGCCGCGCACGGTGTTTCGCGCTACGTTCAGAGTCACGCGCAGAAGCCACGCGCGAAGCAGATCTTCGCCCGGCGTAGCGTTGAGATTGCGATAGAGTCTTAAAAATACTTCCTGCGTCACGTCCTCAGCCAGGGCGGAGTCGCGGACGACAGCCCTGGCCGTTCTAAAAACGGCGCGGTGATGGAGGGTAAACGCTTCGTCGAAACTGAGCGGACCTACCGCCTCAGTCCCGATGTCGTTAGGCATGGACTCGATCAATGCTCTTGCTTGTCCGTTCACAATCACCGCTCTCTCAACAGTGCAAACACCACAAAGGACTGACTTGTGGCAAGTTTCTGAAAGTCAGTCACTGGAGGGGTTTAGGCGCAGTATTGTAGTACTGAACGGCGCCGGGCACCAATCAGAAAACAGGTTTTGGAGAGCGGTAATGCTTGTCTTAGTCAGTTAGTGACTCGGGGGAGCGCTGCGTTGCGTTGAACGTGTCCCCGCGGGGGAAAGTTCAAGGTTAAGTTGTGATATATAATCTCCCTCCTTTGACTCAAGCGTTACAAAACAGCGTCTTTATGCGAGCGTGCCGCCGCGAGCCGGTGCCTTACACCCCGATCTGGCTGATGCGTCAGGCGGGACGCTACATGCCTGAATATCGTGCGGTGCGCGCAAAGACGAGTTTTCTCGAACTTTGCAAAACTCCTGCACTGGCGGCCGAAGTCACCGTCACCGCCGCTGAACGGTTGGGCGTCGATGCGGCGATTATCTTTGCCGACATCCTGCTCCTTCTCGAACCCATGGGTGTCGACCTCGAGTTTACGAAGGACGAAGGTCCCGTCATTCACAACCCAATTCGCCAGGCCAGCGACGTAGATCGGCTGCGTCAACTTGAAGACGTTAGCGCGCTGGATTTTGTTAACGAGGCAATCCGGCAAACGCGTCAGGCGCTCAAACCCGATATTCCGTTGATCGGTTTCTCCGGAGCGCCATTTACCCTCGCGTCGTATCTGACCGAAGGTGGCGGTTCGAAAAACTACGTTCACACCAAACAACTGATGTACAACGACAGCGGCGCGTGGCATGCGATGATGTCGCTGATCACTGCGAGTTTGGTGAAATACCTGAACGCGCAGATTGCCGCGGGCGCGCAGGCAGTGCAGTTGTTTGACTCGTGGATCGGTTGTTTGAGCCCCGATGACTATCGCGAGTTCGCGCTGCCGCACACCCGCGCCGTGATTCAGAACATCACACCTGGCGTGCCGGTGATTCACTTCGGTACCGGAACCGCCGCGTTACTGGAGTTGATGCTCGAAGCAGGTGGCGATGTGATCGGTCTCGACTGGCGAGTCAGACTGGACGAAGGCTGGCAACGAGTTGGTCGCGACGTCGCGGTGATGGGTAATCTCGATCCGGTTGCGCTGTTTGCTAATCGAAAGGAGTTACGCGCACATGCGAAGCGAGTACTCAATGAGGCTGGTGGACGAGCCGGACATATATTTAATCTCGGCCACGGAATCCTGCCGGAAACTCCGGTCGAAAACGTGATCGCGCTGGTGGAAATGGTTCATGAACTATGACGCGCTCCTGGTCGTCTCGTTTGGCGGGCCGGAAGGAATGGACGATGTGATTCCCTTCCTCGAAAACGTCCTGCGCGGCCGCAACGTGCCTCGTGAACGAATGCTCAGCGTCGCACATCACTACGAGATGCTTGGCGGCGTCAGTCCGATCAACCAGCAGAATCGAAATCTGATCGCTGCCCTCAAGGAAGAACTTGAAAGACACGGACCGAAGCTTCCAATCTACTGGGGCAATCGTAACTGGCATCCGCTCTTGCCAGATACGCTGCGGCAGATGACGGCCGATGGCGTGCGGCACGCGCTGGCTTTTGTGACCTCGGCCTACAGTTCCTTTTCGAGTTGCCGGCAATACCGGCAGAACATTGCTGATGCGCAAACAGCAGTTGGACCACAGGCGCCTCACATCGACAAGTTGCGCGCGTTCTACAATCATCCGTTGTTCATCGAAGCAAACGTGGACCACATTCGCAGCGCGTGGTCCAGACTGGACAATGACGCTCGGCCCAACGCGCAACTGGTCTTCACCGCGCACAGCATTCCCGAAGCGATGGCCGCGACGTGTGAGTACGCGTCGCAGCTCGAAGAAGCGGGACAACTGATCGCCGAAGCCGTGGGCAGCAAGCGCTGGCGAGTTGTCTATCAAAGCCGCAGCGGCGCGCCGTCGCAGCCATGGCTGGCGCCCGACATCCTGGATTACCTGCGGGAACTCCACGCGCAGGAAATCAGGAACGTTGTGGTCGCGCCGATCGGTTTTGTCTCGGAACACATGGAGATCGTTTACGACCTCGATTACGAGGCACAAAACCTCGCGCAGGAGTTGGGCATGAAGATGGTGCGCGCCGCAACCGCGGGAACTCATCCCGCATTCGTGAGGATGATTCGCGAACTTATGCTTGAACGGATCGACGACGAACCTCCTCGCTTCCTCGGCACTCGCGGCCCAGCTCACAACGTCTGTCCAGTTGACTGTTGTCTGCCTGCGAGGTAATCCGTGGCGCGCATCGTTGTTATCGGTGGTGGTATCTCGGGTCTCGCGGCGGCACATCGTCTAACTGAACTCGATCAGTCTCTACAGGTAACTCTCGTCGAAGCTTCACCGCGTCTGGGCGGCACGATCCGCACTGATCAGCGCGAAGGTTTTCTTCTCGAACGCGGACCGGACTCTTTCATTTCGGAAAAACCGGAAGCAGTGGCGCTCGCGAAGCGACTCGGACTTGAGGCGCGCTTGATCGAGACCAATTCCAGTCATCGCCGCAGCTTCATCGTGAGAAACGGGCGGTTGCGTCCGGTGCCGGAAGGTTTCCAACTCCTCGCGCCTTCGCGAATCTGGCCTTTTTTAACTACGGATATTTTTAGTTTGCCTGGCAAGGCACGAATGGCCGCCGATCTGTTCTTGCCGCGCCGCAAAACAAACAGCGTTGCTGACGAATCCTTATCGAGTTTTGTGCGTCGCAGACTGGGTCGCGAAGCGCTCGAACGAATGGCCCAACCGATGGTTGGCGGGATTTACACCGCGAATCCGGAGACGCTGAGTTTGCGCGCAACGCTGCCGCGGTTTCTCGACATGGAGCGGGATCATCGCAGCTTGATACTGGCGATGTTGCGTAAGGCGCGTTCGCAGCAGGCGGCGGAGAAGAGCGGGACGAGTGGAGCGCGATATGGTTTGTTTCTGTCGTTTGATCAAGGGATGGAGGTGCTGGTCCAGGCGCTTGCTGAGACGATCTCGCGCTGCGACCTTCGTTTAAAAACGCGGGTCCAGTCCATGGTGCGAAACGCAACTAGCTGGACAATCCAGACTCAAACCGGCGAAACGCTTGAAGCCGATGCAGTTTGTTTGGCTGTCCCCGCGTACATCGCAGCCCAGTTACTTTCAACCGTAGATCAACCACTCGCCACCGAACTCAACCAAATCAAATACGCGTCAACCGCCACGATCAATCTCGCTTACCGCCGCGGTGCGATCCGTCATCCGCTCGACGGCTTTGGATTCGTGGCTCCTTTCATCGAAAAACGATCGTCGCTAGCCTGCACGTTCAGCAGCGTGAAATTTCCCGGACGCGCGCCTGACAATCACGTACTGCTTCGCGCGTTCGTCGGCGGCGCATTACAACCCGAGTTGTTCGCGCTCGATGAGATGGAGATGCTGGCGCGCGTCGAAAGCGATCTTCGCGAACTGTTAGGGATTAGCGAGCAGCCGCTGTTTGCGGAAGTTTCGAAGTGGCAGAACTCGATGCCACAATACGAAGTCGGTCATCTTGATCGCGTGCAGTCGATCGAAAACGAACTACAAAAGATTCCCAACCTGTGGCTTGCCGGAAACGCCTATCGTGGCGCGGGAATTCCCGACTGCATTCGCAGCGGCGAAGCAGCCGCCGAAGGACTGGTGAAATCCCTGGGAAGCTCAATGCGGTAAAGGCATAGCCAACGCCTCCACCCACTCCGCATTCGTTTGCATCAACGGGCGAAACGCCTCGCGCGGCACCGTCGTTTCAATGTGCATGTTGTCGTCAGTGTTGATGCGTGCACCGGCTACGGCTGGCCCGAGTCGCGACTCGTCACACACGAACCATGACCTCACGTCCGCTTCCGATCGCAAATTAACTCGCGCCAGTTCCCTCGCGCTCTGCTGGTCTGCCAGTCGCTCAGACAACTGGTCCAGCTTCAGCGGCTGATTACTGCCAACGAGCAGTAGATCCTTGCCCTTATTCAATCCACCGACGCGAAACACGAGCACGTGCGGAAACACTTTGTGATACGTCGCCAGCACCGAACGCAGACTCTCCGTCGAGAGTTGATAGATCTGAACCCACTGTACAAAGAGTCCCTGCTCGCTCAAACGCTGCCGGCCGAGCTCAAAAAACTCTTCGGTAAACAGATTCGCGACGCCCGGCACCCACGGATGGCTCGGCTCGCTGACGATCATGTCATAACGATTCGGCGTGACGCGCAGGTAGGTTCGCGCGTCGTCGATGATCAACCTGGTTCTTGGATCGTCGAGTGGACGATTATTGACGTGGTTGAAAAACGCCGAAGCCTCGACTGTGGTCGGCTCGAGTTCGACGCACGTTACCGATTGAATTGGTGATTGCAGCATCGCACCGACCGTGACGCCGGTCGCAAATCCGATGATC
>DASXRE010000014.1:0-3861 GCA_036506775.1 Pyrinomonadaceae bacterium | reverse complement strand
TTTTGACGAAGCCAGTTGGGTCAATGCGATCACTGATAATCTGGATGATCTCGTCTTCCACCGAAGTCGGTTGTCCGCCAAAACTGACCACGTGATGAACGCCGCGAGTGAAGGAGATCTTCGCGAGCTGTTTGCGCGCGTCGAACTTGGCAAAGATATAGCGCGGAAACATGGGTTTAGTGAGGTAGGTAAGGGCGCCAGTGAACTCATTGACCCGGCGGGTTTTGAGTTTGGGATGCAGAGTCTCCACACCCCAGACTCTGAGGTTGCTGTCAGCACGGTCTTCTTGTTTTGGGTTCGTGTGCACCACGTACCATTGGGGAAGATGGTCTACTGCTTCGATACTCATAGTCAGGCTCCATTTCGCAAATGGAGTCCACTGCAAGAGCTCCTGCGTTCTTAAAAAGTAGAGTTATAAGATTAGTTGGCTTGGACCAACTCGACACAGCGACCCGAACCGCGCCTGGGTTGAGCGCGGCGGTTTAGTCGCCGATTGAGCTATGGAGAAGGCGGACCGAGCCGAGGAGCATCGTGCATTGTGACTCCGTTAATTGTTTGAGTCCACACTGCACTTTGCGCTATGATGCAGGCTGTCGAGCGACGCACCTTTACGCTCATGCAGTGAAGGTTGTGTTGTCAGATGCTCCGTTGTTACCGGCCAGTAACGACGGAGCTTAGCTTTTTAGCGACCTTCCTTTTCATCGAAATACGACATAGCTTCGTGTTTACCACTCAAGTTTTTGGGACAACTTGTGCTCTATTCCACGGCCATTAAGAGCATTTAAAAATATCGACGGCGAATCGCCAACGAGTCGTTGTAAAAGTTCCGGGCGCTGAACTTATTCCAACTAAAAACTAAAACCTCGCCAAGTAATTGACCAATGAATTTTTGTTAAGCTGCTAATGCGCGACCTAACAGCGCTTTAGCCTACTGGGAAGGCTAAGAAGTCATTACGTACCTAACGGTAGGGAGTCCGCGTTTGGGGAGAAGTGGATTTACCGTTACGTGAGACGCAAGTCATGATACTCCTTTCTGATCAACTGTCAACTGAAAAGACGCCCGTTTTGGGCCCATAGTTTGCAATGTTCTTGCCGCTCGATTACATAGTTATGTTGCTGTTATAACGTGCTCATGATCAAGCGAGTTGTTCTCCTGATTTTAGTGATCGTCGTCATAGTTTCCGGTGTTTGGGCCGTACTATATTTTCGAAAGCTCAAGCGGTTGCGCGATTCAGCAACACAGTTGGCCAGTGTTACCAACACGGCGCGAATCGATACGTGGTCTGACGCTGTAGAGAAAGTCAAAGCAGATCGCGGTGAGGCGATGGGCGGGGCGGTTGTGACGCCTCCCGAGTTGCAGCACTACAGCGAGCGCTACTGGTTTCTCGCGACACAGATCGCCGAGATCACGAAATACAACATTCCCATTTGTCAGGACTATCTGGAACTTGCCGCGATGATTCAACGCGGTGAGATGGTTTCAGTGCCCGGCGTGACTGAGACTTATGTTCTGTATGGTGTCGCCCAAAGAGTAGATGATGGTGATTTCACGAGTGACGAAGATCCGAATGTGACTCGCGATTACGAACCGTTGCGAGCGTTGGCGAAGAACTTTGACGGACGTTCGTATAACCTCGACGATCCAGCAGATCGCCAGGCTCTGAAAGCGAATATGCTAAGTTCGTTAAGACCCGCGGCGTTGAAGATTCTTGACGAGGTCGCGGCAACGTATCATCAACAATTTAATCGACCGTTGCCGGTGAGTTCGCTGGTCAGGCCGGAGCAGTATCAACATTCGTTGCGCCGAGTGAACAGAAACGCCGTGACGATTGAGACTCCGCCACATTCGACCGGGCTCGCGTTTGACATCGATTATCGATACATGAGCGGCACGGAGCAGACGTTTGTTATGGCTGAGCTCGCGCGACTGAAGAACGAAGGACGCATCGAGGCGATACGCGAACGCAACGCCAACTATCACGTCTTTGCTTTTCTCAACGGCACGCGACCCAGTGACGATCTGATCACTGCATCGCTGGACGAAGCTGTTCCGCCCGGACGCGAAGCTAATCACGCGGAAAGTGAAAGCAAACTCGCAGGGAAGAGCAGCAAGATCGCCGCACGGACCGCAGCAAAGCATAGCAAGAGCAAAGCTGCAAACGTTCGCCACAAACGCGGGCGGCGCCGGTAATTGCATTTATCTTGTGCCATCGAACTGTGAGCGAGGTTTGCGCATCCCAGCACTTCCCCCGACAAGCCTCACAAACACAGCGGCACGTGGAAGGTTATGAAGACTCGTAAGGTTCATCTAGCGTTGGTTGTGGCTGTGCTCGCGGCCGCTGCAGGAGTGTTGACTTTCGCGGCGCGCGGCAGCAGCGGTCAGGCGTCTCGGCCCAAGACCAGTTCACCTGTTAAGCCGACAGCGCGCATCGCTGGACCATCGCCCGCAAAACCGAACCTCGCGGCTTTCACAACTGCCGCCACGCAGAATGCACTGCTCAAGAATGAACTGACCTGGACCTTTGGCGGCAAACAGCAACGCGGTTGGTATCTTTACGATCTGTTGATTGGCAGGACATTGAACACGCCGGACGATGCGGTGACCATTGAATTCGCCGCTGCACTGGCGAGTTGGCAAAAGCGAGCGGGCCTGACGTCGGACGGCGTGCTCGATGAAGACTCGCTGATGCGCCTGATCTCGCAGTGGCAAAGCAATCGACTCAAGACGCGCGATTATCCTGACCCAAGCGAGCTCCGTACTGCGCCGCCCGCGGACTTTTACGATCCGAGCAGGGAGTCAGAGCTTCGTCAGGTCGAACGCAAGACTTACGCGGCCTACAAAGAGATGATCGTTGCCGCGATTGCCGACCCGGCATTGGATCTCGCGCACACGTCGCCGACTGAGCTCGCACCGCGCGAGAACTTCTTCAAGATTGTTTCTGCGTTTCGCTCGCGTGAATATCAGGATGAACTGCGCCGTAAATCACCGAACGCGGGCAGCGCGGGACTTGCCGTTAACAGTCCGCACTTTACCGGCCGTGCACTCGACCTTTATGTCGGCGGTGATCCGGTAGATACGAACGACGCCAATCGCGCAATCCAGGTCAACACGCCCGCTTACCGCTGGCTCGTGCGCAACGCCGAGCGCTTCGGCTTTCGTCCATATTTCTACGAGCCGTGGCACTGGGAATACGTGAGATAGACTCAGGATCTAGTACCTCCTTGGACTGCGGGGACTTGTCACCGCTTTGGTCCGAAAAGCGGAATCAAAAGCGGCGACGAGTCGCCGCACTCCAAGGAGGCGTCCGGTGGAACAAGCTTTTGTGGTGTACACTCTCCGCCGATGAATCTTGCGCACTACATCATCGCTCTCCTTGCCTTGACTCTGGTTACACCCGCGAAGCCTGAGAAAGAATATCTCGTTTACGTGTTGTCAGAATCTGCCGACAAAATCACATTAGTTCGTTTTGACGGCACGACCGCCAGGATAGACCACCAAATCGACACCGGCGACATGCCGCTAGACATCGATGGACCACACGGCATTGTCATCTCACCCGATCGGCAGTTCTATTACGTCTCCATCGCGCACGGGCGGCCGTTCGGCACGGTCTGGAAATACTCAACCAAAGACGACTCCCTGATCGGCAAGACAACGCTCGGCCTCTTTCCCGCAACGATGGACATCTCGCCAGACGGCAACTTTCTGTTCGTGGTGAACTTCAATTTGCACGGCGACATGGTACCGTCGTCAGTCTCGGTAGTCTCGACCAAAGCTATGACCGAGATCGCGCGCACCCAGACCTGCACGATGCCTCATGGTTCACGTCTGAACCCGCAAGGAACGAAGCAATACTCAGC
>DASXRE010000013.1:0-6229 GCA_036506775.1 Pyrinomonadaceae bacterium | reverse complement strand
GCCGAACTCGAGGAAGCCAACCGCGAATTGCGACGCGTTTCCCACTATCGATCCTTGTTCCTCGCCCGCATGTCACACGAACTGCGCACGCCGCTGACTTCGATTCTCGGTTTCAGCGAGATCCTCCTCGACCAGGAAGAACTCACCGAAACGCAGCGCCGCTTCTGTCAGAAGGTGCAGGACTCCGGTTTTCAACTGCAAGCGAGTTTGAATCAACTCGTCGATCTGTCACGGATCGAAGCGGGACAGACGGAAGTGTTTTTGCAGGAGTTCTCAATGCGCGAAACCGTGCGCGAGTCCTGCGCGGCCGTAGCACGCATGGCCCAGAAGCAACAGGTCAGGATCGAATACGAAGTCGCTCCCGAGATCACTACTGTCGTTTCCGATCACGGAAAGTTGCGGCAGACCATCTTCAACTTCATTGCGTGGGCCGTGAGCCGCAGTCCGGCGGGCGAGTCAGTGCACGTCACGGTCGACATCGACGACCAGTCGATTCTCTCGATCAAGGTCAGAGACAACGGCGAGCCGGCAAAAGATACCGCGGGCGTGTTTGACCCGGAACACAGCAGCGCAGCTCATGAACCCAACATTAACGAACTGGGAATCATCATCGGGCGCAAACTGCTCGAACTGATGGGCGGAAGTGTCTCGCTTGAAAACCGCACGCCGAGCGGTTTGCAAGCAACGATCACGATGCCTGCGCGGCCCCCGAAAGGATAGGCGCAAGGATAGGCGAAGGGATAAAAACGTTTACGCATGGAAGAGATCCAGATTCGTGAGTGCGCCACCATCGAAGAATTTGACAGTTGTGTTGCCCTTCAACGTGAAGCTTTTGGCCTGCCGGATCTGGAGATCTCTCCGCGCCGCCATCTGATCGTGTCGCGGCAGGCAGGTGGCTGGACGCTCGCCGCGTTTGTTGCGGACCGGATGGTTGGCTTTGTTCATCATCTCGCCGCGGTCCGGCCGGACAATGAAATCTTTGGTTACTCGCACATGATGGCGGTGGCGAAGGACTATCAGAACAAAGGCGTCGGTGCGCGACTGAAATGGGCGCAGCGCGAGCGCGCGCTTGCCGAGGGAAGAACATTTATCAAGTGGACGTGGGACCCAATGCAGGCGCGAAATGCGCATTTCAATTTAAACAGGCTTGGGGTCACCGTTGACACCTACACCGAGAACTTCTACGGAACGGATTACTTTGCCGATCCGTTGCAGGCAGAAGAGAACCGGCCGGGTTTGCAAAGTGATCGACTCGTGGCGCGTTGGGAATTGAAGTCACCACGGGTGGCGGCGCTGGCTTCGGGTTTGACGCCGGCGATTGAAGTGAAACCGGTTGCGTCGGTGGCGATACCGGCGGAGTGGTCGGCGCTCGTGAAACGTGATCCGCATCGCGCGCGTGAGGTTCAGGCGCGAGTCAGGACAGAGTTCCAGCAGCTGTTTGCGAAGGGGCTTATTTGCGCGGCGTTTGAGAGAGGCGCCGAAGAGTCGAGTTATCTATTGTTTGAGCCACAAAGAGGCAAATAAGTCACAAGAAAGAATAGCGGGCGGGTTACCTGTTTGTGCCTCTTGTGCTTCTTTGTGGCTGGTCTGTAACAGCATGAATTTCACGAAGTTTGATCGTTATGTGGATCGTCACGCGCGGAGCTTTACGGAGCGGTTGCAAAACCTCTGCCGTATGCCGTCGGTGGCCGCGCGCGGCACCGGCATGCGCGCGATTGCCGAGACGGTCGAACAGTTGATGCAGCGTGTGGGCATCGGCACCCGCACGTTTCGCATGGGTTCAGGCTATCCGATCATCTACGGCGAGTGTGGCGGCGGTCCAAAGACTTTTGTTGTCTACGGTCATTACGACGTGCAACCGGTCGGCCATCTGACGGAGTGGAGTTCCGGTCCATTCGCGGCCACGATCCAGGACGGCAAGCTCTACGCACGCGGCGCGGCGAACAGCAAAGGCGATCTGATTGCGCGCCTGGCCGCGGTTGAAGCGTATCAAAAGACGTTTGGCAAGCTGCCCGTCACGTTGCGTTTTCTGGTTGAAGGCGAGGACGGTCTCGGGAGTCCGAGTCTGTATAAGTTTACGAGCGAACACGCTGATCTGCTGCAAGCCGACGGTTGTTTGTGGGACGAAGGCGGGCGCGACACGAATGAGACTCCGATCGTGAGTCTCGGGTTCAAAGGCATTACTTTTCTCGAGCTCCGCGCTTTTGGCGCGCGTTCGGATCTGCATTCCAAGTGGGGCACGATCGTGCCCAATCCGGCGTGGCGGCTGGTGCAGGCACTTGCCACGATCACTTCACCGAAAGGCGTTATCACCATCGATGGTTTTTCGTCACACGTCGCTCCGATCAGTGAAGAAGACGTGGAAGCGTTGAAGACGATCGAACTCGACGAAGTGGGACTGAAACGCGAGTTTCGCATCAGCGCCTGGGTGCGATCCATGAAAGGACAGACGCTGATCAAGGAGCATATCTTTGGTCCAACCTGCACGATTTGTGGCATCCAAACCGGTCACACCGACGCCGGCGCCAAGACGGTTTTGCCGAGCACGGCGATGGCGCGGCTCGACTTCCGTCTCGTGCCTGATCTCACGGCTGAGATCGTAATAGGACTCCTGCGCGAACATCTGGACGTGCGCGGGTTTAGAGACATCGAGATCATTGAATTGGGCAGTGCGCCACTGGCGAAGTCGTCGGCGAGGTCGCGGATTGCCCGGGCGGTGGTGGAGTCGACAGCCGAGGTTTACGGCCGTCCCGCGATTGTTTATCCGATGGATCCTTCGAGTGGACCAGTCGGAGCGGTTTGCGGCGTCACGCAACCGCCCACCCCGGTCGCGTCATTTGGCACTGGTTACGCCGGATCGAATCCGCACGGACCTGACGAGAACATTCGGATCGACGACTTTTTGCAGAGCATCAAGCTGGTCGGGCGCGTGCTGCACAAACTCGCTGAGACAAAGTCGAAATCAAATGCAGAGTTCACCGTAAGCGAAGACAGCAAACCGACGGCGCCACTACAGCGACCGAAACACGCAGAAAAGAAGGAGTGACGGAGCGCGGGCGGCTTGCCCGCATCGACTGACCCTGACGCCGTTGTATGTTGCGGGCGAGCCGCCCGCGCTCCAGGGAGAATGATTTTGGCCGCCAAGGCAACCGCAAACGAGATCGCGAAACTGCGTGAGGAGATTCGGCGTCATGACGAACTTTATTACGTCAACAACTCTCCGGAGATTTCCGATCGCGAATATGACGAACTGCTCGAACGCTTGCAGAAACTCGAGCAGGACCATCCTGAGTTAGTCACTCCCGACAGTCCGACGCAGCGAGTCGGCGGCCGGCCCGCCGAAGGTTTTCCGGAAGTGGTCCACAGCCGGCAGATGCTCTCGCTCGATAACAGCTACAACATCGACGAACTCCGCGCTTTTGACGAACGTTGCCGCCGGCTTGCTGACGGCCGCCCGCTCGATTACGTCGCCGAGCTAAAAATAGATGGTCTGTCGCTGTCGTTGCAGTATGCCGACGGTTTGCTGGTGCGTGGTGTGACGCGCGGCGACGGCCGCATCGGTGAAGACGTGACGCAAAACGCGCGCACCATTCGCAGCGTGCCATTGCGGCTCAAATCAGACGCGAAAGTGATCGATTCGAACATTGAAGTGCGTGGTGAAGTGTTCATTCCGCGTGATGTGTTTGAGAAGACCAACGCCGAACGTGAGGAACAGGGCGAAGCGCGGTTCGCCAATCCGCGCAACGCGGCCGCCGGCGCGATTCGGCAACTCGATTCTCGTCTCGTCGCGCGCCGGAAGCTCGATATGTTTGTTTATGACCTGTTCGTTGGCGGTGGACGCAAACCGTTTCCGACGCACCGGGAAGCGCTCGAGTGGTTACAGCAAGCAGGCTTTCGCGTGAATCCACATCGTAAGGTCTGCAAAACCATCGATGAGGTAATCGACTTCGCCAACGCGAAGGAGGCGCTGCGCGACGATCTCGGCTACGAGATTGACGGCCTCGTGGTAAAGGTCAACTCGACCACCTTGCAGGACGAATTCGGCGCCACGCAGAAAGCGCCACGTTGGGCCATCGCTTACAAGTATCCTGCGCGGCAAGGGTCGACGAAAGTCCTGGACATAAAAGTACAAGTGGGACGCACTGGCGCGCTGACGCCGGTCGCGTATCTGGAACCGGTCTTTCTCGCCGGTACGACCGTGTCTCGCGCGACGCTGCACAACGAAGACGAGATAAAAAGACTGGGGCTCAAGATCGGCGACTGGGTGATGATCGAGAAGAGCGGTGAGATCATCCCCAAAGTGCTCAGCGTTATCACTTCAAAACGCGACGGATCGGAAAGGCCGTTTCGACCGCCGAAGAAATGTCCGGTTTGTGGGGGATTGATTTCCCGGATTGAAGGCGAGGTTGTTCCACGTTGTGTGGCCGCTGATTGTCACGCGCAGTTGATGGGCCGGCTGATTCACTTTGCGTCGCGGCGCGCAATGCGAATTGAAGGTTTGGGTGAAGCACTCGTGCAGCAACTCGTGTCCGAGAAGCTGGTTAAAGACGTCGGTGATCTCTACTCGTTGACGCTCGAACAGGTCGCGGGCCTGGAACGCATGGCGAAGAAGTCAGCCACGAACCTGCTCGAACAGATCGGAGCGAGCAAGAAACGTGATCTGTCGAATCTGATCTACGCGTTGGGGATCAGGCACGTTGGTGAACGAACGGGCGGCATTCTGGCGCACGAGGCGGGTTCGCTCGAGCGCCTGGCGCAGATGTCGGTCGAAGAACTGGATGCGATTCCCGAGATCGGACTCACAGTGGCTGAGAGTGTGCGCGACTGGTTTGATGATGAAGGGAATCGAGCGCTTTGTGATAGGCTGCGCGCCGCGGGAGTAAAAACAGAGGCGGCCCGGCCGAGCACTGCCGCTCTTGACGAGCGCTTTGCCGGCAAACAGTTTGTGCTGACGGGAACGTTGACCAGTTTCACGCGCGATGAAGCGAAGGTGTTGATTGAGACGCGCGGCGGACGGGTGAATTCTTCCGTCAGTAAGAAAACGGATTACGTGCTCGCGGGTGAAGCGGCCGGCTCAAAACTCGACAAAGCGCAGGCGCTAGGCGTGAATGTGCTGGACGAGGAAACCTTTAAAGGGATGTTGGAGTAAGTAGGACAGGATTTCAGAATTCACAAGATGTCTTAAAAAAGTGGGCGACTGTTCTCAACGACAGCATCTTGGCAATCCTGGAATCCTGTCAACGGAGAAATTATGAGCACACAACCAAAGAACCTTAAACTGCTTTACACGCTTTTCTGCGACGACGTGCGTCTCGAAGCAGGGAACAAGCTGTCGTTCATGGGCGTCTTCCAGAACATCATGGTCCAACAGCTCCCTGTCTCCTTGATCAAGTTTGCCGTCGTCAATCACTGGCAAGGGCAGGGCAGTTATCTGTCGGAGGTTCGCATTCTCACGCCTGACCGCCAGCATCCGATCGTCGTATCGCAACCCACGCGCTTCGAGATCGCGTCAGGCGGCTTCGCTGACAACATCAGCTTCTTTGTAAACGTGAGCTTCCCGACCGCTGGACGATATCTCGTACAAACGTTGATCGATTCGAATCTTTACCAGGAAGAGGTGCTGACAGTCTCCGACGCCACCGAGCCGGAGATGCTCGGGGCGTCGGAGTCAGTCAATTAAAGCCTGGAGAATGATGGCAGGTCGGCCCTAGCCAACTTCTATGTTGAAGAGTTTGATCTTGGAGTTGAGAGTGGTTGCCTTAATGCCCAGCAGTCTGGCCGCCTTGGCCTGATTGCCTCCGGTTTCAGCCAGCGCCATCTTGATCAAGTGGGTCTCAAACCGTTGTACTTCGTCGTAAAAGCTTATTCCTCCGAGAATGTCCAATGGTTTGAGTCTGGTTGCCTCCTCAGTGAAAGCCTTATCGCGAGCCAGAGTCTCCGCCTCTGCTAAAAGAGCATCTGCCAGATCGACAACACGCTGGATACGGTCGCGGTCAGGCCGCTCGGCAAGTTTCAGACGCACGGCTTTGTCAGGCAATGGATTGCCAACGCCTGCAGGTCTCAAATTGTCGGGTTCTTTCAGAGCTGCTTGATCGACGTTCATTAATACTCCCCTTTCAGAACTGGACCTCTTAATTCGAAAACACCGAGCGTCGAAGTTCCATGACAAATATTTTATGACGAATATTGATGACAAAGAGTGTGACGCGCCAGTGTTACAGACACAAAA
>DASXRE010000012.1:0-11232 GCA_036506775.1 Pyrinomonadaceae bacterium | reverse complement strand
CTGCTCAACGACATATTGCTTCTCATCTTCGTCGGCACCAGGAAACTTAGTCGCCAGCACGTCGCTCAAAACCAGCTCTGACTGATCGCCCGAAGAATCGATCCGCCCCGATCGTGCGGTAAAGACTTCATTCTTTCCATCAGCCTGCTGGGCAAAGATAAACACGCGTCCCCATGTGCCCAATGTTCGGTCACCATCGCGCACGTAGATTACGTAACGCGGCAACGTGCTGAACGTGCGCGGCTCGACCGGCGAATCGAGTTTCGCCAGCGCACCTTGCAATGCGACACGCTCGAGATCGCGCGCCGCACGCGGCGCCTCTTTCAAGTGCAGGTAGGTTGTTGCTCCACTAAATAACAGTCCGACCACCAGCGCCGGCCAGATCATGGTCCACGAACCGACGCCCGCGGCGCGCATTGCCACCAACTCGCTGTCGCTGCCCATTCGGGAGAAGCCGATGATGATACCCGCGAGTGTGGCGAGCGGGATCGAGAAAACAAGCACGCCGGGCAAAAGTGTCGCTCCGATTCCGCCGAGCAATGAGATCGGTAGATCGGTGTAAACCAGAACCTCGGCAAGACGACTCGCCTGTTGCGCAAACAGCACCGCCGTCAGCATCACCAGCGACAAGAGGATGTACGGCGCCATAGCGCCGAAGATGTAGCGCGGTATCAGGAACGATGGTGATTTAAGCTGAAACCTTGGCACTCAAGTGTTAGGTTGTAATCGCGGCTGGCGTTCCAGCACGCGGCCGATCAAGTGAAACGTTAACTCCGCAATTTCTTTCTTCGTCTTGTTCGGAACGTCTCTCGACTCTTCCGCAAACTTCGCCGGCGGCAGTTTTTCCGTGGCTCGTAGTTGCGAATGCACTCGCTTCGAGATCGCGCTGCCGCGTGCGTTGCTGCACTCAGCACAGCGAAGCGAGAGATCCTGACCAAGGTAGATCGTCTCCTCGCCGGTAAACGAGCGATGACAACTCGCACACGCACGCAGGTCAGGCAGAAATCCTTCGATCTTCAACAACCAGACTTCGAAATAGCGCAGCACTGACTCGAGATCGTCCGGCGATTGCGACGCAGCTTCAAAACACGCAAGGGCCATGCGATAGAGATTGTCGTTTGTCTGATGCGGTGGTGAAAAGTCGATCAGCAGATCGCCCATGTAAGAGAAGCCCGTAAGAATTGAAGTATTGCTTGAAAGGTTGAAGCGAGATTTCAGGATTTCCGTCTGGCGAAACGAAACGAGCTCCTGATGTTCCTTCTCGTAATACGTGAGGTTTATTAAAGTGAAAGGTTCGAGTGAGGCGCCAAAACGATTCTTCAACTTGCGGCAACCTTTCGCCACGCCGCGGATCAATCCGGCCGAACGACTCAGGCACACGACAATCTTGTCAGCTTCAGCAAGATTGTAAGTGCGCAGGACAAGGGCCTCGGTTTCAAATATGGCCATGTTGAACCGCCGAGGGCAAGGCGGAGTCTTTCACCACGGAATAAAGTAGAGGAGCCACGCCAGTGCGAGGCCGATGACGATGAACTGCGCAAAAACCTTGAGCCCGTAAAGCCAACGCTCGCGCGGAGTGTCCTTGGCCATCGCGCCAAACACCACAGAGGCCATGGCAGCAAACAGGCACATCACCAAAAAATGTCTCACGAGTGCCTCCCTGCTGCCATGTCAAACGCATCGAGCATCGTTAAGTAATTCAACAAGCCGGCGATAAGAAGAAAAGTGGTGCCGTACTCGTACGTTGCTCGCGCAGCCTGTGCGGGATCGTCAGCGAACCCATAACCAATCAACCAGCAGACGATGTAAAGCACGCCGCTGCCGAGGTCAGCGATCATCGGCGGCACTTGAAGCAGCGCTGACGAGCCTTGTCCGGTCGAGAGATCGAACATGTGGCCGCCCATCGCGAGACCGATGAAGAAGCAAAACCAAACGACGCCGCCCATCAATGCTGCGCGACCCCATTTCTTTACCATTAGATGTCCGCTGCCCGGCAGGAACCAGGCGGCGATCCCGACAAGCCATGCCGCACCGGGTGTCGGCTCAACACGCTCGACTTGTAAACGTTCTGACTTGACCAAAATGAATCCTCCGAAAGAATGAAAGCGATTAACGTTTTACCTTAAGACAAAGCTGGTCTGCAAAGCGCACAAGCTAATCATTAACGTTAGCCGTCGGCATGACGACCTCTAACCGTTTACCTTAGCTATCAGTAGATCAAAAACGACTCGCGCAACTGCTTGAAAGCGATCAGCGGTCGCTCCCAAGTCTCACGGACTGCGTCGAGTTCAATGCCTTGCTCAAACGCTTCACGGATCTTGTTCGTGCCGGCGATCACGTCAAACGGATTCTTGTCGTAGACGTATTCGTACGGCGGCTCTTTCCAGCGAAACTCATTCGGGTACATGTAGTGGACCAGCTTGACCATCGCTACACCTGCGAACACTGGCTCAAACACGTCGCGGTTCGTCACATGAATCTGCACTCCACCACAAGTCACACCGGCATGTTTCTGAAAAGTCGGCTGAAACCCGCAGCTTCTGAAAAACACGCCGGGCAAACTCAACGCATTCAGCTTGTCTGCGTAGTCATCGGCATTGATGTAAGGCGCGCCAATCAATTCAAACGGTCTCGTCGTTCCTCGTCCTTCTGAAACTTGCGTTCCTTCGAAATGGACCGTTCCCGGAAACACTGTCGCCGAGTCAAGCGTCGGCATGTTTGGTGAAGGCAGCACCCATGGCGCATCGGTGTCATCATGCCAGAACTCCCGGCGCCAACCCTTCATTGGTACGATTTCGAGATCGCAGTTAAGGTTAAAGTGTTCGTTGAACATTCGCGCCAGTTCACCGACCGTCATTCCGTGACGCGTCGGCAACGGAAACTGACCCACGAACGAAGAGTACTCCGGCTCGAGCACGTTTCCCCCGACGCTCACACCGTTGATTGGATTCGGACGATCGCAAACGACAACTCGCTTGCCGAACTTTGCCGCTGCCCTCATGCAGTTCGCGAGCGTGTAGACAAAGGTGTAAATGCGGCAGCCGACATCCTGCATGTCGAACAGCAGCACGTCGAGATCGTGCAACATCTCCTCGGTTGGCTCGCGTGTTTCGCTGTAAAGGGAATGGACTGGAAGTCCCGTCTTGCGATCTTTGCCATGCGCGGTCTCGATCATGTTGTCCTGCACGTCGCCGCGAATTCCGTGTTGTGGACCAAACAGTGCGCGCAGGTCGATCCGGGGATGACGATGTAAAAGGTCAGCCGCGTGATGGTAATTGTGATCGACTGAAGCCTGGTTGCAGATCAATCCGACGCGTGCGCCCTCGATCAGCGGCGTATCGTCTTCAAGCAATCTCTCAAGTCCGAGTTCCACCGGTTGCACTGCGTTCTTCACGTTATCTCTTTCGAGAGTTAAGGTCATACCTGAGCTCCTGAACTCATCATCGCCTCACAAAACGGATCCCCCATTCACGCTTACGATTTCACCCGTGATGTGGTCTGCCCACGTCGAGCACAAAAACACGATTGGCCCGGCGATGTCTTCCGGCTTCGCGACACGTCCTGTCGGAATCTCATTAATGATCGATTCGAGACGAGCCTGGTTACCGAGTACTCCGACGGTCATCTCTGTTTTGACCCAGCCGGGCGCGACACCGTTAACATTGATCCCGAAGCTCGCCAGTTCACTAGATAGCGACTTCATGAACGAAATCTGCCCGCCTTTTGACGCCGCGTAGTTTGAATAGTTCGCTTCACCGCGCTGCCCGGCCGTGGAACTCACGACGACGATGCGTCCAAACCTTTGCTGCTTCATTACCGGAACAGCAGCGCGGCAGACCGACCACGTACCCTTTAGGTTAATGCCAATCGTCTTGTCCCAGAGTTCTTCTGACATCGACTCGACTGCGTCGCCTTCCCAAATACCGGCGTTGCAAATCAGAAAGTCGATACGCGCGAAACGCTCAAGTGTTTCAGTAACAAGCCGCTCCGCGTCGGCCAACTGCGAAACGTCCGCCTGAAGTGCAAGTGCCTCGACGCCGCGCGCTTTCACCATTTCCACGGTTGCCCTCGCGGCCTGCTCGTCGCGGACGTAGTTGATCACCACCTTCGTCCCAAACGAACAGAGCAAATCGACCACGGCTTTACCGATGCCGCGGGATCCGCCCGTAATGATCGCTACTTTTCCTGCTAAGCCAAGGCTACCGCTATGCACTGCGATTCCAATTCCCTTTCCATTGCGAATGTCGCTCAGGAGATGGAGACTACAGCGCCCGCTGCTCCGACTGTTTTTGACGTTGCCGCCACAAAGGCCTCGAACAACCGTCGCGAGATCGCGTCCCGTTCCCAGCCGAGTTCCGGATGCCACTGCACCGCAACTGCGAAGCGATCCGGACGCGGATCTTCCAGCGCCTCAATAATACCGTCCGAAGACCACGCCGTCGCCATCAGATCGGCGCCAAGCGTTTCGATTGCCTGGTGGTGATGACTGTTTACGATGAGAGTTTCAACACCAGCGATGCTCGCGAGTCTGGTTTTCTCTGCGAGATTGACACGATGCGACGGACGGTCACGCGGCGCGCCTTGTTCGTGTTTAATCGCTTCCGGCAGTTGTGAACCGATGTCCTGAATCAGTGTTCCGCCACGTGAGACGTTCAACACCTGCATGCCGAAGCAGATTGCGAATAACGGAATTCGCCGGCGTTCAGCGGCTTCGATAATCAACAGGTCTGTTTCATCCTTGATTGGGTGCACGGCGCCGAGGTTGCGATGCGGCTGTTGACCATAGCGCATCGGATCGACGTCGGAATCGCTCCCGGGCAGTAGAATGCCGTCGAGTCCGTCAACGACTGAGTCAACATAGTCTGGTTTCGGTATCAGGCTGATATGCACGGGCGCGCCACCCGCCGCCTCAACGGCCTCGCTGTAGTAACGCGACAGGTAAAAGCGATCGGTTGGAAGTTCAATTCGCATCGGAATGCCGATGCGTGGGCGACTACTCATGCCTCCATCATAACCCATATTCTCTGCTCTGTGCCTCTGTGTCTCGGTGGTTCGAAAACACGACAGAGGCACAGAGAGACCGAGAAGAGCGTCCTTGACTTACGTTCAAACGAGTTCCTATAGTCTCGTTACGAACGCATGCGCAAAGAAAGCAATCAAGTGCGCAGCACAACCGTGCTGCTCGTCAGAAAAGATACTCGTGTGGCTCTCGCCGGCGACGGACAAGTAACGCTCGGCGAGACGGTAATGAAAGCGAAGGCCAGGAAGGTGCGCCGCCTCTACAACGATCAGATTCTCGCCGGTTTTGCAGGCGCCACGGGCGATGCCTTCGCGCTCTTGACCCGCTTCGAAAGCAAGCTCGAACAATATCACGGCAACCTTGAACGCGCCGCGATCGAACTGAGCAAGGAGTGGCGCACTGACAAGATGCTGCGGCAACTGGAGTCGATGCTGGTGGTGGCTGATAAGAAGGCGTCGTTTCTCTTGTCGGGAAACGGCGACGTGATCGCGCCCGATGAAGGGATACTGGCGATCGGTTCTGGTGGCTCTTATGCGCTGGCGGCGGCGCGCGCGCTGATCAAGCACACGGATCTTTCCGCACGTGACATCGCGGTTGAAGCTTTACGCATCGCCGGTGAAATCTGCATTTATTCAAATCAAAACATCGTAGTTGAGGAACTGTAAGCAGTTTTAGGCAAGACAATGGTTATTTACCTGGCTGGAGAAGTTGATGAGGAAGCTCGACTCGACGAAATGTCGCCTCGTCAAATCGTTACTGAACTCGATAAACACGTCGTCGGACAACGCAACGCCAAACGTGCCGTAGCGATCGCTCTCAGAAACCGCGTGCGACGGCAGAAGTTGGCACCCGAAATGGCGGTCGATGTGATGCCGAAGAACATCATCATGATCGGCTCTACGGGCGTCGGCAAAACCGAGATTGCGCGCCGGCTCGCGCGCATGTCCAACTCTCCGTTTCTGAAAGTTGAAGCGTCGAAGTTTACCGAAGTCGGTTACGTCGGACGCGACGTCGAAAGCATGATTCGCGACTTGACGGAGATCTCGATCGAGATGACGCGTCAGGAGAAGAGCGAAGAGATCGCGGAGAAGGCGGAGCTCAACGTTGAAGAACGAATTCTCGATCTGCTGTTGCCGCCACCGCGTTCGAACATGGACTTTTTTGATTACGACGCGGACACGACTGAGGAGAACGCGAAGGAGCTAGAGAGCCCGGGCCGCGACGAACAGTTTCAACGCACTCGCGAGAAACTCCGCACTCAACTTCGCAGCGGCAAGCTCGACAACCGTCTCGTCGAACTGGAAGTCAGAGAGAAGAGTTTTCCGGTGATCGAACTGGCCGGCCCGCAAGGCGTGGAAGAAATGGGCATCAACATGAAAGACATGTTGGGTAACCTGTTTCAGGGCCGTTCGAAACGGCGCAAGATGCGCGTCGATGAGGCGATGGAGTATCTGATGCAGGAAGAGGAAGAGCGTCTCATCGACATGGACCAGGTCGCGCGCGCGGCGATTGAGCGCGTTGAAAACTCGGGTATTATTTTCCTCGATGAGATCGACAAGATTGCCGGACGTGAATCAGGTCACGGTCCCGACGTCTCAAGGGAAGGCGTGCAACGCGACATACTTCCAATAGTTGAGGGGACGACGGTGAATACCCGCTACGGCATGGTGCGGACAGATCACATTCTCTTCATCGCTGCCGGCGCATTTCACGTCTCGAAACCGTCCGATCTGATTCCGGAGTTGCAGGGACGTTTTCCGATTCGCGTGGAGCTGGAGTCGCTTACCGTTGAAGACTTCAAGCGAATTCTCACTGAGCCGCGCAACGCGCTGATCAAGCAGTATCAGGCGATGATGGAGACTGAAGGCGTGGCGATCGAGTTTTCGACAGACGCGATCGACTCCATTGCCAATTTCGCGGCCCAGGTGAATCAACAAACCGAAGACATCGGCGCCCGGCGGCTACAAACGATCATGGAAAAGCTACTGGAAGACATCAGCTTTGAAGGACCGGATCTCGAACAGAAGAACCAGCGGATTGACGCACGTTACGTCGAAAACATGCTCTCTGAGACTGTGAAGGACCAGGATCTCAGTCGTTACATTCTGTGATCTCTCCCAAAGCCTTTCTGCATCTCCTGCTCGTGGTCGTAACCCTTGCCGCACTGGGCTGCGGTAAACGTCGACCTCCCTTGCCTCCGATCGAGCGAGTGCAACAACGCACCGAACTGCTCTCGGGTGCGCAACAAGGCAACGAAGTCATCCTCAGTTGGCCCGCGCCACAGCGCAACGCGCCGGACAGCAGCGTGCAAAGTATTCGTCGCATCGATGTCTATCGCTTGGCGGAGAAGCCAGGCGCGCCACTCGCGCTAACCGAAGAAGAGTTTGCCGCGCGCGCCACGCTGGTTGGTTCGGTCACTTACGAACAGATCAAAACTGCCGGCGACACGCTGACCTATCGCGACGCGCTCGAGCTTGCCGGTCAACCGGCGCGCCTGCGCTACGCCATTCGTTACGTCAACGCCTCCGGCCAGCGCGCGTCGTTTTCAAACTTCCTAACGATTGAACCCGCGGCACGTATCGCGCAACCGCCGACTCTCGTGTCGCCCGCAAAAACTGCGGAAGACGCGATCACCATCACATGGCAACCTCCCGCGGCCAACATCGACGGCTCAACACCCGTGAACCTGCTCGGCTACAACGTCTATCGCATGGATGAGTCGCAGAGTGAACCAAATCAAACGCCGATCAATTCGGCGCTGGTTTCGGGCACGAGCTATTCCGATCGCAATTTCAAGTTTGGCAACGACTATCGCTACATCGTGCGCTCGGTTTCGCTCGGCACTGGTGGCGCGCAGGTCGAGAGTCTGAATTCAAACTCGGTTCCGGTCCAGGCGCGCGACGTATTTGCTCCGGCGCCCCCTGAGCGTCCGAGCATTGCACCGGATCCGTCGTTCGGCCGGCTTGCGATCTTCTTCGCGGCAAACAAGGAGTCTGACGTCGCCGGTTACAACATTTATCGCTCGACCGATCCCAATCTGCCGAAGGCGAGTTGGACCAAGCTGAACCAGGAGTTGTTGACGCGCACGAACTATCGTGACGACAAGGTCGAGTCAGGCAAGACCTACTATTACTACATCGTCGCGGTCGATAACGCGGGAAACGTCAGTCAGCCTTCGGAGGTCGCTTCGGAAACAGTTCCATGAGATTCGCTCGCATTTCACATCCGAGTTTGGATACACCACGTTACGCAGCGATCCTCGGTTCGGCTGTATTTCCACTCTCCGCCGGCTACAACTTTGGAAATGTGACGGTGCAGGATGCGGAAACGACTCTGGATCTCAACGAAGTAAAGTTGCTGGCGCCGGTCGTGCCATCGAAGGTTGTTTGCGTCGGCCGGAACTATCGCGAGCACGCAGCGGAGTTGGGCAACAAGATGCCGGACGAGCCACTGTTGTTCTTGAAAGCCCCGTCGGCTTTGGTTGCGCGCGAGGACAGGATCGAATTACCTCGTGCGTCCCAGCAGGTCGAACATGAGGGCGAACTGGGCGTGGTAATTGGACGGATTGCGCGAAGACTGACGGCCGATGAAGATCCGTTGGACTATGTGTTTGGTTACACGTGCGTGAACGACGTTACGGCGCGCGACCTGCAACGCAAGGACGTGCAGTTCACGCGCGGTAAATCCTTCGATACGTTCTGCCCGGTCGGGCCGTGGATCGAAACGGAACTGAACCCGGCAAATGTCGCAGTTACCACGCGTCTTAACGGTGAAATAAAACAGCAAGGCAACACCGCTGACATGGCATTTCCTGTAGCCTTTCTTATCAGGTACATCTCTGAGATCATGACGTTGTATCCAGGCGATTTGATTGCCACCGGAACGCCCGCAGGTGTTTCGAAGATGAAGGACGGCGACACCGTGGAGGTGGAGGTCGCAGGGATCGGGGTTCTGCGGAACCAGGTTGTTAATGGATTCTAATTAGGGAGTTATGTCATGAAGTTCTTTCTCGACACAGCCAATCTCAACGAGATACGCGAAGCAGCTACTTTAGGTATGGCGGATGGTGTGACGACAAACCCATCGCTGATTTCGAAGGAAGGTAACGTCGACTTCAAACAGCACATCGCCGCAATCTGCGAGATCGTCAAGGGACCGGTTTCCGCCGAAGTCACGAGTCAGGATCTGGATGGAATGATCCGCGAGGGCAAGGAGTATTCGAAGATCGCGCCCAACGTGGTAATCAAGTGTCCACTCACGCGCGATGGCCTGAAGGCGACGCGGCATCTTTCTGACGAAGGTATTCGCGTGAACGTGACCTTGTGCTTCTCGCCGGCGCAGGCAATCCTCGCGGCAAAGGCAGGCGCTTCGTTTATCAGTCCGTTTCTCGGCCGGCTCGATGACATTGGCGAAAACGGTCTCTACCTGCTGCAAAGCATCATTGAGATCTACCAGAACTACAGTTGGAAAACGGAAACACTCGCGGCCAGTCTGCGCCACCCGATTCATGTGATCGAAGCGGCGCGCATGGGCGCCGACATCGCCACCATGCCATTCAAGGTGATCGATCAGTTGTTCAATCACCCGTTAACGGAAAAGGGACAGGCCCAATTTCTGGCTGACTGGGCGAAGAGTGGAAGAAAATAAGCGAACGGCGGACGGCGAGCCGGTTGTCGTCCGCGTGTGCAAGTACGATGGAAAGGAATATCGCCGCTGGTCCGCGCGGCTCGCCAGGCAGGCTGGACCACTAATAGTTCTCGATGCAGTCTTCGACGATGAGGTCCAGCACGATCTGCTCGGCAAGATTCCGTCGGGGACCATCAGCAAGGAATATTATTGGCTGGATCGCTGGTACAACGTCTTTCGTTTCAGCAACCGGTTTTACTGTAACGTAAACAAGCCGCCGACTTTCGACGGAGCAGTTCTCACCTACGTCGATCTGGATATCGATGTTTTGGTTGAATCGGATTTCTCCTATCGCGTACTCGACCTCGAAACCTTTGAAGCAAACGAGTATCCGGCGGATGTGGAGTACAACGCTCGACGAGCCTTGAAAGAACTGATCACTTTGGTTGAAACCAGGTCCTTTCCTTTCGATGAATAAACTAGACACTCTGCGCGAGCGCAGTGCGCAGGCAGAACAAGGCGGCGGCACTGCACGCGTCGAAAAACAGCACGCAGCCGGAAAGATGACGGCGCGCGAGCGCATCGAGTTTCTGCTCGATGAAGGCACGTTTGAAGAGTTTGACAAACTCGTCGTGCATCGTTCGCGCGACTTCGGACTGGACAAGCAGGGTTATCCAGGCGACGGCGTAGTTACTGGTCACGGTTTGATCGACGGCCGTAGCGTTTTTGTTTTCGCTCAGGACTTCACCGTCTTTGGTGGTTCCCTTTCCGAAACTCACGCTGAGAAGATCTGCAAGGTAATGGATCTCGCGATGAAGGTCGGCGCGCCGATCATCGGCTTGAACGATTCCGGCGGCGCACGCATTCAGGAAGGCGTGGTCAGTCTCGGTGGTTACGCGGATATTTTTCTGCGCAACACGCTGGCGAGCGGAGTCGTGCCGCAGATCAGTTGCATCATGGGTCCGTGCGCAGGCGGCGCAGTCTACAGCCCTGCGATCACCGATTTCAACATCATGGTGAAGGACACGTCATACATGTTCATCACCGGGCCGGACGTGATCAAGACCGTCACTCACGAGGAAGTGACGAAGGAAGAGCTCGGCGGTGCGATTACTCACAACACGGTTTCAGGCGTCGCGCATTTCGCCGCTGACTCGGATGAGCACGCGCTGCGCCTCGTGCGGGAGTTGTTGTCGTTTGTTCCTTCCAACAATCTTGAGGACCCGCCAGCGGTCGCCGCGAACGATCCGATCGATCGCGCTGAACCAAAGTTGAATGAAGTTGTTCCCGAGGCTTCGAATCAACCGTACGACATTCGCGAAGTGATCAATCACGTCGTCGACGATGGTTACTTCTTTGAAGTGCACGAACTGTTTGCACCAAACATCTGCGTCGGTTTCGCTCGCCTCGGCGGGCGCGCGGTCGGCATCGTTGCGAATCAACCGGCGTATCTCGCCGGCGTGCTGGATATCGCTGCGTCGGTCAAAGGCGCGCGCTTCGTGCGTTTCTGCGATGCGTTTAATATCCCCCTGCTCACGTTCGAGGACGTGCCCGGATTTCTGCCCGGAACCGGGCAGGAGTTTGGC
>DASXRE010000011.1:0-30460 GCA_036506775.1 Pyrinomonadaceae bacterium | reverse complement strand
TAAAAGGTAATGCCGCTTGCATGCCTCGTGTTATGGGTTCGTAACCGGCGCTACCCAGCAGCGGATTCAGCCAAATCAACCGGCCGGCGCGCCGCCTTAATAATGCGAGCGCCGCGGCGAGTTCTTCTGGTTCGTCTGTGTCCCAACCGTCACTGAGTATGATAATGACGGTGCGCTTATCGATGCGGCGCAGCCACTGCGCGTTGAACATCGCCAGGCTCGCACCGATTCGCGTGCCTCCGGACCAGCCGCGAATGTTGGCCGACAGGCGATCGAGTGCGCGTTTGTAAGTCTTGTTTTTCAACTCGCCGGTGATGCGTGCCAGCGAAGTAGCAAAGACAAACGATTCCACTTTCGCAAAACTGTTCTGAAGACCATAAACAAATTGCAGCAGCAGGCGGCTGTAGATATCCATCGATCCGGAAACGTCGCAGATTACTACGAGCTTCGTGCGCTTCGGCCGTCGCTCCTTATAACTCAGATCGATCAGTTCGCCACCGGTCTTCAGTGACAAACGTAAACTACGTCGCAAGTTCACTCGATGACCGCGCTTGACTGGCCGCCAGCGGCGACTTGGCTTTTTGGCCAAACGCCTGACCATGCGGCGCGCCAGTCGTGAAACCTCCTCCAATTCTTCGTGAGTGAATTCGCTAAGGTCTTTTGTTGCCGCCGACTCGGTGTCACCGGCGCCGGGGACTTTGACGGGTTGAGCCTCGGCGCTGAACGAACTGCCCCAGTGCTGGAGGAAGAACCCGAGTCCTTTGCGCGATTGATGCGGTGTGGTGCTGCGCGTGGTATTGCTCGCCGGTGTTTCTGCTTCGATCAACGCGCGTGGCGAGCGGTTCCAATATCTCTTGAACAACTCTTCGAAAACGGGGAAGTCGTCGACGCTGGTCGTGAGCACGCTACGCAGACTGAGAAAGACTTCGTCGCGATCAATCGTGTCGATCACCTCGAGCGCGGTCGCGGCGGTGACGACTTCGGCGGGCGTTACCGAGATTCCGTGCGCTCTCAACTCCCGGCAAAACAAGATGAGCTGCTCGATTTCTAAGTCAGACATCCGTGTAATCCGTGCAAATCCGTGGCAACTCTGCCTTGAAAGCCGCGATGTCGCTTTCGTCCTTGAGGAAACAACCCACCGTTTCGGCGACAATCTCTTCGTTCAACTCAGGCGCTTGTAAGGCCGCGAGGGCGTTGGCCCAATCCAGTGTTTCGGCAACGCCGGGAATTTTCGAGAAGTTCATTGTTCGAGTGGCTTGCATCACTCTGGTGAGTTGCAAAGAAAGTGTCTCGCTGATGTCAGGCACCTTCGCGCGCACGATTTCGAGCTCTTTCGCGAGCGATGGATAATCGATCCAGTGATAGAGACAGCGTCGTCTCAATGCATCAGACAGGTCGCGCGAACGATTCGAAGTCAACACTACGTGCGGCCGGTGAGTCGCCTTGATCGATCCGATTTCCGGAATGGTCACCTGATAATCAGAGAGCACTTCTAGCAGAAACGCCTCAAACTCTTCATCGCTCCGATCGACCTCGTCAATCAACAACACCGGAGCGCGATCGTGTTCTGTGATCGCTTGCAGCAATGGCCGTTTCAGTAGAAAAGCCTCACTGAAGATCACCGCTTCCTTTTCTGCTTCGGATGCTGTGGACGACTCTTCAAGTTTGAGGTGCAGCAACTGTTTGGGGTAATTCCATTCGTAGAGCGCCGTCGTCGCGTCCAGACCTTCATAGCACTGTAGCCGGATCAGTTTTGTGTTTAGTGCGTTTGCCAACGCCTTGGCGATTTCTGTTTTGCCTACGCCCGCCGGTCCCTCGATCAGCAGCGGCTTGCCAAGAACCATCGACAAGTACAACGACGTCGCAATAGCCGCGTCGGCTATGTAGACCTGTTCTTCCAGCATGTGCTGGATTTGTCGGACTTCTTCTCTCAATCTTCGATCGTTCCTGATTCGGTCTCTCTGTGAACCTCTGTGTACTCTGTGCCTCCGTGGTTCACTAGTTAAAGGAACTAACCACGGAGACACAGAGTACATAGAGGTTCACAGAGAGGCAGACACTACTCAGTTTCTTATCCATTCTTTACCGTTGCTGCGAATCGCTCGAGATCTTCGGCCGTGTTGATGTCGTCAGGGAAGGGGAGACTGAAGTGAACTTCCTGGACCAGCGCCGCATTTGCGTCAACGAGTTTCCACGCGGCTTTGTCGCCGTGGAGATCCACGAGTTGGGCAGACATCGGTTGCGCGAAGATCATCGGGTGACCCTTGCGACCCTGATAGGAGCAGAGGGCAATTGGAGACTCCTCTTCACGCCAGGCATTAGCCAGCCGGTTGATTATTTCGGGTGTGATTTCCGGGCGGTCACCAAGGATGATCATGATTGCTGCGGACGCGGGATTCAGGGCGCCGATACCCGCGCGGTAGGAGGATGAACAGCCTTCGCCGAAGACTGGATTCTCCACGACGCGCGCCGTGCCGAAATCCACGCGTTCACGTATCTCAGCCGCGGCGCGTCCGAGAACAACCACAACTTCGTCGAGACCTGAAGTACGTTGAGTCTGGTCCACAACCCAGCCGAGCATCGTGGTGCCGCGAAAAGGCAACAGTTGTTTCGGTGGTCCAAAACGTTGCGAAGCACCCGCGCCGAGAATCAATCCCGAGATAAACTTCCTCATCGCTTTCCGATCTGACTGATTTGTGGCCGATCGAATGTTTCCTTGCAGCGCAGACAGCAGAAGTAAATCGTTTCGCCGTCAACCGCTGAACTGTATTTTGCGTTCTCGATGTCGACTGTCATCCCGCAGACTGGATCCGTTGCCACACTTTCGATCGCTGGCGCTGGTTCAACGGCTGGTTCGGCACTTGTTCGGCGCACCCGAACGATTTCCGCCGCCACGCTCAGCGCGATCTCCGGCAGTGTTTCGCTGCCAATCTCCAGCCCGGCCGGATTACGAAACGCAGCCAGATCCTCCTCGGTCGCGCCGTTGGTACGGGCGTATTCAAAAAGCGCATCAGCCTTCTTTCGACTGGCGACCAAGCCAAGATATTTGGGTCGAGTGCCGACAACAGACAGCAAACCCTCTTCATCGCGATTTCCCATCGTTGCTACCACGACGTAGCTGGCCTCGTTGATGTGATCTTTGACTGAATTGAGATCCGTGAGTATCACGTCGGCTTCAGGAAAGCGTTCGCTGCCTGCATGCGGATCTGCGACGAGTACTTTGAAATCGAGGAGAGCACCGAGCTGTGCAACTGTCTGGGCCACCGGAGAAGAACCGACGATCACTAGCTGAGGTTTTGGCAAGAAAGGTTCCAGATAAATCTCGAGCGAACCGCCGCCTTCGCAGGCCATGCGAAACGACTCGACTCCTTGCCAATCGTCACGCGCAGCGTCGGGGCTGATCGTCAAAAGTTTCGGCCGGCCAGTTTGGAGTGCCTGCTTCGCTTCACGCAAAACGATTGGTTGCACGCAGCCGCCACCGACCCATCCTGTCCATGAACCATCCGGCTTGATGATCGCCTTCGACCCCGGCTTCGCTGACTGCGGACTCTTGTAGGCGACGACTGTGGCAAGAACGAAAGGCTCTTCCCGCGCCCGTAGCTCGTTACACTGATCCTCAATCCTGTTAACCATGTAAATCCTGTCAACTGATCATTCAACGCACTCCCGCATCGCGCAGCAGCTTCCAAACCTTCGCCGAGGTGATTGGAATGTCAATGTGCCTCACGCCGAGATGCCAAAGGGCGTCGACCACTGCATTCACGATCGCAGCCGGCGCACCGACAGTCGCTGACTCACCCACACCTTTTGCACCGAGCGGATGATGCGGCGACGGCGTGCAGGTCTTGTCCGTTTCCCAGTTGGGTGTCTCGACTGCCGTGGGCAGCAGATAATTCATGAAGCTGCCTTGCAGGATGTTGCCACTTTCGTCGTATTGTATTTCCTCGTAAAGCGCCGGTCCGAGTCCCATCGTCAACCCGCCATGAATCTGACCCTCGACGATCATCGGATTAATGATGTTCCCGCAATCATCAACGGCCACGAAGCGGCGAATCTTGACTTCGCCCGTACCTTTATCAATATCGACCACACAGATATAGCTCCCGAAGGGGTAGGTGAGATTCGGCGGGTCGTAGTAATTGACTGCTTCGAGTCCGGCTTCCATGCCGGGAGGATGATTCGTATACGCGGCGAGCGAGATCTCCTGAATCGTCTTGGCGCGATCGGGCGATCCCTTGACGAAGAATTTTCCCACTTCCCACTCAAGATCATCTTCGTGCGCCTCGAGCAGGTAAGCGGCAATTTTCCGCGCCTTGTCTTTAATCTTTCGACAGGCAATCGCACAGGCGGCCCCTGCCACCGGAGTGCTGCGACTCGCATACGTTCCCAAGCCGTAAGGTGCGGTGTCAGTGTCACCTTCTTCCACGAGGACGCTATCGACCGGAAAACCAAGCTCCTCCGCGACGATCTGCGCGTACGTCGTTTCGTGACCCTGACCCTGCGACTTCGTGCCAAACCGCGCAATGACCTTGCCCGTCGGATGCACGCGAATCTCGGCACTGTCGAACATCTTGATACCGAGGATGTCAAAATGTTTCGAAGGACCAGCGCCGACGATCTCGGTGAAACTGCTGATGCCGATTCCCATCAGATCACCGCGCGCTCGTTTCTCAGCCTGTTCCTTTCGCAACTCGGCGTACCCGATCCTGTCCATCGCGAGCTGTAGTGCCGCACCGTAGTTGCCACTGTCGTACTCCCAATCCAGTGCAGACTTGTACGGAAACTGTTCCGGCTTGATGAAGTTCTTCATCCGAAACTCCGCCGCATCAATTCCCAGTTCGTGGGCCATCAGGTCTGCCATTCGTTCGATTGTGTGCACCGCTTCCGTGACGCGGAATGAACAGCGATACGCAATGCCACCCGGAGGTTTGTTGGTGTAAACACCGTCTACTTCGACGTGCGCTGCTTTCAGGTCGTACGACCCGGTGCAAACGTGAAATAGTCCGGCGGGAAACTTCGAAGGGTTCGCGGCCGCGTCAGTGTAACCATGATCCGCGATTGTCTTGATGCGTAGCGCGGTGAGCGTGCCGTCTTTCTTGCCGGCAAGTTCCGCCGTGATGTGGTAATCGCGCGCAAACGAATCCGCTTGCAGGTTCTCCATTCGATCTTCGATCCACTTCACCGGCTTGCCCGTCAACACTGATGCTGCAACGGCAATAACGTATCCGGGGTAAACCGGCACCTTGCCACCAAACCCACCACCGATGTCGGGCGAAATAATCTGAATCTTTTCTTCCGAAAGACCAACGTGCCCGGCGACAAGTGCAAACACGGTGCGAATTGCGTGGGGCGCCTGCGTGGTCATCCAGACGGTTAACTTGCCTTTGACTTTGTCGAAGTGAGCAACACAACCACACGTCTCGATCGAGGAAACGTGGATACGGGGAATGTAGATGTCTTCTTTGACCGTCACCTCCGCATCATTGAACAATTGATCAGTAGCCTCGCGGTTGCCCCATTCCCAGTGCCAGATGTGATTGTCTTTCTTGTCCTTTTTATCAGTACGCAACACTGGCGCATCGGGGAGCAGCGCTTTTTTCGGATCGACGACTACGGGCAATGGTTCGTAGTCGATCTCGACTGCTTCAACTCCATCCGCCGCGATGTAACGATCGGTTGCCAGTACGGCCGCAACCTCCTGCGCCTGATACATCACTTTGTCGACCGGCAGGACCATCTGCGTGTCAGACATCAACGTCGGCATCCAGTGGAGGTTGTATTTTTCCAGATCCTTCCCCGTGATGACCGCGAGTACACCAGGAATCGCTGTAGCCTTTGAGATGTCGATATTCTTGATCATGGCGTGCGCGTAAGGACTGCGCACAATGTCGAGATAGAGCATGCCGGGCAGGTTTACGTCGTCGACGTAATTACCCTGACCGCGAAGAAAGCGCGGATCTTCCTTGCGCTTGACGGAGTGGCCCATGCCACCGATTGCGGGCGACGTTTTTGGCGCCATCTCATGCACCTCCTTCGCGCATCTTCTGAGCTGCGTATTGATATGCCTTGACGATGTTGACGTAGCCGGTGCAACGGCACAGGTTGCCGGAGATCGCGTGACGAATCTCATCTTCACTGGGATCGCTGTTCGCCTGCAGGAAGGCGTATCCGGTCATCAACATTCCCGGAGTGCAGTAGCCGCATTGCAGACCATGTTCCTGAAAGAAGCCGTCCTGAAGCGGATGCAGGTTGCCGTTCTGTTCGAGACCTTCGACCGTGGTTATTGAACGTCCATCAGCCTGAACGGCGAAGACGGTGCACGACTTGACCGCGCGCCCATCCATCACGACCGTGCAGGCCCCGCAGTGACTCGTATCACAACCGATGTGTGTGCCGGTCAGGCGTAAAGTTTCACGAAGGAAGTGGACCAGCAGCAAACGGGGCTCGACATCCACACTGTGTTCGATACCGTTAACAGTTACCTTGATTGGCAGCTTGGCCATCGCTAGGCACCTCCTTTCGCGCGGCTCAACGCAGTGGTGAGCGCGCGTGCGGTAAGAACACGAACGAGGTCGCGCTTGTAATCGGCTGAGCCTCTGATGTCGTCCATTGGCTGCGACTCTGAGGCGGCGAGCTCGGCTGCCTGTTGAATGGTAGCGTCGTCGAGTTGTTTGCCGGCGAGGAAGGCTTCAGTTTGTTTTGCTTTAATCGGAGTCATGCCGACATTCGTGAGCCCTATTCCCGCGCTCGTGCAAGTGCCGGAATCGTCGAGTGTGATTTGCACAGCAACGCCGGCGGTAGCGAAGTCGCCGACCTTTCGCTCCAGTTTCAGATATGCGCTTCCACTTCGCGGCGGTGGAAACGGAATCTTGATTTCGGTAAGAATCTCCTCCGGTTCGAGCGCGGTCGTGAAGAGTCCGGGAAAAAAGTCTGCGACCGGGATCTCTCGTTTTCCTTTTGGTCCAGTCGCCACTACCGTGGCTCCGAGCGCCAGCATCGTTGCGGGATGATCGTTAGCGGGATCGCCATGAGCAAGGTTGCCGCACACGGTCGCCTGGCTGCGCACGAGGGGATCGGCGATCACTTTCGCCGTGTCGCTGAGAATGGGGAATTTTGTTTTCACCAGTTCTGATGACTCGAGTTCGTGTTCGCGAGTCAGTGCGCCGATCCGCAGGTGACCGTCACTTTCCACAATGTAATCAAGATCCGGTATGCGATTGATGTCGACGATGTATTCGGGAGAAACGAGCCGCAACTTCATCATCGGTATCAGACTCTGGCCTCCGGAGAGCAACTTCGCGTCTGGTCCATGCTTTTGCAGCAGGGCGATCGCTTCGTCGAGGGTGCGGGGAGAGAAGTACTCAAAGCTCCGAGGTATCATAGGACGTCACCTTTCCTCCGTCGGAATCAATTTGCTTTCAATCTGAGCGTCTCAACTGGGAAGGGCTCGATCATACGAGGCAGACGCGGTAACGTCAACATTGGACCAGCGCCACTAAAAGGTATAAAAATGGTAAACGTGATATCGTCGGCGCGGAGGTGAAACATGGCGTTTAAGATTGAAGAACGCTTCGAAGTGCAAGCGCCTGTTGAGCGCGTCTGGAGCTATTTGATCGATCCAAAGCGGGTGGTTGAGTGTCTTCCGGGTGCGGAGTTGCTCGAGCAGAAGGACGACGGCACTTTCACCGGCGCGATCAAGGTAAAAGTGGGACCGCTGTCGATGTCTTACAAAGGCCAGGGGAAGTTCACGGAAATAAACGAGGAAACGCATCAGGTGCGGATGGTGGGCGACGCTCGCGAGACGACCGGTTCCGGATCCACGAAGGTCTCGATGCTGAGCACGGTTGCGCCACTGGCGGGCGGAGGGTGCGAGGTTTTGGTCAACGCGGACATCGACCTCGTGGGAAAGATCGTTCAGTTCGGACGCGGCATGATTGAAGAAGTGTCGCGACAGATGTTTCGGCAGTTCTCGACATGTGTAAAGACGAAGCTGGAAGTGGTTGATGAACCGCAGGGAATGACGGACGAAGCGGCGCAGTCTGCGGGCAACGCAGCACAGTCAGTGAGTAAGTCTCCTGAAACTGAGACGAAAGCTGTGGCTGCCGCTCCGCTCGCATTTCGCGCGCTGTGGGCCATCATCGTGCGGTTCTTTAGAGGTTTGTTTGGTGGTGGCGAGCCGCAGAAACATTAAGGCACAAGGAGCACATGGAACATCGTTCGCGGGCGCAATGGCTACGTGGAACAAAGGCCCCGAGTTTGGTCCCGGATGGTATCCGCTCACACTCGTCGCGCTTTCGCTTCCGCTTGCCTGGATCGGGGGTAAACTGCGGCTCGAGCAGTTGAACTCCAATCGCACAACTTAGTTAGTCTCAGTGAGATGTCATGCCTTGCAACGCAACCCACCAATGGTGGTATTCAATGAATAGAAAGACGCTGGTCGGAGCCCTTGTGGTCCTTCTATTGACGAGCGCGGCCCAGGCTCAAGCAATCAAGAACGCCATCCCTGACGTTGCGCGGCCGTTGCCTTTGTCGTCAGTGCGCGTTACCGGTGGGCCATTGAAACGCGCGCAGGATCTCGACGCCGCTTACCTCCTGAAGCTCGAACCCGATCGGATGATGGCGTATTACCGCAAGCGCGCCGGCCTGCAACCAAAAGCCGAAGGCTATCCCGGATGGGACGGCGATGGCAGAAATCTCACGGGCCACATCGCCGGTCATTATCTTTCTGCTGTGTCGTTGATGTTTGCTGCGACCGGCGACCCGCGTTTTAAAGAAAGGGCCGACTATCTCGTGAAGGAGATGAAGGAGGTTCAGGACAAGAACGGCGACGGTTATCTGGGCGCAGTTGAGGGTCTGCGAGAAAAGTTTGCTGAAGTCGCCATGGGAAATATCAACTCCACGTTCTTTGACCTGAACGGGCTTTGGTCTCCGTGGTACACGTTGCACAAGACTTTCGCCGGTCTTCGTGACGCCTATCGATTTACCGGCAACCAGACCGCGCTCGAACTCGAGACAAGGTTTGCGGCGTGGGCGGAAACAATCCTGACCAACCTCACTCCGGAACAGACTCAGCGCATGCTGAACACGGAATTCGGCGGCATGAATGAAGTGCTGGCGGATCTCTACGCGGACACTGGTGACAAGCGCTGGCTGAATCTTTCGCATCGTTTCGATCACAACGCCTTTCTCGACCGCTAAAACGCCGCGAAGACAAGCTGGCCGGACAACACGGCAACACACAAGTGCCCAAGATGCTCGGAGTGTTGATGCAATACATCTACACCGGCGAGCCATCCGCCGGCACCGCCGCCGAGTTCTTTTGGGACGCAGTGGTAAAGCATCACACTTACGCGACCGGTGGCCACGGCAAGGATGAATACTTTGGACCGCCGAATCAGTTGGCCGAGCGTGTGGACGGAAGGACCGATGAATCGTGCAACGTTTACAACATGCTGAAAATGACTCGCCGTCTCTTCGCCATTCATCCCGATATCAAGTATGCCGATTTTGAAGAGAGAGCGTTGTTCAATCATGTCCTCGCGTCGATCGATCCCGAAGATGGCCGCACGTGTTACATGGTGCCGGTAGGTCGAGGGGTGCGCCACGAGTACCAGGAGATGTCTCGCGATTTTACCTGCTGCGTCGGCAGTGGCATGGAGAGTCACAGTCTTCATGGCGATGGAGTCTATTACGAGTCAGGCGATCGCCTCTGGATCAATCTGTACGTTCCTTCCGTCGCGAACTGGAAAGCAGCAGGCGCGACGGTGACGATGACGACAACCTTTCCGGAAGGCGATGCAGCGAGCCTGAAGTTAACTCTGCAACGGCAGAAGTCTTTCACGTTAGCTTTGCGCCGGCCGTCGTGGGCGGGTGACGGTTTCGCGGTGAAGGTGAATGGAAAGAGTGTGATGGCGCTGGCTGGTCCGGGTTCGTACGTTGAACTGAAACGAACGTGGAGGAGCGGCGACACTGTCTCGCTTGTGCTGCCAAAGAAGTTGCACGTCGAAGAACTGGCGGACAACGAACGTAGTGCAGCGTTGATGTGGGGGCCATTGGTGCTCGCTGGTGATCTTGGACCGGAGCGCCGCGGTGGTCCGACAGAATCTCCCGCGCTGGTCACCGCGGATAAGCCGGTGACGGAATGGTTACAGCCGATGCGTGACAGCCTTGGTGTGTTTCGCACGGTGGGCGTTGGCCGCGGCACTGACGGCCAGACGAGCGAGGTGGATTTTGTTCCGTTTTACCGGTTGCATCGCCGAACCTATTCCGTGTACTGGGATCTTTATACAAATGAGAGTTGGGCCACGAAGATCGAGGAACTGAACGCGGAACGAGCGAGGCAACAGAAACTGGAAGCTGCAACCGTAGCCTATGTGCCGCCGGGGGATCTGGAAAAGGAGAAGACTTTTTATTCGAAGAGTGAAGCATCGGCGCCGGATCGAATCTCGGGTCGAGTCGGACGGCGATCCAAAAAATGGTTTTCCTACGAACTGCCCGTTGATGCCGCCAGGCCGATGGCGCTCGTGGTTACTCTCAATACTGAAGAACGCGCGAAGCGAACGTTTGAAATCCTCGTGGATGGACAACGCATCGGCGACGGTGTGATCGAACGTTATCCGCCGGGCAGTCCGACAGGCCGGTTTTACGATGTAGATTACAAAATCCCCGCGTCGCTGGTTAAAGACAAACAAAAAGTGACCGTACGTTTTCAAGCGACGGGCGGCAATGAGACCGCGACCGTGTTTGGCATTCGGCTAGTGCACGCTGAGGAAAGATGAAGTGGCCGCAAAGAGGCACAAGAAACACAAAAAACTGAGTGAAGTCTTTTGTGCATTTTGTGCTTTTTTGTGGCTCTCCTTGCCCGCCACACTTGGTTTGGATCAGAGCTATCTCGAATTTGAGACTTCTGACTTCAAACTGAAACTCGTAAAGACGTCGCAAACAGTCGCAGCGCTCGAACCGAAGAGCGCTCCGGGATTTGACTTCACGCCTGGAGACCGTTTAGAGCAACGCGCCGCGAATCGTTATCACCATCTCGGAGATTTGATTCTTCGCGCTCGCGTCGGCACTTCCGGACCATGGCAGAAGTACGACACGGCCGAGTCGCGCCAGCCGGTTGAGCCATTAACAACCTCTGGTCCAACTCTTGCCGCGGCCGATCTGTCACCCACGCTTCCTGCTGATATTCCACTGCAAATCACGCGTTCGTGGATCGTTGAAAACGGCCGGCTCGTTTTGCGGTTCGCGATCAGGAACAAAACTACTCAACCTGTTCAACTCGGCGCGCTCGGCCTGCCGATGGTCTTCAACAACATCCTCACCGGGCGCAGTCTCAAGCAAGCGCACGAGAAATGTTCCTTTTCTGATCCTTACATCGGACAAGACGCCGGCTATTTGCAAGTGACTCGATTAAGCGGAGCGGGACCTTCATTGGTCGTGGTGCCTGACGGCCATACCCCATTCGAGAGTTACCAGCTCCTCACTGAACCAACGCGGCCAAGTCAAACATTCGAAGGCGCATTCGCGTGGATGGTCCACACGCAGGCTCTTGCCGAAGACGAATGGCGCGGTGTCGTTCCGTGGAACCCACCGACATCCGCAACGCTTGCTCCGGGCGCAACGAGAACTTACGGCGTCAAGTTTCTGCTCGCCGACGACATTCGAAACATTGAGAAGACGCTCGCGCAAGACAACCGGCCGGTCGCGATCGGAATACCCGGTTATGTTTTGCCGATGGATATCGAGGGCCGTCTCTTCGTTCAGCATTCACGCAAAGTAACAAGCTTCGCAGTCGAGCCAGCGGCCGCACTCGAGATCAAAGAGGAGCGTGCCGCAACACCAAAGTGGCAAGCCTTCAGCGTGCGCGGCAAGACGTGGGGTCGCTCGCGTCTGGTGCTCACCTACGACGATGGTTCGACACAGGCAATCAGTTATTATGTGATCAAGCCATCGGCTCAGGCAGTCGCGGATTTCGGAAACTTCCTTTTCACGCGGCAATGGTTTGACGAGCCAAACGATCCCTTTCATCGCAGCCCTTCCGTGATGAGCTACGATCGCGAAACAAACAAGATCGTGACGCAGGACAGCCGTGTCTGGATTGCGGGCCTTGGAGACGAAGGTGGTTCGGGTTCGTGGCTGGCGGCGGCGATGAAGGAGTTTGGCCAACCACGCAAGGAAGAGATCGCAAAGTATGAACAATTCATCGATCACGTCTTGTGGGGCGGCCTTCAATACAACGACGGATCAAACCGGTATGGCGTCAGAAAGAGCTTGTTTTACTACTCGCCGCAAGACGTGCCCGGGTTCAAGTATGATCCGGCCCTCGACTGGACCACATGGACTAGTTGGAAGAAGGCGGATGCTGAATCGATCGGACGCGGCTACAACTATCCGCACGTGATCGCGGCTTACTGGTCGATGTATCGCCTCGCACGGAATCATCCCGGGCTGGTTACGAATCATCCGTGGGAATGGTATCTGGACCAGGCGTACGAAACCGCCAGGTTCATGTTTGGCCGGCAGGAAAACGGACGCCGGCGCGTTGGTTACGTGGATCTTGGCCTGATGGAAGGTGACATCCTGGTCGCCTTGCTCGACGACCTGAAAAGAGAGTCGTGGCAGGAAAAGGCGCAGGTCATCGAGAGTTTGATGAAGGAACGTACCGATCGTTGGAAACAGGAACCGTATCCGTTCGGGAGCGAGATGGCGTGGGACTCCACCGGACAGGAAGAAGTTTACGCGTGGTGCAAATACTTTGGTTATGAGGACAAAGCTCTCGTATCGCTAAACTCAATCATCGGCTACATGCCGACCTTGCCGCATTGGGGCTACAACGGCAACGCGCGGCGCTACTGGGACTTTCTTTATGGCGGCAAGATAAGAAGGATTGAACGGCAGTTACATCATTACGGTTCAGGGCTCAATGCGATTCCGGTGCTGGCGCACTATCGAGAACACCCTGACGACGAGTATCTGCTGCGGGTTGGTTACGGCGGCACGATGGGCGCACTGTCCAACATCGATCAGGATGGATTTGCCTCGGTCGCGTTTCATTCGTTTCCCGCAACGCTGAAATGGGATCCTTATAGCGGCGACTATGGACCAAATTTCTTTGGCCACGCCTTCAACACCGCAACCTACGTAATCAATCATCCCGAGTTTGGCCGGCAATCGTTTGGCGGCAACATCAGCGTCAGCGGCAACTGGGTAAACGTTCAACCGCTCGATTCCTTTCGCCAACGCGTTTACATTGCTCCGCTTGGTTTGTGGCTCACTCTTGACGCCGGCGCCTTTGAAAGGATCGCTATCAATACCCGATCGAACATCGTGTGCGTAACACTCTTCCGCACAGATGGCTTCACACCTGTCGCGCGACTGCGCGTGCAACAACCGGCGCGTATCGCCTCCGTCGGCACCTACGCGCCACGCCAAAAGTTTGTTAACGAGCGCGGTGCGTTTACCATTCCGCTCAAGAGCTCGACGACGACCACACTCGAGCTGGTCGGAAAGCATTAAGTTGTGGCTCGCCTGCAAAATTTTGACATAGTCCACGACATGACATTGTTCCACGCAGCCATCCTCGTGTTACTCCTGGTCTCATTGACTCGTCCACAATCAATGCAGCAAGGGCCCGGGTAATCCTGGAGAACCTCCTCCTTACAACCGAAGTGAGTATCCTCCGCTGACTCAAGCCCAGCGCGACGCCGCTCTGGCTAGAGAACCTACGTGTCAGTACTGCGGCAACAAACCTTCAACCCAAGTTGACCACATCGAATCTCTGAAGCAAGATTGGAACAACGGTGGTTGGCAAGACACTCCGGCGCAAAGGGGAGCAAGGGTAAACGATCCAAACAACCAGGCTGGTTCCTGCTCGTCTTGTAATCCCAGCAAGGGAGCCAAGCCGATCGGACAAGGACCGGGTCAATGGTGGCCACCTGGTTGGTAGAGCAGAAGGAGCGATTTGATTCAGGCAGTAAGAGAGCACTATCAAAATCTGTGGGGTGAGCCTTCAAGGACAGCTCACTTCAACATCATGGGGAAGGAAACAGATCTTTTCAAATGGGACGCAGATCTCAATCCGGAACGAGTCTTTCTTTACGCTACAGCGGGCATGAGTGAGTACCCGCTGGTGGATTATGAGCCAACGCACAGGCTTGAATTGTTCACCGGGCTTTTACCCGAGCGAGACCACATTGCCAACCCGCTGTCGATGCTGGCGCTTAGTCCCGTTATCCGTGGTACCCATTTAGCCGCCAACCACACGATGACCTTTCCGGAACCGCTCTGGCCGGGTACAGAGATGCACAGTTTCCTTGTGCGTAAGCCATTGGTCGAGATTGTTCCGCCGCTTGCCTTAGAGGATGTTCATATCGAGTTTCTGCAAGCCATACCGATCTTCCCATCCGAAGTCGACTTCAAGTCGAAGCACGGCGCGGATGCTTTGATTCGAGCCTGGTATGAAGCAAAAGTACCCTTTTGGAATCCGGATCGCTCACCAATTCCACTCGAGCTTTCTCATTGATGCTGACTCCTAATCAGGTTCGAATGAGCTATTAAGTTCAACTTGACTGATCCGTCAACCGCGCATAACATGCGCACGTTATCTAAAAGCATCGTCAGCGTGGTCCTCGTCCACGTTAATCCATAAAGTCAAAACTGGAGAATCTCATGCGCACCTCGCTGCGTCGCGATCGAAAGCTCACTTTCCTCGTCATATGCATCGGTTTCCTGAGTTTAGCGGGCTACAGTTGTCAAAATTCCCCACCAGTAAATAACACAAACGCAAATGCAACTGCCGGTGTCTCACCAACTGCATCGCCGCAGCCGGTGCCGCCATGGCCCGCGAGTTTTCCACAACAGATGCCGACGCCCGTCGTGAGCGGAAATATTCCCCGGCAAGTTTTTGTACCCGGCAACCCTGCCACGCCTCAGGATGCGCGGCCCTTTTTCGATTACTTCTCATGGGAATCTTTCATTGCCGTGAACTGGCCCGCAGCCTCAGGTTCGCGCGGTGTCCCCGATCAGCCGCTTAACCCAAGCGTATTCTTCAACGCGCCGAACGGTACGCCGGTAGTCTGGGGAACATACAAAGATTCATTCGATCTCTTTGGCCAAAAAGATCAGCGGCCGAGCCCTTGGGAATCAGCGAACAGTCCCTTAAGTCCTTGCCCGGGTGAAACCAGCGGTCAAAAGACTCTTATCTTCACCACGAAGGGCGATACGCCCCTCATGCAAACGAACCAGGCGTTCTCATTTCCGCTGGTGGACCAGCAAAGCAATTACGTGTACTTCGACATTCGCTACGATGAGGCTGAGTACAACTTTATTCGCGGACAGGATTCAGATCCGAGCTCATGGCTCTACCTGCTGAAGAATCTGGCGCCGAAAGAGAAGGCACAGTTTGGCGTGCAAATGCCGATGACCACAACGTCGGCACTCGGCTCCATAATGGTCAAAGCCGCCTGGCGCATCAGCACGCCGAAGGACGATCCCAAACGTTTCTACGCGATCAAAGCACAGGTCTACGACTCGACGAAGCAAACCTGCGCGCCCGCGACCGTGTTGCTGGTCGGACTGCACATCGCACACAAGGTCGATCCGTTTACCGAGTGGGTGTGGTCTACTTTTGAACAAGTAGACAACGTCCCACCCGATGCGGACGCCTCGCCGAAGCCGTCTCCGCACCAAACGGTTATTCATTCAACAACGGCACGGACAGTCCGAAGACCGAAGGTGGTTACGACTATAAGCCGCCGTTGCCGTCTCCGGGACAGGCTGCGCCGAAGCCGGTGCAAGTCACGCGCGTAAATCCGATTCCGAATACTCCGGCCGGACAATCAACGCGCGACGTTAATGCTTACTATCAACAACTCCTGAAAGGTACTGTCTGGCAGTATTACCAACTCGTCGTCACCCAGTGGCCCGCGAATCCAGGCATCGGCGGAAACAATCCTTTCATACTGATGCAGAATGGCGGCGTTTACCCGCAGAACGCCGGCGCCGCGTTTCCGGCCAATGGTGCCGTGAACACAACGATGGAAACCTATTTTCAAATTCAGAGCGATGCCGCCGGCGCGGGCGGCAATAGCTGCATGAGTTGTCATTACAGAGCCGGCCAGTCTGACTTTAGCTGGGGCTTGAACCGGAGGGCGCACTAGATGGACAAGAAAACTGAAATCGCAATGCTCAAGCGCCGCAGCGCTGCTTCACCCGAAGCAGCAAGCACGCTGACAGCCGCTCCGCCGGCAGCGACAGCGACGTTGCCGCCGCCGTCTACGGGCTGGTGGATGTACCACGGCGACCCCGAACACACCGGTTACGTTTCAGATAGTAGTCTCAGCACCGCGAATGTTGCTGCGAGCAGTTTTCAAACGCTGTTCACGCTTCAGCTCGGTGGACCAGTGTTGTCTGTTCCCGCCATCTCAGACGGTTTCATCTATGTAGGCCTCGCCAATTTTCACGAGGCGGCTGGAGGCAACGGCGGCGCGTTGCACAAGATCGACATTCAGACCGGACAGACCGTGAAGACCTTTAGCTGGGACTTGGGAAACGATCACGAAGACATCCATAGTTTCACCGGCATGGGCTGCACTCCGATGTTGTTCAACGGTCGAGTTTACTTCGGCGCGTTCAATGGAAAGTTTTATTGTCTGAATCAGGACACACTCGAGCTCGAGTGGGTAACTGATCTGCGCAACGAAGACCTGGCCCACAACCAACCCGTCACGAACATTAACGGAGTGAGCAGCGGTTATCCCGCGGCAGTCATCTGGACCTCGCCCGTGGTCTCATCCGATGGCACTAAGCTCTACGTGGGTTGTGGCGAAGGTGAGAATCCCCAACTTTACAGCTTCGTCTTCTGTCTCGACACACTCACCGGTAAGGTCAATTGGATCTACTGCGCCAATCTGTTTTGCACCGGCGGATTCAACGAGCCAAACATGTTGCCGGCGCAAGCAGTGCAAACGCTGCCTCCCCCGGAGGGCTACAGCATTTTCCAGGGCGAGCCCCTCGTGATGGGTTGTTCAGTTTGGGGAGCAATTGCTTACGACAAGGACCTGAATCGAATCTATTGCCCGACCGGTAATCAGCAACCTGAACCTGACGGCAACTGGTCGGGCGGTCCATTCAAACCTGAATTGCCAAGCCCCGGCTTCTCCAACGGGCTGCTCTCCCTCGATGCGGACTCCGGAGAATTCCGAGCCTTCTTTCAGGTGCCCGTCGAAAGCAACTATCGCGTCTCTGATTTCGATATCGACATCGGCAGTGCGCCCGTCATCACCAACCTCGGCTCGCAGAAGGTCGTGATTCTCACGTGCAAGAACGGCGGCTTCTTCGTGCTCGATGCAGCGAACCTCTACCTGGTGAAGGGGCGACAATTGCTGCCTTACATGAACGATGGCACGTGGATCGAGACTGTCGATGCGCACCCGAAGGATCCGAATGCTCTCAATCCGCACGTGAGTAATGAAGAATCAAACAACACGCCCGGCGAGAACTTCTCGGGCGTCTTCAACACAGCCGCGCTCCATCCCGGTTCCGCGGATATCTCGCCGCGCTTTTTTATCGGCATGGGCGGGCCAAACTATCACAACGCTTCGCCCGGCATTGACTACAACTCAACGCCTTTCATGCGGGCAATCGATTTCAATTCGCCGGAACTGGTCGACGCGTGGCCCATGGACAACGGCGATCCGCGCAAGTATCTCAACGCCTCGCACGTCGATGAGCCGAACGGCATCTTCGCCGGCATGTACACCAGCGCAGGCGAGTGTGGCTTGAGCTCGCCGGCGGTCGTTAACGACGTTGTGTTTTGTACGACGAGCAAGATCGCGATCTACGCCTTCGATGTGCGCGACGGCAAGCTGCTTTGGTGGGACGACATGGGAATGCAGACTGATGGTTACAACGGCGGCTACGGCTACTGTTTAGGTCCCGCGATCTGGAAGAACTACGTCGTCGCCGGAGCGTTGGTCTTCGGTAGAGACGGCGGCGTTTTGAAGATCTACGGGTTGAAGTAGTCTGGATTTCTCTGTGCAACCTCTGTGTTCTCTGTGCCTCTGTGTCGCGGTTCGTGCCAGAGAAACCACAGAGGCACAGAGAACACAGAGGTTGCACGGAGAAAACTTTTAATGGAGAACGACGATGGCGGTTTCTTTTAGTAATGACATCATGCCTCTCTTCAATCAGTTTAGCGGGCAGATGATGTGGCGCTTCGACCTGACAAACTACGATCACGTCAAGGCCAACGCCAGCATCATCTACGGCCGCATCAACGGTGGTGGTATGCCACCACCGCCGTTCGATCCTTTGACTCTCGAACAGATTCAAATGTTTCAACAGTGGATGGACGAAGGGTTTCTGCCTTGAAGTTACCTCAACGGGACAGTTAAAGATCCGGTTGGCGAAGTTATCATCAACGCAGAAGTGCAGGCGTTGTCTTTACCCAAACCCACCAACATTTAAAGGAGAAACAATGAGCTATCTCGACGTTCCACGCCTTCACTTCGCCGGCTCTTTTATCGCCAACCCCTCAACTCTCAATAACACCGCCAGCAACTTCGAGCCGACCGTAACCGATCCGTTTCCGGCATGGAATCCGAATGGCAATCATTTCTGGAAGTTTCTGAACTGCAGGGTGAAAAGCGCTTTCGATGCCGACGGTCCGGTAAGCCAGGATCCGATTGTTAACTCCACTTTCGAGAGCACCGACAAGCCGAGTCCGGCGAAGCTGGTCGATCTGGACACCGAACAACAGATGGTTTCCCAGATCTGGGGCCTCAAGGTGAAGCTTGCGGTCTGCGAGACTGAGTACTTCGTCGGCGACTTCCGGGTTGTCAGTTTCAACGACATCTTCGTCAGAGTAGCTAACGGCAAGCCCGACTCGATGTTCAGCGCCTACTTCCAGTCAGTGCTTGAGAACGTGCAATGGACCGGCATTCAATCGCCGTTCTTGAAAAAGTTGCAGAGCGTCAGTCCAAACATGCTCTCGATCAAGTTTGTGGTCGACGGCTATAACGACGACAGCTCCTCACCCACGTTCAATCAGGGAAGGATTGTCGGCACGATTGGGCCGGCGTTTGACGGTGAGCCACCGAATTTTGTGATCGGCCGCGCGTTGCGACCGGCAGCGCAAAACAGTCCGCTGTGGTTTGGCTATGCGAAGGCCGACAAGAAGCGTCAGAAGGTGATCGTTGATCTCGGGAACAGCATTCCGTCGACGACGCCGCAGGGGCCGCCTCCGAATCTCGGCGTCTTGCAGGTCGCAATCGTTCCACCGAGTGGGAGTCCGAGTATTCTCGGCGAGTACGACTACTCTCTGCCTGCATATCTGAAGAACGCGGGTGTTCAGGAATATCCTGCGACCGCGCAACAACTCGATTTACTCGCCTCGACGCCGCTCGGCATCATCCAGATAGCGAAGCCCGGAAGCTCGCCGGTGGTTCTGCTTTCGGAAGGCGCGAACTGCACTTACATCAACGCTACGCAGATCGTTTATCGAATGAATCCCGGCGATGTTGCTGATGTGGAATTGATCGCGGTCCAGTTTGGTGAACCCGCATCCGGACAGAAGATCAAGCTGGCATTTAATAACGACAATATCTTACAGGCTGCGCCAATTTCTGCGGCGCCGCCGCCGCAAAACCCGCCGACGCCAGTTCCGACGCCGATGGTTCCTGTCGGCACGCCTGCATCCGCGCTCAAGTTCAAGAGTTCAGTCACGACTGGACCAGATGGACGTGCCAGGTTCAAGCTGACCGCTCACGATCCCGGCAATCCGAGAAAGTTCATTGACGGGCAGGTCTACGCCGTCGCTTTCACGTGGGAGGAGGATAACGATAAGAGTTTTCCGCCAGATCCAAACGGCGCCGTCAGTGTGCTGGTGTTTGACAGTTTCAAAGGAGAACCGATGTGGGCCAGTGTTGGGCCATTCTTGTCTCAATATGCGAAGCTGTATCCGTTTATGGATAGTTTGTTTCCTCCCGGCCTTGCTGACCCGGCGGTCTATCAGAAAAACATCAAGGCTTTCGAACAGGTGCTGAGCTTGCCGCTTGGCGATCCACGCTACATGCCTGTCACACGCGACATGTCGCGCGACAAGAGGAAAGCGTTGCTGGCGTGGCTTGCGGCCGGCGCTCCGGCGTCATGAGCGCACGAGCTGAGCGGACAACGATGCTTGAGCTGGTAGCCGGCGGGTTTTCCTTTCCGACCAGTTTGGCTTTCGACGATGCGGGTGGAATGTTCGTCGTGGAGTCAGGTCTGCCGTTTGGCGGTGCTGCGCCGGGCGGTCGTGTCTGGCGCGTGCAATCCAGTTTGCAACGAAGCGTGTTGATTGAAAACTTGCGTGCGCCGGTGAACGGGCTAACGTTTCACCGTGGGTCGCTCTATGTTTCCGAAGGAGGCCACCCGGCGCGCATCAGTTGTTTTGATCTTGATGGCAACTTGCGGTCAGTGGTCCTTGATAATCTGCCTGGTCCAGGTAACTACCACACTAACATGGCTGTCTTCGGTCCTGACGACAAGCTCTATTTCAGTCAGGGCGCGATGACGAATACGGGAATCATCGGACTCGACGCTTATGAGCTTGGCTGGCTGCGCCGTTTACCGCATGGTCACGATCTGCCTGGTTACGATCTGGTGCTCACTGGCGTGAATGTGGAGACGCCGGATCCGCTTCGGCCGCACGCGAACGCTCGCACGCATACGGGCGCGTTCATGCCGTTTGGTGTTCGCACTGAAGCCGGGCAGCGCGTTCCGGCGCAGTTGCCATGCACGGCGGCGGTCATGCGTTGCAACCTTGATGGAAGTGAACTCGAGCTGGTTGCGTGGGGATTGCGCAACGCTTATGGACTCGGCTTTCTTCCCGACGGCAGACTTTTCGCGGTCGATCAGGGAGCAGACGATCGTGGTAGCCGTCCGCTGGGAAACGTGCCCGACATGCTGTTTGAGGTGCGCGAGGGTGCATGGTATGGCTGGCCTGATTTTATCGGCGACGTACCCATTACGGATCCGCGTTATCAACCAGAGCGCGGCGCCGCGCCGTCATTCGTGATCGCCAATCACGCGGCGTTGCCGAAGCCGCAAAAGCCTTTGCTGTGTTTTCCGCCACACACAGCAGCCGTCAAGTTTGACGTTAGTCCAGGCGGGCAGCTCTTCGTGGCGTTGTTTGGGGATGAAGTGCCGATGACCGCGCCGTCCGGACCAAAGGTTGGACGTTCAGTGGTGCGTGTCGATCCGTTTGACTGGAGTATGCATCCGTTCGTCCAGGAGGGTTTGCTGAGACCGATAGACGTTCGCTTTCGTGGGGCTGACGGCGCACTTTATGTGCTGGACTTCGGTAGTTTTGAAATGCTCGCGGGTGGTGGTGTTAGTGCGGAGCCTGGCACTGGGAAGGTCTGGCGCGTCGTGTTTTAATTCAGGTTCTTGTCTCTGTGTCCCTGTGCCTCCGTCGTTAATTCTGGTGCGACATGGTTACGCTGCTTCTTTTAGGATTTGCTTTGAGCCTCGACAGCTTCCGCGTGTCGTTGGGCCTGGGAGCTTTGCATCTCAGCCGTTTGCGGCAGCTTCAGATCGTCATCGCATTTGGACTGTGCGACGCGCTCGCGCCGCTCATTGGCTTGTTGATCGGTAAGTCGTTGCTCACCTATGTCGGCTCGTGGATTGAGCATCTCGGACCGTTGCTACTCGGCGCATATGGTGTTTATGTGATCTACATCGCGCGGTGCTGTGCTGGAAAAGAGATGCGTGACACGGATCACTGGATAGTCCTGGGACTGCCGCTATCGCTGAGCCTGGACAACCTGGTCGCGGGCACAACGCTTGGGATGGTCGGCTTTCCGTTATGGCTATCGGTCGCGATTATCGGCGGCATGAGCTCTTTGCTATCGCTCGCGGGTTTGCGTTTGGGAAGCATGGCCGTGAATCTCTTCACCGTCCGAGCAGAATTGATTGGTGGGTTCGTGCTGATCTTCGTTGCACTCTCCTTCATGGCCGAGCAGCTTTGGAACGCAACGATGGGCTAAGGTGAAAATCGAAAATGATGATTCAAGCTCAGACTTTCATGCGTCGAAGGTTGTTGCTCATAATACTGGTCAGTTATCTGCCGTTCCTGTCTGGCTGTTCCTTTTCGACTGATTACGTAATCGTTAATTCTTCTCCTGCTCCGGTGCGTGTGACTTACCTAATTGGACGCAGCGGTATCGATCCGTTGACGGCTACGGGAGTCAATGTTCCTGCGATGCTACCAGTGGCAGAGTTGACTGAAAGACAGTGGCGCAAACTCTCGAGCGGAGATTTCGAATATGATCCGTCAACTCACGTGGTCAGTGTCTTGCTTCCGCCTAACCGTGGTCTTTTAATCGCCCGAGGTGGTGATTACCGCCCAGATGCGCCCACAGATAATTTCATCATCCGTGAAATTCACATAGTTGGCGCTGGTGGCGAATTGGTCTTGAAAGACTCGGCCGTACCGAAGGCGTTTGTCGTTGTGCCGAAACCCTTCTATGCTTTCGGCCCCCCAACACTGCTCAAGCTGACTTACACCTGAGCGCGCAGCGTTTAAGACACCATTCTTACAAACCGGTCCGGCGCTCCAGCGCTTCCGGGTATCTTGCACCTTCAATCTGAATCTTCGACGCAGCACTCTCAATCTCACGTAGATCGTCCGGCGTCAGCTCGATGGCAACTGCTCCGATGTTCTCCTCGAGACGATGTAGCTTCGTTGTGCCGGGAATCGGAACAATCCAAGGCTTTTGGGCCAACAGCCACGCGAGCGCGATTTGCGCCGGGGTTGCGTTCTTGCGCTCGGCGATTTCGCGCAGCAGATCAACCAGGTGCTGATTCGTTTTGCGTGCTTCAGCCGTGAAGCGAGGTACGATGTTACGAAAGTCGGACTTGTCGAACGTCGTGTTCTCGTCGATCTTTCCTGTCAGGAACCCCTTACCAAGCGGACTAAACGGAACGAACCCGATGCCGAGTTCCTCGCACGTCGGTAACGCTTCTTCTTCAGGCTTTCTCCACCAAAGCGAGTATTCGTTTTGCAAGGCAGTGACGGGGTGGACTGCGTGCGCGCGACGTACCGTGTGCATGCCTGCTTCAGAAAGACCGAAGTGTTTCACCTTGCCCTGCTGTATCAGGTCCTTTACCGCTCCGGCGACGTCTTCGATTGGCACATCAGGATCGACCCGATGCTGGTAGAAGAGATCAATGCGATCAGTTTTCAATCGCTTGAGCGAGGCATCCGCCACTTCCTTAACGTGCTCAGGCCGGCTGTCGGTGCCGACCTGCTTGCCATCGTCACTAAAGCTGAAACCGAACTTCGTCGCGATCACGACTTGATCGCGAAAAGCAGCAACCGCTTCTCCTACGAGTTCTTCGTTGGTAAACGGACCATAAGCTTCGGCGGTATCGAAGAACGTGACGCCGCGATCGAATGCCGTTCGAATTAGTTTGATCGCGTCCTGCTTGTCTGTAGCTGGACCATAACCGTAGCTGAGGCCCATGCAGCCGAGACCCAGCGCCGACACCCCCAGGTTGCTGTTGCCGAGTTTGCGTTTTTGCATCGTTGTATTCCTTTACTCAGCTTCGAGAGAAGCCATATCGATCGAGAACCGGTACTTCACGTTGGCTCTGGCCAATCGATCGTACGCTTCGTTGACCTTCTGAACCGGAATCACTTCGACGTCAGCAGTGATGTTGTGTTCACCGCAGAAGTCGAGCATCTCCTGTGTCTCGCGGATGCCGCCAATCGCGGAGCCGGACAGACTGTGGCGGCCACCGATTAGACCAAACGCAGCGACAGGTAGCGGCTGCGGTGGTGCGCCGACCAGCGTGACGTTGCCGTCGCGCGCGAGCAGGTTGAGATAACTGTTGATGTCGTGCTGCGCGGATACCGTATCGAGAATGAAGTCAAAAGTACCTGCGTGCTTCTCCATCTCGTTTGTGTTGCGAGACACAACCACTTCGTCAGCGCCGAGACGCAGCGCGTCTTCTTTCTTGTCAGGTGAAGTAGTGAAGACGACGACGTGTGCGCCAAGTGCATGCGCGATCTTCACGCCCATGTGGCCCAGCCCGCCGAGACCAACCACGCCGGCTTTCTTGCCTTGCGTCACACCCCAGTGACGAAGAGGCGAGTATGTTGTGATGCCGGCGCAGAGTAACGGTGCGACTCCGGCGAGATCGAGATTCGACGGAACACGCAACACAAAATGTTCATCGACCACCACGGTTTCGGAGTAACCGCCATTCGTCACACCGCCGAGATATTTGTCCGGCGAGTTGTAAGTCAGAATCCGGTTGGGACAGAACTGCTCGAAATCTGCTTTGCACTCGTGGCAGGTGAGGTCCGCATCGACGAGACAGCCGACCCCAACCAGATCTCCCGGTTTGTACTTCGTGACTGCCGAACCAACGCTCGTGACATGGCCCACGATCTCATGGCCCGGGACGATCGGATAGACAGTTGGCATGAATTCGCTCCACTCGTTCCGCACCGCGTGCAGGTCCGAGTGACAGATACCGCAAAAGAGAATCTTGATCTGAACATCGCGATCGGTTAGATCGCGTCGCGGAATCGTAGTGACCGCGAGCGGTGACGTCTCACTGGCAGCGGAATAAGCTTTCGATTTGCACATGAGTTCAAACTCCCTATATAAGTGCGTTACGTTTTCTTTCATTCATTCAACTACGCGCGGTATTGTTCGTCACTTACCTTTTCCATCCATTCCACGACCCTCCCGTCAAGTGCCTCCTGAATTGCAATGTGGGTCATGGCTGTGTGCGGAGTCGCACCGTGCCAATGTTTTTCGTTTGGCGGACACCAGACAACGTCGCCCGGTTTGATTTCCACTTTTGGCTGCCCCTCACTCTGCACCCAGCCGCAACCGGCGGTCACGATTAACGTTTGGCCGAGTGGATGTTTGTGCCATGCTGATCGTGCGCCGGGCTCGAAAGTGACACTCGCGCCACGCGCGCGTGCTGGATCGGGCGCCTCAAACAGCGGATCGATTCGCACGTTGCCCGTGAAGTTCGCATCCGGTCCCTTAGCTGAAGGTTGTGTGCCGTTTCTTTTGAGTTCCATTTCAGTTGCTCCAGTTCGATGCGATCATACTGCGCGCGAATGCGAAGTGTCGCAGGCGTGTTTGCTGAACCTGTCGCGATATTGCTCCGATTTTTGGAGTGGAACCTGAGGAAGACAAATGCCATATGCCGAATGACTTCAACAACGACGGTACGACCGCAAAATCGAGCCCAACAATTTCGGTTGTCCGCAGCCTTGCTGCATCGATAGATCCCGCGCTGCGCACTTCCGTTCGGCAACTCGACGACAGCCTCAACATCCAGACGGTTCCGTTTCGCGCCTTGGCATGGGTGTCAGGTGCGCTCGGTATGCTGGCGCTCGTGTTAGCACCGCTCGGACTCTATGGCGTAACGTCTTTTCTGGTCGCACGTCGGACACGCGAGATCGGAATTCGGATGGCACTCGGCGCACAGGCCCGTGATGTCGTTGCGTTGTTCCTGCGAGAAGGATTAAAACTGACGCTCCTTGGCATCGTGTTGGGTTTGGCCGGCGGAATGGCGCTGTCGCGGCTGCTTGTGTCAGTGCTGGTGGACTTGAGCGCGCTGGACCCATTCGTGTTTGCTTTGGTGTCTTTGTTCTTGGTCTCTGTGGCCAGCTTGGCGATTCTGGCAGCGACCCGCCGCGCCACGAAGGTCGATCCGATGGTGGCGCTGCGTTACGAATGAATGGTGGTTGGAATATGGAGATTGCACTTCATCACGTCAACGTTACGGTTTCGCCCGAACTGGAGCAGGCGACAAAGGAGTTCTACGGCGCGGTGTTAGGGCTGAAACAGGTTCCGAAACCCAGCACTTCGCGGCAAAGTGGCGCGTGGTATCAGATCGGCGCGAGCCAGTTGCACCTCTCCGTTGAAACTGAACAGCGAGGTCCGCTCAGCTCGCGTCATGTGTGCTTCACGGTTTCTGACTTGAGAGCAGCGGAGGCGAGATTTCGTGAAGCGGGCGTTGAGATCATTCCCGACGCTCGTCCGGTCGAGGGAACTTCGCGATTCTACGTGCGTGATCCGGGCGGAAACATGCTGGAGATCACGCAGGCGCCAGCCATTAAATAACCTCTTTCGTGTGTTGCTTTCAGTCTTGACTGTATTGTTTTGTTGTCCTCTCAGCGGACAGTCGGCTACTCAATTCCGTTCTTTTTGTCAGGTGAGACAAGCGGAGTGCCGGGACGTAAAATTGCATCCTCCCAAGTCATTTAGCACAGAGGAGAGATGATATGGGACAGACAACTTCATACTTTCTAGCAGCAGTGCTCTTCTGTTTAGCCGCGGCAAGCCAGCTTCAGGCGCAGGTCGTCGGACAGCCGTACCGGCTCAGCGATAAAGAAGTCGGGCGCATTATCAAGCAGATAGAGAATCAGACGAAGACGTTCCGCAAGAGTCTCGACGACGCGCTCGATCGCAGCCGGGTTAACGGCACACGGCGCGAAGATGACATCAACGCGTTTGTCAAAGCATTCGAGGAACAGACCAAACGGCTCCACGATCGATTTAATGACCACAAATCTGTCGCTGCCGATGTTGAGGCGGTTCTTGATCGAGCCGCGGCAATCGATGGCTTTATGGGACGTCAACGTCTTAGGGAGCGGGCTGAAAACGACTGGTTCGCGTTGAAAGCGAGTCTTGACGAACTCGCCCAGGCTTATAACGTGAGCTGGCGTTGGGGCGGACCGGTTTCGTTGGCCGGTGGAAGCAACTTGCCGTACGGTGGAAGCGCGTTGCCTTACCGGTTAACTGACAAGGAAGTCGAACAGATTCTTCGAAATATCGAACGGCAGTCTGATCGCTTCAAATCGGGTCTGGATTCCGCGCTTGACAAGAGTCGACTCAACGGAACGCAGCGGGAAGATGATGTGAACGAGTTCATCAAGCAATTCGATAAGGAGGTCAAACGCCTTCACGATCGTTTTGCCGACCACAAGTCGGTCGCGGCTGATGTGCAGTCAGTGCTCGATCGGGCTGCTCGCATCGACGACTTCATGTCGCGTCGTCAACTCGACCGAAAGGCCCAGGATGACTGGTCCACGTTAAGGGCGAATCTTGATGAACTGTCGCAAGCTTACGGCGTCGATTGGCGTTGGCGACAGTGAGGGTCAACGAAGCTCTGCCAGTTTCGCGATAATGGCGTCGACGTACTTGGTGACGCCTTCGCCATATCGCTTTTGTTTGAACAACTCGGTCATGGGCGAGCTCAATTCCGTAAGGATTGGGTTTGTTAGTTCTGCTTCAAGATTGCGGCTGATTTGAATGTGCCAGTTGCGATCGTCAATGGCAACGAGCAGCAGTAGATTGCCGTTGGTGTTTTGGTTCTTTATGGCGGCGCCACGTTCGCGAGCCAGCTTGAGCGAATGGTCAAATGCTGACTCTGCCCCGGACGTGCTAACCGTGACCACAGCGAAATCTATATCCTCCTTTTGCCTCAACTCTGCCAGTCGAGCTTCGAGCTTCGTTTTCGTAGCTCCGTCGATCACGTTCGCGTGATCAGTGACGTAGGAAAACTCCGCGCGCGGTGTCGAACTTGTGACCGGTGTTGAAGCAGACGGTTCAGATGTATTGTGCCTCACGCAGCCGAGGCCAAGGGTGAGTAATACGGCAATAATCGCGAGTTTTTTCACCTTGCAGTAGACTGTAATGGACCAACAGTAATCGGCGCAACGTGTCCGAATTTGTAGGGGTGGCACTCCATGGCCATCCCGTTTGAGGCGCTAAGAGAGGCAGCCACGGAGTGCTGCCCCTACAAAACTGTATTTCCGTTCACAGCTTTCATATAATTCCCGTTCCGTTCCAGTGCCTGGTCAGCAATAACCCACAGCGTCGAAAGGAGACGACCTCATGTTTTCAGTATCGGCGTTCAGAATCGCATTCCGGTTCTTACTTATCACCTTCTCCTGTTTGTGTCTGATCGACGTTGCGTCCGCACAACGCGCCAGGCTTGAGACCGATACCGGTGAGATGGGTACGGGAGGAAGATTCATAATTCAGGGAACCGTTGTGTTCCCCTCAGGTCAGCGAGTGGATCGCCCGCTGAAGGTTCGCCTGTACACCCCGACGCGTGGCGATATCTCAACGATGACTGATACAAATGGAAGCTTCACGTTTCGCAGGCTCTCTCCGGGAAACTATACGATTACTATCGATGGGGACGAGAATTACGAAGCCGTCAACGAGCCGACGACCATTGTTCAGGCTGGTAGGAGCGTTGGCTCAACTGAGGAGATCATTCCCGTACAGATCAGGTTAAGGCCCAAGGCGGGCGGCGATGTAAAAGCAGCAGTTGTGAATGCGGACCTTGCGAATGTCCCAAAGCCGGCATTGGAGTTGTACAACAGCGCACTCAAACTCTCTCAGGAAGGAAAAAACAAGGCTGCTATCGACAAGCTGAACCAGGCAATTTCAGCTCACCCGACCTTCATGCTCGCGTTCAATGAATTGGGCGTGCAATATCAAAAGACAGGCGAGCTTGAGAAGGCCAGCGAAGCGCTGCAATCGGCTCTGAAAATTTCTCCAGGTGCCTTCACACCGCTTGTTAATCATGGCATCGTGCTGGTCCGGCTGAAGCGATATGCGGAAGCGGAAGCAGAGTTGCGCGAGGCGCTAAAACAAAACGAGCAGTCGGCGATCGCCCGCTTCTATCTCGGGCGGGCACTGGCATACCTCGGCCGTTTCGATGAAGCCGAACGAGAACTGAACGCCGCGATTTCTTTGGGCGGCGACCAAATGAAAGAGGCGCATCGCTATCTGGGAGCAATCTACCATGCGCGAGGTGATGACGAGCGGGCCATCGCCCAACTGGAAACGTACCTTCGCATTGCGCCAAACGCTGAAGATGCCGAGTCGGTGCGTCAATTGATTCGCCAACTAAAGAAGCAGTAAAAGTAGCCTCTCACCGCTATTTTCACTATCAACCTTCGCGAGACTTTCGTTCAGTAGAGTCTCTCCCTCGTCGTTTGTACTTCGCCACGCAACTCGAAGGATTAACACCATCGAGGTATCACCTGATCGACCGTACGAGGTAATTGAAAATACTTCTATCGCGGGATGTGGATTTGGTCAAAATCGTAAATAATCAAACGCGCTCCACAGAGTCGGCACTTTAATGACAAGAACACAAGCGCTACCAGGAAGGAAACCAATATGAGTGAACCCGCCACCGCGCCGCGCGCAGCGGCCGAAGACAAATCAATTCGACCATTTCACATCAATGTTCCGGAAGCGGAACTTACCGAGTTGCGCAGGCGCATCAACGCGACAAAGTGGCCTGAACGAGAAACGGTTACAGATGCATCCCAAGGAGTACAGCTCGCGACGATTCAGGCGCTGGCGCGTTATTGGGCGACAGATTACGACTGGCGCAAGATCGAGGCGAAACTGAACGCCCTGCCGCAGTTTATGACCGAGATCGATGGACTGGACACTCATTTCATTCACGTCCGTTCAAAACACGAAAATGCGTTGCCGCTGATCGTTACGCACGGATGGCCCGGCTCGGTCATTGAACAGATGAAGATCATCGATCCGCTGACCAATCCCACCGCACACGGCGGAAATGCATCCGATGCGTTCCACCTGGTGATCCCGTCAATGCCGGGCTACGGATACTCAGGCAAACCGACCACCACCGGGTGGGATGTTCCCCACATCGCGCGTGCCTGGGTCGTGCTGATGAAGCGCCTCGGATACACGAAATTCATGGCGCAAGGAGGCGATTGGGGCGCGGTCATCACCGACATAATGGGCCTGCAGGCGCCTCCGGAGTTGCTCGGCATTCACACCAACATGCCTGGCATCTTTCCAGTCGACATTGACCAGGCGGCTTTTTCCGGGGCGGCGGCGCCATCGGGTCTCTCAGCCGATGAGAAGGTCGCTTACGAGCGTTTACAGTTCGTATATCAAAAGGGAATCGCCTACGGGTACCAGATGGGGCTGCGACCGCAGACCTTATACGGCATCGCGGATTCACCCGTCGGCCTGGCGGCATATTTCCTTGATCACGACGCGCGCAGCTATGAGCTCATCGCGCGCGTCTTTGACGGACAGTCTGAGGGCCTCACGCGCGACGACATCCTCGACAACATCACGATCACCTGGCTGACGAACACGGCGCTTTCTGGCGCCCGTCTCTACTGGGAGTACATGGGGGCGTCGTTCTTCAATGTCAAGGGCGTCGCCGCCACGGTCCCGGTTGCCGTGAGCGTCTTCCCTGACGAACTCTATCCGGCGCCGCGGAGCTGGGCGGAGCGGGCCTATCCAAACCTGATCCACTACAACAAGGTGGAGAAAGGCGGCCACTTTGCGGCCTGGGAACAGCCAGCGCTCTTCTGTGAAGAGGTTCGCGCCGGCTTCAGGTCGCTGCGCAAGTAGCGGAGCACGAAATGTCACGGCTTCGT
>DASXRE010000010.1:0-5767 GCA_036506775.1 Pyrinomonadaceae bacterium | reverse complement strand
GTCACCGCTTTGGCCTCAGCCGCGAACTTAAACAAAGCGGTGACAAGTCCCCGCACTCCAAGGAGGGGCGCAGGCTGTTCGCCGCGGGTTGACGGGTCTGGCTGCCCCTCCTTAAGATTGAGCCTCCTTTCGGTCGGGCAGTACTCACATGAACGAAGTAAGAAAATATTTCGCCGACGCGTTTCGTCATATGGGCGGCAACCGGGGTGTGCCTCCGATTGAGGTTCGCTTTTATCCCTACGCCGGACTGCGCCACACGATCCGGCTGCGATCCGGACGGGTGTATGTGCGACTCTCCGACATCTGCAAGGACTCGCCTCCCGACGTCGTGCGTGCACTGGCATGGATCCTGGTAGCGCGGCTGTTGGGAAAGAAGGTGCCTACGATTCATGACCGTGTTTATCGAGATTATTCGCTGACTCCGGCGGTCATGCGCTCGTCTGACCTGGCGCGTCGCGGACGTGGGCGCAAGATGATCTCGACGGCGCAGGGCGAGGTTTACGATCTCGACCGGATGTTCACAAAGTTGAATCGTCGCTACTTCGACAGCCAGATTCCCAAACCGACGATCACGTGGTCACAACGACGCACGAGAAGCATTCTGGGTCATCACGACCACATCTACGACAGCATCACGATCAGCAAGACACTCGATTCGAAAGACGTCCCCGAGTGGTTTGTGGAATACATTCTTTATCACGAGATGCTGCACATTAAACATCCGGCGCGATTGATCAAGGGCCGTCGTTACTATCACACGAGCGCGTTTCGACTCGACGAGAGGAAGTTTCCGTACTACGAACAGGCGCAGAAGTGGCTGGACCGTCTGGCGCGCTTGCGCAGAGTGCCGCGCGCACGGGCCGCTTAAGATTATGGAACTATCTCGGTAGTCAGAAGTGAATACAACCGAGGTAGGTGGGCTCCTCAAAAAGGGCGGTCTTTCTGGACAGAGATTCAGACGGGCCGCCTTTCTTATTTAGCAAACTCTGGTGTTCTGATTTGTAGGGGTGGCTCTGTGGCCACCCCTCACCCGCGAACGAGCGACTGGACAAAGCTACAAACGCCTCGTTAGACTACGCGTTTTGTCCAAACACCTATTTTTCAAACGGAGAATTCAGTTATATGGCTATTCCTGCAACCCAGATACGACGCGGCATGGTGATCGTTTTCGAAGGCCAGCCCTGCAAGGTCGTCGAGTTTCGCCATCACACGCCCGGCAACCTGCGCGCGATGGTGCAAACCAAGCTGCGAAACATTCGTACTGGCTCTTCTTTTGAACATCGCTTCCGTTCCGCGGACACTGTTGACCGCGCCATGCTCGAACAGCACGAGATGGAGTACCTCTATTCCGACGGCTCGCATCATCATTTCATGAACACTGAGAACTACGAGCAGATCGCCTTGAGTGAAGATGATCTTGGCGATGCGGCGCAGTGGCTAACGCCGGGACTCAAGCTCCAGGCGGAGTTTTACGAGGGCGCGCCGATCGGCATCGATCTGCCGCCGTCGATGGAACTGACCGTGGTCCAAACCGAACCCACCCTGAAGAGCGCCACCGTTTCAAACGTGAACAAACCCGCCACTCTAGAGAACGGCGTCACGATTTCAGTGCCTCCGTTCGTTAACGAAGGAGACCGGATTAGAGTGGATCCGACCGAAGGGCGCTACATCGAACGGGCGAAATAATGTATCTGGCTTACAGCCTTCTCTTATCGCTGGGCCTGCTGCTGTTAACACCTTACTTCCTGCTTCAGGCGCTCGCGCACCGCAAGTACATCGACGGTTTACGCGAGCGCCTTGGTTTTCTTCCAGCAATCAATACTCAACCGGTCATTTGGCTGCACTGCGTCTCGGTTGGCGAGACTCAGGCCGCACGCCCGCTCGTCGAATGTATAAAAAAGGAGTTGCCGCACCACGCTCTCGTCGTCTCGACCGTTACGTTGACCGGCCAGAAACTGGCGCGGGATCTGTTTCGCGCGCAGGCCGCGCGCGTCTTTTACTTTCCGTTTGATTGGCGCTGGTCGGTTCGCCGCGCGTTGAAGGCGATCGGTCCGGCGGCGGTGCTGGTGATGGAAACGGAGCTATGGCCAAACTTTCTGCGCGAATGTAAGGCTAGACAGATTCCGGTAGCGCTGGTTAATGGTCGCATTTCGCGGAAGTCGTTTGGCCGGTACACGAAGATCCGGTTTTTTCTCGGGCGTGTGTTGCAGTGTCTGGAGATGGCAGTGATGCAGTCGGAGAGAGATGCCGACAGACTTCGTGCACTAGGAATGCCTGCGCAAAGAGTGTTCACCGCCGGTAACCTGAAGTTCGATGCCGGCATACTCGCGGAGAAAACCACGGATGTTGCTGAAAGGTTTGGTTTGAAGTCGGAGGTGCCGCTGGTTGTGGCGGCGAGCACGCACGCGCCGGAAGAGAAGATTGTTCTAGACAGTTTCAAAAACTTGCGGCAGTCACAGCCGGCGCGATTGATGCTGGCGCCACGGCATCCGGAACGGTTCAATGAAGTCGCAGAATTGGTTGAAGCTTCTGGCTTGAGTTGGGCGCGAAGAACAAATCTGCCGCAAGTCAGCGATGCGAGCGCAGACGTGATTTTGCTCGACACGATCGGCGAGCTGCCGGCGATGTATTCACTTGCCACTGCGGTCTTTGTTGGCGGCAGCCTCGTCGATCGCGGCGGACACAACGTGCTTGAGCCTGCGGCTCACGGCGTGGCTGTCGTAACCGGCGCCTACACGCATAACTTCCAGGCGATCGTGGATCTGCTCAATGAAGCAGAGGCAATAGTTCAACTGCCGCCGCTCGAAGGTGCAGACGCGGTCGTAGCCTTGACGGAACTCTTGCGCCGGCTGCTCACCGAGGCTGAATGGCGAACCCGGTTAGGAAGCCGCGCGAAAGAACTCGTCGCCACCAATCAAGGCGCCACCGACAAAACGATGAAACTGATCACTCCGCTATTGGTGATGAATCAGTCCAACAGTTCGCCATCAGATTCGCTCTTGCCGGCCAACGCGCATACTTCATGAAATCGTTGCTGCTTCCTCCGCTCAGTACGTTGTACGGTGCGGTCACGCGCACGCGTCTCTCGCTCTATCAACGCGGCACGTTTCGCACGACGAGACTCGAGCGTCCAGTGATCAGCGTCGGCAACATTACTGTTGGCGGGACCGGAAAGACGCCGCTGGTCGAGTGGGTCGCTAAAACTCTGGCCGCCACCGGCAAGAACGTCTGCATACTCACGCGCGGTTACAAACGAGAGAATCCGCGAAAACAGGTGATCGTGTCAGACGGTCAGACGATCCTCGCGTCGCCCGCCGAGGCTGGTGATGAACCGTATCTGCTCGCGAACAATCTTTTGGGATCAGCCGCGGTGATCAGCAACGCCGATCGCATCAGTGCGGGACGGTACGCGATCGAAACGTTCGGAACCGAATGCTTTGTTTTGGACGACGGCTTTCAGCACCTGCGTCTCGCACGAGACTTGGACATCGTGACGATCGACTCGACGAATCCGTGGGGCGGCGGACAACTTTTGCCGTACGGGCGTTTGCGTGAACCAATCTCCGGTCTAAGCCGCGCCGATTGCGTCGTCCTGACGCGCTGCGATCAAGGAACCAACCTCAACTCACTGGCTGAACAGATCCGTGACTTAATCGGTGTTCGTCCTGTTTTCCAATCGACGATGCGCGCAGTGCGAAATCCAGACCTGGAAGGTCCGGTTGCCGCGTTTTGTGCCGTTGGAAATCCACAATCGTTTTTTGAACAAGTGAGGAATAGCGGATACGAACTCGTCTTCGAGAAGGCATTCACGGATCACCACTGGTACACGCAAAACGATATCGACGATCTTGTTCGCGCCTCAACCCGCGCTCGAGCGAAGAGCCTGATCACGACAGCAAAAGACGCCGTGAAGTTACGGCCTCTCTCCTTCTCGCTTCCGTGGCACGTTCTGGAAGTAGAGATCTCGATCCAAGATGACGCCGCACTCGCGCAAATGATCAAAAAAGCGGCGGGGTAGGTGTGGGATTTGGAGTCGGTTTCTCGGGCGGCTTCGTCGCAACTGGTGAAGGCACAACCTCCGGAACCACGCTGCGCGTCGGCTCTGGCAATGCGGGCGCCTTTCGATTGCTGTTGCTGTTCGAATTGCTGTTTGCGTTCGCGTTGCTGTTCTCGTTCGCGTTCGCCGTCGGACTCACATCCTCAAGCCGCTCCGGCGAAACGGCAACGTTCGCATTCGGACTCGCACTCACATTCGCAGGCACGCTGATGCTTCCGCCCGAAGGAATTCCTTCTTCACCTTTCCCTGTCGGCGTCGCGCCCGGTTGCACCGGTTGACTATTGGGATCAGCAGCGAGTGTTTGCTGCGGCTGATTGACGTTCGAATTCTCCGCGGCGGTGGAGTTGCTCTTCAATGCATAGATTGCGACAAACACCACGAGCAACGCAGCGATCGACGGAATGATCACCTTTAACGGATTAAAACTCGCGGCAGCCGCCTGAGGCGGCATCGTCGGGCCTTGTACCGGCACTGTTACCGGAGGACGTCGGTGAACTGGTGGCGGCGGTGCTTCCGATCGCGTTCTCACTACCGTCACTTCGTCCGGATCGTCACTTACTATCGGAATTATTGGAGGCGGGGTGACAGTTACAGTCGTCGGAGTTGGCACCGGAGCAAACTGCGCCATTCCGGATGCAATCGTCAGGTCTTCCACGAGCTCCGCAACCGTTTGGTAACGATTGGCGGGAAGCTTTGCCATTGCTCGCGCAATGACGCGCGCCACCGTCGCGGGTATGTCGCTTCGTTCATCGAGCACCGACGGCACGGGCTCTTGCAGGTGCTTCATCATCACCATCGTCGGCGAATCTGCTGAGAATGGCACATGCCCGACCAGCATCTCGTAGAGAATCACGCCGAGTGAGTAGATGTCCGAGCGCGAATCGATCTCTGATTCCTGTGAACACTGTTCCGGCGACATGTACTGCGGCGTGCCGATCACCAGGTTCGGCGCCGTGAGTCCAACATCACGCGTTCCTTCGGGTTCGTTGATCTTGGCGATACCAAAGTCGAGCACCTTGGCGTGGTCGCCAACCATTGTGTCGAGCAACATGATGTTGTCGCTCTTGAGATCGCGATGAACAACGCCTTGAAGATGCGCAGCGTTGAGTGCGTCACCCACCTGCCGCGTGATCTCAACGGTTCTTTGCAGCGGCAACGGACCGTCTTCGCGGATTACCTGTTTCAGTGTCCTGCCGCTCAGAAACTCCATCACGAGAAACACAGTGCCGTTCTCGTCTTCGCCGAAATCAGTAACGCTCAACGCGTTTGGGTGCGAGATACGCGAAGCGGCACGCGCTTCACGCGAGAAGCGCGCCACGATCTTTTCATCCGCAGCAAGCGACGGCCGCAACACTTTGATCGCCACCGTCTTTTCCATCAGCACGTGAGTGGCGCGATAGACGGTGCCCATGCCGCCCTCGTTCAGGCGTTCGTCGACGCGATATTTTCCGGCGAGAGTGGTGCCGATCAGTGAGTCGTCGGTCTTTTCGAGCGCAACGCCGTCGGCCGGGCAGAGCGTAGTGGCGTCAGAATATTCAACCCCGCACTGCGGACATTTTTTCATCAGTTGTTGCGCCTCTTATCTCTTCATTTCGCGAGAAAGGCCAGCCTATCACACCCTCTGAAAGGGTAGCAAAGAAACAAAAAAAGCGGGCGAAAAAGGAGTTAACTCCCTCGCCCGCTGTCTCTGTGTCTCCGTGTCTCTGTGGT
>DASXRE010000009.1:0-5242 GCA_036506775.1 Pyrinomonadaceae bacterium | reverse complement strand
GTCACCGCTTTGGTCTGAAAGCGGAATCAGAAAGCGGCGACGAGTCGCACTCCAAGGAAGCGTCCTGTGGAACAGGCTTGCGGGTTCTTCTTTCTGCGGAATCTGTGGATGGACTTAGTCGCCGACGGCTTGAAGTCGAGCACGAGATCGAGCGGCGGGAAGCGTGATGCGGAACGTCGTGCCGCGGCCGGGCGTGCTTTCGACGCTGATCCGCCCGGTATGTTCCTGAACGATGCCGTACGACACCGCGAGGCCGAGACCAGTGCCCTGCCCGACTCCCTTGGTCGTGTAGAAAGGATCGTAAATCTTCGCGACGTTTTCCGGTGCGATGCCAATGCCCGAGTCTGAAATCTCGGCAACGAGCGATCCGTCATCAGCCGTGCTCGTGGAAACGATGATTCGTCCGCCATCGGGAATCGCATCGCGCGCATTGAGCAGAAGGTTGGTAAACACCTGTTGCAGCTTGCCGGCGTTGCCGTAGACCTCGGGCGCATCCTTCTCGTAGGCGCGCACAATCTCGATCTGACTCCGGCGCAACTGTGGCTCGAGCAATTGCAACGTGTCGTCAAACACGCGCGCAACGTCCACATCAGCAAACTCCGTGGCGCTGCCGGTGCGCGAGAAGTTGAGCAAGTTGTTGACGATGTTCGTCGCACGTTCGGCCTGCGTGCGGACCTTCTGCAACAGCGCGTGCTTGGGATCGTTTTCGTTCAGCATCGCGAGCAGCATCTGCGTGTACGAAGAAACCCCGGTGAGCGGGGTGTTCACTTCGTGGGCCACGCCTGCTGCGAGCAAGCCGATCGACGAGAGCTTCTCGCGTTGTTGTAACTGCTCTTCGAGACTAATTCGCGTTGTCACATCTTCGAGCACTACCAGCGCACCCGTTTGTCCCTGTGCATCCTGCAAAGGCGCCAGAGCGATGTTCAGAACGAGAGCGCGATTGGCGCGCGTGGCTGTGTGCAGCTTGTAGATGTTGCGGATTTCCTGCAAATGCCAGCCGTCTTTGCCTAAAACCTGTTTCAGCGTGTCGGCAAAGTCTTCAGAGAACAGGTCCTCAACGCGCCGCCCAACCGCTGCATCGCGACGCAGATCGAGGATGTGTTCGAGTGCGGAGTTCAAACGCGTCACGCGTCCTTCCAAATCGACGGCCAGCAGACCAACGTTGATCGATTCGATGATCGACTCGTTGAACTCCTTCAGCAGTTTCAACTCGCTCGCACGCTCTTGCTGATCTTTATAGAGGAGACTGTTTTCAATCGCGACCGCGACATAACCCGAAACCGTGCGCAGGATCTCGACGTCCTCTGATGAAAGCAATGCGCCGTCGACGGAGCGACCCAAGCCAATCACCGCCACCATGCGGCCGCGCACAACACACGGCGCAAAGTAATGAAGCGTTCGTTTGGCGGAAGCTGTTGCATCCGAAGCGAGTTCGAGATCGTCGGCCCGAACCACGCCCGTTTCCGCCGAGCGCACGCGAATCATTTCGCGAAAATCAGGTGGGACGGCCACGGGCGAATCAAGCCCAACTGATCGCACGGCGCTGTAACCGTTCGGTGCGAGCCTGTCTTCAATAAAGATCGCGACGCGCCCGACGTTCATCACTTCCTGCAACCGGCTGACCAGCGAATCAAGCAGCGGATCGAGCGCGGTCGTCGCAGACAGCGTGCGGCCAAAGTCCAGCAGACTGTTTCTGAGATCGTAACGCTCGCCGTAGAAGAGCCGGTCGACGCGTTCCTGGAGGAGGTTCTTCACGGGAGCCGCGACCATAACGATCGCCGCCATCGCCACGACAGCCGCAACAACACGCAAGGTAATCTCGCCGGAGCTGAAGCCCTCATCGCTGCCGAAAGCATAAAGACCGCCGGTATAGACCACGACACCGAAGAGCAGCGCAATCGCGATCGTTGTCAGCGCGTAAACAAACACGCGCCGCACGACCAGCTCAACGTCCATCAAGCGATAACGCAGCACCGAGTAACCAAACGCGAACGGGATCGCGATCAACGGCAACACGGCAATGTCGGTAAGCCAACGATCAGTCTGCGCGCCCCACAAGTAAACCACCCCGTAGAGAAGCGTGAAGGGCGCAATGGCGAGGATCGTTCCCCAAACGACCCACTTCATCTGCTGTCGCACCAGCGCGTTCCTCGCGGTGACGTAAGTTCGCACCAGCAGCACACCACTGACCACGAGCCCGACGATGAAGTGCAAGAAGCTGAGGCGATAGAAAACGTCGACGAACGATTCCGAAACTCCGCCAGCCTTGATGCCTACGGCGCTCAAGGCACCGCTGAGATAAACAAAAGCTCCGAGCGGCAGAAAGACGACTGCCGCCATCAACAGCAGCAGAAATGCCGGCACATAAAGCCAGATCGCGTTCCAGCGCTTCTTCGCAAACAGTTGTTGCTTCGTCGGGTAGAGCGCACAGAAATGCAGAAACAGCGGTGCAAACAGAATGAACGCCGAGTTTTTCAAAAACGCGATTGCCAGATCGAGATCGCGATAGGTGCCGGTCGGCGTATAGAAATGGAAGACGAAAGCCGCGAGGCAGAGTGTCGCGAAGTGTAAGACAAACGGAGCGCGGCTCCCCTGCTTGAACAGGACGAAGAAGCCGATCAGCAGATAGGCCAGACCGATGACGTTGATGTAAATGACGCGCGGCGTCCAGCGATGAATCGAGCCGAGGTTGTCGAGATCGGCCCAGTAGTTTTGTGTCTCCGGCGAATAGGAAGGCCGTTGCATGAGGTAGTGCACCTGACCACCGGCGTGCGCCGCATCGAGATAGATCTGCACGTCGCGCGCCCTCACGACCTCGTCAGGCTTCGCTCGCGCATCGAGCGCGATACCGACCAGACGGTCGCCGGGCAGAAGCCACGCCCTGTCTGCCGCAGATCCTTTTTCGATGTTTTTGGCGATGATGCCTTGCGAGCTATCGACCCACTCCACCCCGTCCCACGCGGGTGTTTCCTGGCGGGCGCGTTGCGCGAAGTTGAGGAGACCGGCACTGATCAGGAGCGCTGCTCCGATCAGCAAAAACCAGGTCTTGGTTGTGAGTACCGATTGCTTCACTGCTTCCTCGACGACGCCCGAATCTCCTCACCGGGCGATCCAAGCAGTTTAGGCAAGGAATGTTCCGAGTGATCCGCGCGGCCTAAAGCCGAGCTTTGAGGTCTAAATTGTTGAGTTCAATCCAACTTTTCGGAATTTTCCGAGAATTTGGAAGGTCTAGAACCTGACCGCTATTCCGCCGCGAACAGATCGCCGGTTGTTGCCGACGAAGGTTATGAACTCGCCGTTCTCAGTAGCAGTCTGAGCGTCGAGCAAGTTTCTTGCATCGAGAATGGCTTCAGCGCGAACGGGCAAACCGAAGCTTGGCAAGTCCTGCGTCACCTGAATGCTCAACGACGGATCGTAAACGCCCAGCCGTCCCGCAAATGGATCGATCGCGAAGACCGTCGCTTCGGGCGAGAAGCGGAATACAGTTCGCACCTGCGTACCAGTTCGAAAACCCGCGCCAAGTTGCAGGGCTGCCGTTTGGAATAGACCGTTTTCGAAGAGATCAGCGGGAGTCGCAAAGCCTGTCGCTGATAATCGTTGTCCGCGTCCAAACGCATAACCCGCGGAAGCGGTCCACACGCGATTCAAACGACGGGTGTAGACCACGCGCACGCCGCGCGACGATCCCTGCTGATTTGCGACGCTTGCGAACGCATCACCGGCCGGGCCCGAGAATGCCGTCGCCGGAATGCTCAACAGGCCCACACCGCGTCCGCTCGTCGTGTCGAAGAAAGCAGTCGCTTCAACGTTTGAACTGTTGTCGAGTACGCGCTCAATGCCAAACTCGAGACGATGACTGCGTTCGAGCACCGCTTGACCATCGACAAAAGCAATGGGCCGCAATGGCTGCCGGCGAAAGACCACCTGCTCGTCTTCGAAAGTCGCAACGCTTTGAATGCCGTCTTCATCTCCACCCGAAGCGAAGGCTGCCTTCACGCGGGTGCGTGCGTTGGCATCGAACTGAACCCCGAAGCGTGGCGTGAAACTCTGTGCGCCGCCCGCGCCGATGAAGCGCGAGTAGTCGAGACCCATCACGATCACGATGCCGTCGCGCACAATCCATTCATCGACAGCGCGCAACGAAACCTGACCGCCGAGATCTCCGTGTTCGTTTCCTCTGCCGTTCCAGACCGGCGCTTCGTAACGCAAACCTGCAGCAGTCACACCAACTTTATGGTGGTCCCCTACGCGAAAGCGCGTCGACGCTTCGAGCCGCTCGGGAGCTTCGTCAGATCCCGTTTGACCGGAAAAGATGAGTTCGACTTGATCGGAAATCGGAGTGGAGACCGCGAAGTTTAAACCGACGTAAGGAGACGAGAAACCGTTGGTGGCGAAATAACTCTCCAGCACTCCATGTGTTTTCGATCGTGAACCGGAAAAGTCTGACTGAACTTCGGGCGCGGTCTCCGTCGCAGTGGCTTCAGCGTCAGCAACGGCGCGGACGGTTGAGTCTTCGCCTTCCTGCACCTGGAAGATTGAACGTCGTGTTTGCGCGGAACGCAGGGTCCACTTCACGTCGTCACGATCGCGACGTCGCTCAGGCAACGTGTTGCCGTAGCCAACCGGTTCCAGGTTGAACTTGTAGACCAGTTCGTCAGCAGCTTTTACGTCGACGGCGTTGAAGGCGACCTCACTAAATCCAGTAGCGATCGCCTTGATTCCATAACGGCCCGGTGTCACCTTCGCGATGAACCTGCCCTGCCGATCGGTGAGAGTGTGCTTCACACTTTGCTTGATTGCGCCTTCGCGCAACAGCGAGACGAGTGCGCCCGCGAGCGGATTTCCCTTGTTGTCCGTGACAATTCCCGAAATGGTAGCGAGTGATCTGGAGCTGCCGGCCTCGATAGTGCCAGCCGAAAGTGAAATGAGCGCGAGCAGGGATAAACTCAAACCGACAACTCTTCTCATGTGATAACGACCTCCGCTACGAAAGTCCCACTGGCCGCAGAATCGGGATGACAGGCCGAACCGGTTCAAGCGAGGAGACTTACAAGAACCAGCCGAAGTTAGGGAAACATTGTCGTTCAGGCCCCAAATACTGTCAAGAACTGAACGGTAAATCGGTAGCAGTGATGCAGTTTGAACCCATAGGACGCCTCCTTGGAGTGCGGCGACTCGTCGCCGCTTTTGATTCCGCTTCCAGACCAAAGCGGTGACGAGTCCCCGCACTCCAAGGAGGTAC
>DASXRE010000008.1:0-11405 GCA_036506775.1 Pyrinomonadaceae bacterium | reverse complement strand
GGCAAGCGTTTGCCGGCATTTATTACTCGAGTGTCAAAAGCGATACGCGTCCATTCATCAAAGGTGAAGGTTGATTTACTCGCGAGGATCTCTCTGGAGATCGCGCCACGAGGATTGTCGCCCTCCTGGACCATATACTTCGGAAACTGCTTCGGATCAGGATTGCCTTCACTCGTTAACAAGAAAGGACTCGTGTTGCAGTTTTGCATCCACCCGGTTTTCGGATTTGTGAGTTGAGGCAACTCGTCCATCGTGTGATAGCCCTGCCATTCCGTCGCTGGATCGCTCCCATCCACCAGCTTGGACCAATCGAAACGCGGATCGCGTTTCGGCACGGCGCCGTTGTAGAGATACCAGGTGTTTCCCTGACGATCGGCATACATCACATTGCCGAAGAGCATATTGAGCGGGGCGATCGCTCGCCTGAGTGCCGCAAGCGAGTCTGCGCGCGTCATGTCGTACCATTCGCGCAGCCAGCCATCGGATTCAAACTTCGCCATGCGCAGCGAAAGCAGTTTGCCATCGCGCGCACCCACGATCGGACCATGGTGCGTTCTGCGCATGGTGAACTTGCGCGTCTCGATACTGGTCGCCGTCTTGACTCGAATCTCTTCGACGTGCTCCGTGGCCAAGCGATATCCGTTGCCGTACTGGTAAGCGAGCGGACGAGCCGGATCGTCAAATGTTTCCAGGTAAACGTCGGTCAAGTCCGCCGCATTGTCAGTGCTCACCCAGCCGCCGTTTTCATTGTGGCCGACATACGGCAGCGGAAAGCCAAAGCGTGCGTAACCGGTGAAATTCCAGCCTTCATCGCTATGAACGTGGCCTTCATAAACCTGGCCGGGACCAAAGAACGGCAGGTGCGGATTGATGAAGAGCAGCGCGTGACCGCTCGCACTTTTTGATGGACCAACGACCCAGCCATTCGAACCGGTGTGTTGTTTCAGATCGTCGTCGATCGCGGCGGTTTGCAGTCCGATCTGCCGCAGGTTTCGATCACGGGCGAAGCCGTTCTGGTAATAGTTATAACGAATGAAAGCGAGTGTGTACCACGGTTCGATCCTGTTGAGGAGACGCGGACGAACTTCGGGATGGCGCGAGAGATAGTAGTTGAAACCAGCGGCGAAGGCGTCGCACAACGAGCGCATGTGTGCGTCGAGGCGCGCGTATTCCTCGCGGGCCAACCTGGGGATCTCGAGTGCATGGTTGAGTCGATCCTCATCCAGAGACTTCTCGCCATACAACTCAGAAGCTCGCCCCAATGCGTGGATGTAGTTTTCCTCAACGCGCCAAAAGTTATCTTCCGCCTGAGCGTAAGCGAAACCGAATGCCGTGCTCGCGTCGGTGCGGCCAAAGATGTGGGGCACGCCGTAGGTGTCGCGATAGATCGTGACGTCGCGGGCCAGGTTCGCGGGTGAATCGTCGCGGGCGGATGCTTTTTGGGCCATGGTCGCGAGAAGCAGGGCGGCAAGTATGGTCAATAGCAGCCCGCCTGGATTTGAGCCTGATGAATCGCGCATATGTGTTCGTGACGGATTTTGCCACAGCTTTTTTGATTTTCGGAAATACATCCACAACTCCTTCCAAATCTCAGTGTAAGCTGCGCTCGGTGGACCATATCACTACTCGACCGCTTTAGTGGCGCAGAGACAGTAGATGAAAGCTGGGTGCAGACGGACAGCTCGAAGAGCGAGTCTAATATTCTGGTGTTTTTGAAAGCTCCGCAGGAAGGGTCTGAACATGGAGAGACGGGGTCTACACCATTCAGGCGAATTGGAAACCCGCCGAGAAAGCGGAACGACCGATCGTCATGTGCGGCTAGGCGACCGTTTGGACTTGCATACCCGCCTTGTTGCAACTCAAAGATCCCTAGCCCACTGAACTGCGGCCGCGGACCTGCAAGCCCATGAGTCGTGCGGGGAAGGTTCCGAAATCCTCAACTTCCCACGTGTTGCCGTCGCGCAAAGTAACGCGCGCCGCCGGTATCAACATGCCCTGATTCTCTCCACGGCCCACGTACAGCTCGGCATAACCGAACGGGTAGTTCGTTGAACGCGCGCCATAGCGAAGTTCAGCAAACCGCATATCTCGTTGATACAGAACTGTGAGCTTCGTCCGGCCCTCGTCGGTTGTTGCCATGATCACGTTCGCTGGAATACCAACGCCAGTACCGATCTCAATGCGTCCAGCCTTCATGCGCGACAGTGTTCGCAGGAGTTCGTCTTGTCCGCCGGACTTCAGCACCGCATTGAGTTGATTGATCTCTTCAGGCGTAGAAAGGCGGTTGATGACTAATCTGAACGGCAGAGATCGGGCGGGCCTCGGCCCGCCGATAAAATAGACAGTTCCCGTGATGATGCGACCGGAGTAAGCATCTTCCTGTGCGAAAACTTTCTCCTGTGGATAGAACGTGGCGACGATAAAAAGCCATACCAGTACGGCCAGCAGCAGCGGTGTTTTTTTGTTCATCATTGCTCAAACCTGTCTTGGGGAACGGCCTGAAGCGTATCAGTCGGCGACGGGCAGATCGGTGCGCTGGCGTACGTTGAGGGAGTTTCAAATGTTTTGTAACAACCTCGTTATGGTAGCGACGAAAAGTAAGCCAGTACTTCGTCTGCGAGGCGCTCGTGGCCTTTTCCTTCGACGCGCGTGAGCGAGACGTTTTTATATCCGTGCGCTTCGGCCAGAGTCAGGATCCCGCAGTTCAAATTCGCCGCCCGGCGCGTAGAACAAGTTGTCGAGTTTGCATCGCCACTGTTTACTCACCAAAAACTGGCTCCAGAATACCATGTAACACCTTCGTGTTATTGCCGGCTCCACCCGTCGAGTTATGCAAAAAGACTTCAATTGCGTGATGCAGAACCTCGGCAGTTAACCGAAAATGACTCCACTGATCCCAAGTTGAAGGAGATTGCTATGAAGAACGTCACGATTATTTTGGTTCATGGAGCCTTTGCTGACGGTTCGTCCTGGGGAAGCGTCATTCCACTACTGGAACAGCGCGGTTTCGACGTCACTGCGGTGCAGAATCCGCTGACGTCATTCGCCGACGATGTCGCGACTACTCAGCGCGTAATAGACGCTCAGGGCGATTCGGTAATTCTTGTCGGTCACTCTTATGGCGGCGCGGTGATTACTACGGCGGCCCTGGATCGGAAAAACGTCAAGGCGCTCGTTTACATCGCCGCGTTTGGCCCGGACGCTGATGAGGACCTGCAGTCGTTGTTGCGGAAATATCCTTCAAAGATCAGTGCGGCACTGGTTCCGGATGCAGCCGGTTTTCTCTACATCGACAGAAGTAAATTTGCGGAAGCGTTTGCGGCGGACGTTTCAGAACGGGATTTGAGCATCCTGTCGGCGGCGCAAAAGCCGATCAACTCGCAGACGTTTGGGCAGAAGTATGGTACGCCCGCGTGGAAGAACATTCCGAGTTGGTACTTGATTGCGAACGAGGATCAGGCCATCAATCCCGACTTGCAGCGTGTGTTTGCGAAGCGAATGGGCGCCACCACTCGCGAAGTGAAATCCAGTCACGTTCCTTTCGTGTCGAATCCAGCGGTGGTTGCTGAGATCGTTGCGGAAGCAGCCACCGCTGTGTCGCCACGCGCAGCCGCTGGCTAGTCTCTGCGCGCCGCCTTCCGGTGTGTATTGCCAGGTTCGTAGCGAATCCTTGCCATTCGCTACGTCTATCTTTAATCTGTCCCCTCTGCATACCTCATTTCAACAACACGAATGGGACCATATACCGCATGGTCGGTTAAGCCCTTGTTGGACCAAGCTCGAAGACCTCTGGATAAGGAGCTCCCTCGATGAAAACGTTCTCTCTCATGGCGATCGTGTGTGCCGTGCTCTTGTCATGTTCTGCTGCTTACGCGCAAAGCGGCACCGGTTTTCCGACGTTGTCTCCTGTGCCCCGCACGGGCCAACTCAAAGATGATCCAACCAAGACTCACTTCACGTTCATCGCCGCGGGTGACAATCGCCCGTCAGGTGATACTCCCATACAGCCGGCAACGCTGGCCTACATCATGAAACACTCCAAACGGCACAAGCCGGATTTCATGATTTGGTCCGGCGACATCATCGCAGGATTCAGAAAAGCCGGTAAACCAATGCATAAAAAAACGCTGAAAGCGCAGTACAAGGAGTTTTTCCGCGTCGCACACACCGCGGGCGTTCCGATCTTCAACTCTCCGGGTAATCATGAAATGGACTTGGTAACGAAGTCTAAAGACGGTAACACAGATGAAACCTCTGAAACGCCGGACGAGCAGATGCAGGCGCTTTATCTCGAAGAGATGAAGTATCCGTCGAATGCGCCAGCGTATGGAGCGTTCAACTACGGCAACTCGCGTTTCATCGCTGTGAACACAGAAGAGGTTCCACCGATTACGGCGGTGCGTTCGGAAGGCAAGGTAGTCGCGAACAAACTGAAACTTGATCCGGGTTTTGTCAGCCTGCAGCAGATTGAGTTATTGACGGCTGATCTGGAGGCCAACAAAGACAAGGCGCACATCTTTGTTTTCATGCATCATCCGATTAAGCCGGCGAAGAAGGGTTCGCGGCTCAACAAAGAGAATGCGGATGAACTGGAAGCGCTCTTCGCGAAGTATCCAAACGTTTCGTACGTGATCGCCGCGCACGAACACATCTACTTTAATGCCAGTAGCGACACGCTCACTCCGGCTTCGAAAACAAGCGGCTCGTCGGATGGTCCAGTGTATCTCGTCAGCGGTGGCGCCGGAGCCCCGCTCGACAGTTGCCCCAGCGGTTCGAGCAAAAACTGTAGCGCTTCTCATCACTATCTCGTCTTTGAAGTGGACGGCGACAAAGTTGATGTGAAAGTAGTGATAGTTCCAAGCAAGCTTTCGAAAACGAAGTGAAGCGCATCAGAGCCTGGGCAGCCAAAAATACTTATCGCGAGAATGCCGCACTGCTAGAATGCAGGCAGATGAAAAGGCTCCCACTATTGCCGCTACTGGCGGCCGCTTTACTGACGATGCAACTTTCTTGTGCTCGTCACCAGTCAAACCACGCTGACCCTTCAGCAACTCCGTCACCGACCCAGCAGACCGCTATTGATCAAATCCTCCAGCGCTACGAACAGGCGCTCGGCGGCAGAGAGGCCATTGACTCCATCAAGAGTTACAGAATGAAAGGAACCTTCGTGCTGTCTGGCATGAAGGGAACGATCGAGAGCTGGCGCAAGGAACCAGAGAAGACACTGACGATCGTCGAGTTTCCGCGCATCGGCACACTCAAGAAAGGCTTCGACGGTCAAACGCGTTGGGTGCAAACACCGGCCGGCACCGTCAGTGATTCCAGTCCGCAGGAAATTGCCGAACTGGCGCGCGACGCAGAAGTCTACAGTGCGGGCAACATCCGCAGTCTCTTCGACAGCATGAAACTCGAGAACAAAGCACGTCTAAACGGCCGCGACATGTATGTGATCGAGGGTAAGCCAGCGAAAGGTCCCGCTGAAAAGTTGTTTTTCGATGTTGAGAATGGCCTGCTGGTCCGTTGGGATATGGCCCGCAAACAAGCCGGCCGCGGCACCGTCTTCGTGAAAGTTCATCTGGATGATTACAAGGACGTCGACGGCGTGAAGGTTCCGTTCAACGTACGCTTTGCTTTTGAGTCGTTCAACTTCGCGGTCCAGGTGGAGGAACTGGAACATAATATCGCCATCGACGACGCGATCTTTAAAAAGCCCGGGCAGTAATAACTCCGATCGTGACCTACCGCGTGCCGCTCGTTATATGAAGCTTGATGATGAGATTGATGCTTTGTTCAGGCTGCCGTTGGCAGAGTTCACCAGCTCTCGCAACGCCCTGGCATCCCGGCTGAAGAAAGACGGCCGTCAGAACGACGCCGAGCGCGTGAAGCTGCTGACCAAGCCGTCAATTTCGGCATGGACCGTGAACCAGCTTTATTGGGACCACCGCGACGCATTCAACCAGCTAATCGCTACAGGTAAACGCTTTCGCTCGGCTCCGGCGTCCCGCACCACCAGTAAAGCCGCGAATATGCGCGACTCGCTCGACGCGCGCCGCGAAGCGCTGGCGAACCTGTCAGATCTGGCAAGCGAGTTGTTGACCGATGCAGGTCACAGCCCGACAACCGACACGATTCGTCGCATCACTACCACGCTCGAAGCGCTGTCCGCCTACGCGTTGCTTGGCGATGGTCCAATTCCGGGACGCCTTACCAACGACGTCGATCCACCGAGTTTTGAGGCACTCGCTTCATTGATGTCTGGCGGGCTGGGCCACGCTGAGGAACCGGCGCTGAGCGCGCCGTCGCGGAAGTCAGGCACAACAGCGGCCTCAAACACTCAGCAAAAGCCGCCGACGGACGATGCACGCAAGATTCGTCAGGCAAAGATAGCTGCCGCAAAAGTCTCATTGCAGGATGCGAAGAGATCGCTGACCGATGCGCGAGCGAGAGCACAGAGTTTGGAAGGGCAACAGAAAAAGGTGAAAGCAGAGGCGAGGGAAGCCGAGAGCGATCGACGCGAAGCAGAGGCACGCCTGGAGAAGGCAACTGCCGCGTCCGAAGCGGCAGCGCGCCGCGCGCAAAGCACCACCGACGAGCTTGAGGAGGCGGCGCAGACAGTCGAAGACGCGAAACGCGCAGTTGAAGAAGCGACTAAAGAGCTGGAGTCATTGCTTCGAGGTTCGCCGTAAGATCAGGTATGGCGAATTACCACGTGGTCCCTTCATAGCTTTGCACAAAAACTCCAAAACCGTGCGTCGCGCAAAGCTTGAAGTGAGTACCACCTGCGGTAGCGGGTGGGTCGAGGTTACGGCTAACAGGCATACGAGCTAATTGCGTGGCGGTTGACCCACCCGCTGCCGCAGGTGGTACTGATGACTTTCTGCAAGTTCGACCTGAGTTTTTGTGCAAAACATCCCTTCATAATAGTGCCAGTTGGCAGAAATGAAACTGACTCACTCGCCGATGATCTTTAACAGCACGCGCTTCCTGCGCCCACCATCAAACTCACCATAGAAAATCTGTTCCCACGGTCCAAAGTCCAACTGCGCCTTGGTGATCGCCACGACAACCTCCCGGCCCATCACCTGTCGTTTTATGTGCGCGTCAGCGTTATCTTCGCCTGTTTTGTTGTGATGATACTGGCTGACTGGTTCGTGCGGCGCGAGTTGCTCAAGCCACGTTTCGTAATCCTGATGTAGTCCACTCTCGTCATCATTGATAAAAACCGATGCCGTGATGTGCATCGCATTCACCAACACGAGGCCTTCTACAACGCCACTCTCCCGCAAACACTCCTGAACCTGCGGCGTGATGTTAATGAACGCTCTCCGAGTCGGCACATTGAACCACAGCTCTTTGCGATAGCTTTTCATTACCGGTTGCTCCGTTGCTGAACTAGCGAATGCACATTCTACACCTGCCGCACAATGCTGCAGTGGGAGCAGTGTTTTGCATCCAATAGTCGTGTCTTGATAGCCGATCGCGCACGAATGGTCCAGCCATCTGGACCGATCAAACAAATCGTAAAAATTATTGTTGACACCGATCAGAGGCGGGAGTAGAGTGCGCCACGTCCACTCTTAACGACACCCCTCGTTTTCGCGCGACTCCCTCCCGAAAAGCCTCGCGGTAACGCTTCATCAAACAACACGGCGTGTGTGGCGCATCACTACGTCTCCGCACATCGTCAGGCTCACACCACCGCTTGGCCAGAGGAGGTCCTATGCATCGCGCTCACCACAATTGTCGTTTCGTTGCACGTGTACACCGAACCACAACGTTCTGGTTTCTGGTCACAGTCTTTCTGTGTCTGGGCTTTCTTTTCTTCGCAAACACCTCGCGTTCAAGCGCTTCACGCAAGTCCGCGCCGGCAGTGGTCGACGAGTCAATCACGAAAGCAATCGAACTGCGGCAACAGGACAAGAAGAACAAGTGTCCGCACTGTGGTCCTATCGGTGACCAGGTCATATACACTCCCCTGGTAGATTTGCGCGAGGCCCGGGAGAGCGAGATAGTCTTCAATTCTCGCAGCCCGAAAACGATGGAGGTCTCGCCGACTTTTTACAAAGCTGACGGCACACAGATAGTAGCGGAGAAGGTAAGCATCAAGTCGCAGGAGATCCGCTATGTAAAAATCAAGGATCTCTTGCCGAAGTATGCACGCGGCGTGCGCGATTCGGGCGGCATGACGTTGTCTTACTACGGCACGAACCGGGAAATGTGGGCCCAAATGCGCTTTTTGAAGGTCAACAGTGGAAGCAGCGTCGATGAATTCTTCACCGTTGTCTCTGAATCCCGCTCAGACTTGTATGAGGCTGCCTGGTGGACGCCAAAAGACAGTTCGTCGATCATTGCTTTAGGAAACGTAACCGGCGAAGCCACAAGCGTTAACGTGAGATTCGGCGATCAACCTGCGCAGGTTGTTAGCCTGGCGCCGCACGGGACACAAATCGTTCGTCAGGAGGGACGATCATCTGATAGGCCGGCCAGTGTCAGGCTGGAAGTGATTGGTGCGGCAGGCAGTGTCGTGCCGACCGGTATAATTTCTTCACCGACACGGAAACTTCAACAGCGTGATTCGTTTCTACAGTCCAAAGCTGACGAAACAACCGCATCTTTACGGGAACGGATTCCGCGTCGGCAATATCGAACCTCACATGGTGTTAAAGAACACGAGTTCCGAAACAATCGTGGCGCAGCCGAAGTTTCTCACGTTGGGAGGAGTGGCAAATGGAGACGCGATAACTCTACCGGATGTGTCGTTAGGTCCTAACCAGACTGCGGAAGTAGATCTTGGTCAGTTGTCCGCGAACGCGAAGAAGCGCACCGATTTGAATGTTGTGACTGTCGAAGTCACAAACAGTGGCGGCGCCGGCAGTTTGATCGGTTCGCTCTACGGCATCAATAACGAAACCGGAATGAACTACGAAACACCCTTGCGCGACTCTGGACCGGTGCGAACGATGACCGGCGCTTATCCGTGGAAGGTTTCCGATGATTACTCGACGATCGTTTACATCACAAATATCAGCGATCGCGAAGCTGGCTTTATCGCTCAGTTAAACCATGACGGCGAGCCCTTTGTCTTTGATCCGCGTAAGTTGCAGCCAGGCGAAACCGCCGTGTTTGACCTCGCACAAATCCGCGATCAGCAGGTGTCTGACAATCAAGGCAGACGTCTGCCGAAAGAAACTTCCATGGGTCAATTCAAGTGGGCCGTGCGCGGTGTTACTGACGGCAAGCTGCTTTTGATCGGCCGGGCCGAGATGGTAAGCAGAGCCGAACAGATCAGCACGAGTTATAGCTGCAACGATCCATGTCCGCCGACCTACGGCGGAAGCATCGATCCGTTCCTGCCGCCGATCGTGATCGTCGGTAATCAAACTACTTCGATTTGGGAAACCGCGTATTATGGGAGTGGAGTGCAGGCTGGACCGTATTCGACCAGTGCCGACTGGACTGTGAGCAACCAGCTTGCGACTTGTCAACCAACCTCGGGTCACACGGTCGAGGTGTGTGGCGACAACGCCGGCAGTGGTTTTATGACTGCTTTCGTCAGGTATGAAGAGAGCTACGGATACGATGGCCGGGACTGTTACGACAACAACAACCAGTACGCCGTCGCCGATGGACAGATCCTTGATGTCTTTGATCTAAATCTGGAATTCAGTCCGTCGGAAGTTCAGCCGAGTGGAACCGGCGGTACATCGCAAACAACCGTCACTCTCCATACCACTCCTCACGCGGCCGGCGTAAACGTTTCATTCAGCGTGCAGGCTCAGGGCGACGGTGGGCATGTCAACCATTCCGGCAGTCGTCCGCTCGGGACGTTCACGAACGCGAGTGGAAACACAGACGCCAGTGGAAACTACAGTACGACTTTCAACGCCTCGGCCTTTGGCGGCAGCGTCAATATTCGCGCTACTGTTCAGGGACAGACAGCGACAAACAAAGTGCTCGAAGTACGAATAGCAGATCTGGGTACCATTGCTACGACTCAGGACTGGAATCTGGTCGGAGCAACCAACACACATCCTGATAACCACTATGGCACGGCCACTCTCAACGTGGGCCTGGCTGCGTCAGCGCGAGACTACACCGATATCTATTACGGCATCGGGAACCATGCTCCGGATGCTGACAGGCTCAAATTTAACGATATGAGTCTGATTAACGGCGGGAAGTTTGAGATAGCCGGCACCTGGAGCACGATGACTGCTCATGATGAGCATCGACTCGGACAGAATTGCGATGTCTTCTCTGGCAATGTGCCAACTAACCGCTGGAGTACCTTGACTGGAATCTTCGTCAACAGAGGTTCGCCTAACTATCTGGATGAGACGCAGAACCTCAACCATTGGCACGTCAGGTTTACAGGACCATGAGAATACTGACCGTTCTATTGTTCTCTGTCGTCGCTGCGCTGAATGTAAATGCGCAGGGCCGGCTGCCAATGCAAAAGCGAGAGATCGTGTTGCGGTCACCCTCCGTCTACGAGAAGCGAGTACTTCGCTACGACTCGAAGACAGGAGAGCCCGTTTACTACGATCCTAAACCACGCGTGGTGCCTCTCGACACGATCTCTCGCAAGTACGGACTCCGCTGGATTGGTTACGACGGCCAGGAAAAGACGATCGTTTACGAAAGACCCGATGCAATCAATGGCATCGTGAGCGTGACGGTTTCAAAAACGTCTTCCGGGCAATACGAGTACAGGTACAAGATCGAGAACTTGCGCTCGAGTAAACAACAGCTTGCTATGTTTGCCTTGCAGACTTTTGGCGACGACGTGAAGCCAATTCCTAACGGCAACGGCTACGTGGGACCAATGACTGCGAACAAAGAGTTGGCTAACGGAAGGTGGTTTGGCTTCACGTCATCGAACTTCGAACCGCCGGTGCTTCCCGGAAGCAGCGTCGAGTTAAAAGTGTTGTCGTCCGAGCCGCCTGGGATGGTCGAGTGTCGCATTGCCGGCGGCCAGTTTGGTTTGCGCGGTGTGGGCGAGGAACCGCCGCAGGAATTGGAGAATGTGCTGCCGCAATATGAAGCCTGGCCGCGCGGTTACACCGTCGGCCCAGTACAACATCTCAGATCGTTATCAGCACAACAGTGGTGCGATTACCTGTTGCGGAACCTTGGTGAATTTCAAAGGCTTGGCTGGCTGAAGGTTCGTGCGCGTGGTTCGTACGAGCAGTTGCTGAAAAGCAACAATCGCGCTGAACTGATGAGGCGGGCACAGCAGGATGTGAAGGTTGGGCTTGTCACGAGTGAACTGTATGCGATGATCGAGGCCTTACAGCAATTTCGCCCGTAGCTTAATCGGAAAGTGAGAAAAGGAAACTCGATTGCACTTTGCCGCAGCCGCGTTACGAGAGCGCTTCATCGAAGAAGCATAGAAGGCGCGCGAG
>DASXRE010000007.1:0-10630 GCA_036506775.1 Pyrinomonadaceae bacterium | reverse complement strand
CCCCCCCCCACTCCAAGGAGTAGCGACAGTTCGACAGTTATTAACTCTTACGGTTGGACGTCTTCCGTCACGCGGTACTTCTCCTTCTCCTTTTCACGTTGCAAGTACGGAATGCCTTTCTCCATCCACTCCGGCGCGGGTGCGCCTTTAAGGAAATGGTCGAAAAACTCCTGCAACCGGCGCGTGTAGTCCCTCTGGTTGATGCGCTTCCGCAGTCCGTGCTTCTCGCCGTTGTAGCTAAACAGGTACGCCTCTTTGCCGAGCCGGCGTAGCGCGAGGAAGTACTCAATACCCTGATACCACGGCACGGCATCGTCTTCATCGTTGTGAATCATCAGCAGCGGCGTCTGCACCCGATCCGCGCGGAAGATCGGCGAGTTATCCAGAAAGCGCAGCGGATACTCCCACAGGCTGCCGCCGATCCGCGATTGCGTGCGCTCGTATTGAAACTGTCGCGGCAAGCCTGTGCCCCAGCGAATGCCGCTGTACGCGCTGGTCATGTTTGCGACGAGCGCACCTGGCGCGGCTGCCTTGAAGCGGTTGGTTTGCGTCACCATGTAAGCGATCTGGTAACCACCCCAACTGTGTCCTTGAATACCAATCGCGTCTTCGTTGACAAAACCTTTATCTACGACCGCCTGAACGCCCGGCAACACGCATTTCAAAGCACTGGCTCCCGGATAACCAATCGTGTAGACGATGTCAGGCATGAAGACGAGGTAACCGTTGCTCACGTAATACGTCGGATTGATCGAGGTGCCTGGTCCAGGATTACGAAACTGGTGCAGGCCCTGCGACAGCTTCTCGTAAATATAGACCAGCATCGGATACTTCTTGCGCGAATCGAAGTTGTCCGGCTTGAGTAACACTCCCTTCAGCGGCACACCGTCAGCGTTCTTGAAACTCACCAACTCCGCGGTGCCCCACAGGTAGCTCGCGCGTTGCGCATCGCCATTGCTGACGCGCTTCAACTCGCGGAAGCTGCTGTTCGTCATCCAGACGTCAGGAAATTGATCGAAACGCGACGCTGTCATGATCAGCACGTCGGCATCTTTTGCTTTGGTCGGGTTGTTGAAATCCTTCGCGGCCATCAAGAGCTTTTGCGGCAAAGCTTCACTGTTGACCTTGTCGCGATAAAAGCCGGAGTCGTGCGTCTCCTGGTTTTCAGCGCTGAGCAGCATCGGTTTGTCCGCGTCGATCGAGCGCTCTTTCGGATCGAGTCGAACGTAACGAAGCGTAGTTTTCTCCTTGCGGCCGACGCCGTCGGTCACGTTTTTGGCATGGCTTCCGTCAGGCGCGACCTGCCAAATGTCGTAACGGTCGTAGAGCAACACGTCGTTATCGTCTTTGGTCCAGCCGGCGATGCCGTACGGGCCGGGTGTTGAAGGCGTGTCGTTCTCTTCGTTGAAGAAATTGATCTTGAGGTCTTTGGTCAAGTTCGTAACTGAACCGCTGGCGACAGAATATGAGTACCAGTCTTTGCCGTCGAAGTAGATTGTGTACTTCGCGTTGGGCGAGAGTGAGAAACTGCCGCGTTGTTTCGTTCCCATGAGTTTGCGCGAACCATCGGCGGTGTTAACGAGGTAGTAATCACTGAAACCGGGATCGTAATCAGCCGCGACGCGATACTTGCGATTGTCTGAGCCGACCGCGTAACGGCCATCGTTCGAAGGAGTGATGCTCTCCATCGTCTCGTCGGCAAGTTGCACAAACTTCTTCGCCTCAAGATCGTAGACCGCGCGATATGATCTGTTGCGGTCCTGTTCGGCGCGCACTTTCTGAATCGGCTGCACGTAATCGTCTTTCCAGTGCCACAGGTCGACGAGCACTCTCTCATCGGCAGGAATCTCTTCATCAGGATTCTTTTCCGGTTCGGGCGGCGGCGCGGAGCCGATAAACAGGTGACTGCCATCGAGCGAGAAACTGAGATTGGCGCGTTCGCTGATCACCATGTCTTTGCGAAAGCCGGGCGAGTTGACTGAAACGACCTCAGTGGCTTGCGGATCCTTGAGGTTCCATTGATAGACGCGAAACTTCGGCTGCTTTGCTGCGGCGTCTTCTTTATCACTGATGAAAGCGATCTGCGTGTTGTCTTCGTCCCACGTGAGTTTTTGATATTTGCCTTTGCCGCTGAGCAATGTCGTGGGTGGGCCATCGCTTTCGGTGGTCACCGCGTAGACGCCGTTTGTTTCTTCCTTGCGCGACGAGGTGGTGAAGATCAGTGTTTTGGCGTCTTTGCTGATAGTGAAGTCAAGGGCATCTTCGAACTTTCGCTCGTTGCCGGTGGTTGTGTTTCGCAGCACCAAGTCAGAGCCGTAGTCCTTCTTTTTAGCTGAACGATTTGACGGCGGACGCGTTGTCGTCGTAACCGCTTCTGTCGGTTGAGGAGTTGGAGAAGCGGAGCCAGTTGGAGAAGCGGGATTGGTTGTTGAACTCGGTTCGAGTAAATAACCAATGAAACCGGAGCCGTCTTCCGGCACACGGAAGGTCTTCACTTTCTCGACGCGCGTCACCGTTCCCGTCGAAAGATTCATGATGCCGAGACCGTTCTTCGGCATGTCTTCCGGTTTGCGTTTCTCTCTCTTCGCCTTGTTCAACTCCGCTTTTGTGGGTTCGGTGCCGAAAACAAGAAAACGACTGTCGGCCGTGAAGACTGGTCGCAGCAGGCGCGCCTGTTCAGCGATTAGCTCCGCTGCGTTCGGGATCGAATCGTCCGGCGGCGGCACTGGCGGACGGTAACCGCGCGGCGCGCGCCAATCGACTCCCGTCGCGATGTTGCGTACGACGATCTCGCCGTCACCATCCTCCGGCACGTAGGCGTACGCCACGAATTTGCCATCCCGCGAGACTTGCTGGGCGACGATGGAACGCCATGCGTCGTAGTCCTGATGAGTCAGTGCTCGTTTCGCAGCGGAAGCGGGAGCTGCCTGTTGCGCCAGAGCCATCGTGGCAAGCAAGGCAAACGTGCAAATCAACGCGACACTTCGTTGAAGCTTCATGGGGTACCTCACATGTTGTCAGAATGGTAGGGCCAAAGATAGAACGCGGATGCCGCAGATCAGAGCAGATCTGCGTCACCCGCGTCAATCAGTCGAAAGATAAATCAGAAGAACAGCGAGTACAGCAGCCGGTTCGGCGATCCGGAACCAGCATTCGTCACCTTGTTGGTCGTCGCATTGTTGACGATCGCGTTGCGGACGGTGGTAGACGAAGCGCTTGGGCTGAACTGCTTGTAAAGCGCTGCCACGCCCGCGACGTGTGGCGAAGCCATCGACGTTCCGCTCAACGTTGCAGTTGCAGTGTTGGAGCTGAACCACGCTGACAGGATTCCGGAGCCGGGCGCGAAGATATCGAGACACGGCCCGAAGTTGGAGAACGACGAGCGCGCATCAGTGGTCGTCGTGGCGCCAACCGTGATCGCATTCGCTGCACGAGCCGGCGATGAGTTGCAGGCATCAGCGTTGCTGTTGCCCGCCGCCACCGCGATCGGCACCCCGGAGTTCGAGAGGTTGTTCACGGCCGTGTCCAGTGCACTGGAAACGCCGCCGCCGAGACTCATGTTCGCCACTGCGGGATTGATGTGATTTGCTGTTACCCAGTCAACTCCCGAAATCACGCCCGAGGTTGAGCCGGAGCCGGAGCAGTTGAGCACGCGCACACCGCGCAGCAATGAACTCTTCGCTACGCCGTAGGTTGAACCACCGATTGTTCCCGACACGTGCGTGCCGTGGCCGTTGCAGTCCTGTCCGTTGCCGCCGAAGGCGTCGAACACGTTCGAAGCACGTCCACCAAACTGAGTGTGGCTGGTCAGAATACCGGTGTCGATCACGTAAGCGCGAACACCGGCGCCGGTCCAGTTGTAGGTGTAGGTGCCACTCAACGGCAGATTGCGTTGATCGATCCGATCAAGGCCCCACGGTGGATTAGTCTGCGTTACGTCAGCGGTGACGATGCCGTCTTCTTCCACGTACTTGACTCTGAAGTCCTGACTGAGTGCCTGCGCATCTTCCGCGGACATCTCAACCGCGAAACCATTGAGCGCATTTTGATAGACGCGCTTGAGATTTCCCCGGTGCGTCCCGGCCATCTCGGCGGCGACGTAGGGAGCAATGGAGTAGAGGCCACGCTCACCAACAACTGCGTCGTCAAACACGACGATGTAGTTGTTCTCGATCTTGTGTGGGTTGGTGCGAAGTTTGTTTCGACGGCCCTGGCTACGGGCTGGTGACGAAATCAAAACAGTCGCGCAGAGGCCTGCCAAAACAAGAAACGCGCAAAACTTTTTCATGCTGTTCTCCTCCAGATTGAAAGTAAGGTTGTTGATAATGCCGGGCCGTGCATTACCCGCCAATTGGGAGGTTGTTTGTTCTTGATTGGGACTTATGTCTGGGACGGAGCCGCGCAGTATAGCATCAATTTTATTAAGCGCAAGGGTTTCGTGTGGCTGTGCGCAAATGCGAAACTGAGGTCAACACGAACGGTTTCGCGAATGTCGGCCAAGGTTGGGAAAATCTACGATCAGAACGATAGGTAAGAAGTGCAACGCTGAAACGTGATTGGTTGTGCTGAGCAACGCCGCTTCAACAAGCCTTCCTAAACGTGCTGCCTTCAAAAAGCAGCCAATCCGTTTGATGGTTCAGTTGTTTGATTCCGTATGATGGTCTAAAAAATCTGATGTTTTACGTTAATTCGGTGCCAACGATGATGTAGGCTTGCTTTATGGCCAAAAGAAAACGTTTGCAACAATTGCCTCGGTCCGCCAGCAATAAGACCACAAGCCCATCCGAGGTTCAGCGCGGCGATTCTGGCAGCCCATTTGATCGGGACGAAAGAACGAATCGTATCCGCACTGCGGCTGCTAAGTTCGGTGAGTGGGCACTTAGCAAAGCATTGGACTATTTGTTGGTGGGAGTGCTCGCTCTCGGTACAGCTCCCGCTTTTGCGATCTGGGTTTACTTGCGCAGCGGACGCGCAGCGTGGACTTATCCTTGGCTCTACGCGGCTCTCGGCTTCACTACGGCCTGCTTAGTCATCGTTCTAATGGCATCGCTTTTGAGTCTTATCGAATCGCGACGCAAACGAATTGCGGAACGCGCCATTAACCTCGAATTCCTGTCCAAAGACAAGGGTTATTTGGATCATGCGGTGAATCAAGCCAAAGCCTTCAAGACATTTAATTCACTGATGAATGGAATGGCCGAAGTGATGGCAAGAATAGCCAGGACAAATAGTCGTGCAACGATATATATCAGGTTGGCTCAACGTAGCTTAGCTCAACGTCCGAATCTTCTAGCATTCATCGCACACAAGATCGCCGCTCGGACCGCAAAGAAACTCAACAGCCATGCGGCTGCGATGGAGTCATATCTAACAAAGATCGAACTGACGTCGAACTTACTAATCGAAAGTATCACTGGCTATACAACCTGGTTCCCTGTGGGGACAGATGAGCAAGCGGAAGTCTTGATGGGCGAGGTAGTCGCACTTGAAAAGATGCTCGCTGTGATACGGACGACCGTCAGCACAACGGAATCATTTCGAGATTCACAAGAAGGGCTCTATGGTGTTTCGCAAGAACTAAATACAGCGATCAATCGCATGATCAACGTTAGTGAGGGGATCGCCAGATTCTTCAAGAACAGTGTAACTAGATGGAGCAAAGTAATATCGCTTATGAAGGACAAATTGGCTACTCGTCACCGGTAGAACTATCGATCTCAAGATAGGAGTACCTGTTCCTATTACCGCAGGCACCTCGCATACTTCGTACCGCTGAGGCCACTTACGCTGTCATGCAGGCGAGCCTGCTGCGGTCCGGAGAAAAGGGTAGTGACTTGTTTGAATGACAAGACGAAACCGCCGAAACGCGTTTGCCAATGCCAGCCCAAGGCTGGCGGGCAACCCTGGGATTAGACCAACTAAGAGATAGACCAAAACTGGAAGCGTTGGCTAACTTTGGATTTGGCACTAGCCAACGCTTTCCGTTTTAGGGCTATGTATCTCGCCGACCCAGGGTTGTCGCTGCACTCCAACCGCTGGGCTGGAACTAGCGAACGCGTTTGGCGTTCAAATTGGGGCACCGGAAAGGATGTCTTGCTTCAAGGAGCTATCAAAGTGAAGCTGTGGTCGATGTTAGTGCTGCTGCTTCTTTTGCCGGCGCACGTCATCGCGCAGCAGGATCTGACTCGCTACGTCGATCCATTCATCGGCACCGGCGGACATGGCCACACGTTTCCCGGCGCGACGCGGCCGTTCGGAATGGTCCAACTCAGCCCTGACACACGCCTTACGGGCTGGGATGGCTGCTCCGGTTATCACTACTCCGATTCGATCATCTACGGTTTCAGCCACACTCATCTCAGCGGCACGGGCATCTCTGATTACGGAGACATCCTGCTGATGCCAACAGTGGGCGAGGTGTTTTTGAATGCGCTGAACAATAGTTCCATAGACAAAGGCTACGCGTCGCGTTTTCAGCATCGAAACGAAAAAGCAGCTCCCGGCTATTACTCAGTCAGGCTCGATGATGACGATATTCTCGTCGAACTCACCGCCACGGAACGCGCGGGAATGCATCGCTACACTTTCCCCGCGACCGATCAGGCAAACATCATTCTCGATCTCACTCACCGCGACGAAGTGTTGGACTCCGGCCTGCGCATTACCGGCCGTGACACCATGAGCGGCTGGCGTCGCTCCCGTTCCTGGGCCAAAAATCAGATCGTCTACTTCGCGATCCAGTTTTCGCACCCGTTTCTCGCGTCGGGCATCGCGTTGGACGACAAGCTTGTTCCTGGTTTGCGCGATGCGCGCGGACGAAACATCAAGGCGTACTTTCGGTTCAACACGGGAATCGCTCGGCAGGTATCCGTGAAGGTTGGCATCTCCGCCGTAGACATTAATGGCGCGTGGTTAAATCTTGCCGGAGAGTTGGGTCACAAAACATTCGACACTGTGAAAGCCGAAGCCGCAGCGGCGTGGAATGCGGAACTGAACAAGATCACCGTCAATGGCGGCAGTCCGGCACAACTGACCAACTTCTACACCGCGCTCTACCACGCGATGCTCACGCCGAATCTCTTCAGCGACGTTGACGACCGTTATCGCGGACGAGATCTTCAGATTCACCAAGCCGAAGACTTCTCAAACTACACTGTCTTTTCGTTGTGGGACACCTTTCGCGCCGCGCATCCGCTCTACGGCATCATCGACCAAAAACGCACATGCGATTTCATCAAAACTTTTCTGGCTCAGTACGAACAAGGCGGGCGTCTGCCTGTTTGGGAACTGGCTGCGAATGAGACCGACACGATGATCGGTTATCACGCCGTTTCCGTGATCGCCGACGCCGCGGCGAAAGGCATTGACGGATTCGATCTCCGAAAAGCATTCGAGGCGATGAAGCACAGCGCGGAACTGAAACAGCAGCGCGGCCTCGGCGCCTACATCGACAACGGTTTTATCGCGATGGAAGACGAGCGCGAGTCTGTCTCGAAGGTGCTCGAATACGCGTACGACGACTGGTGCATTGCGCAGGTCGCGCGCCTCCTCGGCGAGACGGAGGACTACAGGCGTTACCTTGCACGGGCGCAGTCGTACAAGAACGTCTTCGATCCGGTGTCAGGTTTCGTGCGGCCGCGCAGCAACGGCAACTGGCTCGAGCCGTTTGATCCGCGAGAGGTCACGTTTGCGTTTACTGAAGCGAACGCCTGGCAGTACACATTCTTCGCGCCACAGGACATTAGTGGGTTGATGGACCTGATGGACGGCCGCAGCGGCTTCGTTCGTAAACTCGATCAGTTGTTCGCGGCTGAGAGCCGCACCACCGGGCGCGAGCAGGCAGACATCACCGGTTTGATTGGACACTACGCGCATGGCAACGAGCCGAGTCATCACATGGCGTATCTCTACGACTACGCCGGGCAGCCGTGGAAGACACAGTTTCGCGTGCGCCAGATCATGAACGATTTTTACAAGCCGTCGCCGGACGGTCTGATTGGTAATGAAGACTGCGGGCAGATGTCGGCGTGGTACGTTTTCAGCGCCGCCGGTTTCTATCCGGTGACGCCAGGCTCGACGAGCTACGCGATCGGTGCACCGTTGTTTCCCGAGGTGCGCTTCAACCTGGAGAACGGCAAGACATTCGTTCTTCGAGCGCGCGGCGTATCAGATCGAAATATCTATATTCAGTCGGCGACACTAAACGGGAAGCCCTATCGGAAGTCGTACCTGGACCATCGTGATTTGATGGCAGGCGGAGAACTCGTTTTCGAAATGGGTGCGCAGCCGAATCGTTTGTGGGGAAGCGGACCCGGTAACCAACCGGTCTCTCGAATTGACGGTCCAGCGATCGTTCCGGCGCCGATAATCAAAACAGCGAGCAAGGCTTTTCGCGACCGCGTCGAGATCTCGATTCAGAGTCTGAGCAGCGGCGCCGGCGTTTACTACACGACTGACGGCTCTCAGCCCACTTCGAAGTCAACCCGCTTCGTGAAGTCGTTCCTTATCGATCGCGACACGACCGTAAAGGCGATCGCGATTGACCCGCGCGGCAATCGCAGCTTTGTTGTAACCGGCACGTTTCATCGTATTCCGCACGACTGGAAGCTCACACTGCTGTCCAGTTACAGCTCGCAATATCCGGGCGGCGGCGATGCGGCCTTGATCGACGGCATTCGTGGAACCACAAACTGGAGCGGCGGAGCCTGGCAAGGTTACTGGGAAAAAGATTTGGTTGCGGTCGTTGATCTCGGAAAGGTGCAACGGATCTCAAAGGTCGGCGCAGGCTTCCTGCAAGACACAGGCTCGTGGATTTGGTTGCCACGCCGCGTGGAGGTTGAACTTTCAATTGACGGAAAAAGCTTCACGCCTGTCGCGTCAATGACGCGCCAAATCGACACCACAATCGCCGATTTTGTCCAGGAAATCCCTCCTCAAAACGCCCGTTTTGTTCGTCTCCAGGCCACCAGCTCCGGCAAGAATACCTGGATCTTCGCGGACGAAATCCTTATCGAAAACTAGATGCGTTATAATGGCGGCCGGTAAAGGAGTCACCCCTAAATGAGTTGGAATCAACAACCCTCGTCTTTGGCCGCGGATGCACGTGACGCTCGGATTAGCGCATTTCTCGGCAGAGTTTATGCCTGGATGTTTCTCGGTCTGCTGGTGACGACCGGGACTGCATTCGTCGTCGCTTCTACTCCCGTCCTGATCGAGACTCTGATCCTTAATCGGGTGCTGTTCTGGATCCTGCTGATCGGTCAACTCGCACTCGTTTGGTATCTGTCAGCGCGAGTGAAGGAGATGTCGCCGGCAACTGCGGGTGTGCTCTTCATGGTCTACTCGGCGACTGTCGGAGTTACTACATCTGTAGTACTGCTGGTCTACACCGGTGCGTCGCTGGTTTCGACCTTCGTCGTGACTGCCGGAATGTTTGGCGCGCTGGCACTCTTCGGTACGTTTACGAAGAGAAGTCTCGCCGGAGTTGGTCAGTTCATGTTCATGGGATTGATCGGTTTGATAATCGCTCTGGTGGTCAATCTCTTTTTGCAGAGTGACGCAGTCAACTTTGTGATCTCAGTCGTGGGCGTGATCGTGTTCACCGGCCTCACCGCGTGGGACGCGCAACGCATGAAGGAAATGGCCGTCGCACTGCCTGACGGCCGGGTTGGTTCCTTCGCAATAGTTGGCGCGCTGAGTCTCTATCTGGACTTTATTAACCTCTTCCTGTTCCTCTTGAGACTTTTGGGTGGCCGCAGAAACTAGGGATTAACTTAGAGGCCTCACCACTCAAGCTCAAACTCGTAATCGGCAGCACCGCCGCGTGAATCCTTAATCCGCACTACGACCGCGAAATTGTTCTCGCGTGACGGCTGCTGCTCGATGTAGATCTCGCCGCGTCCCTTCTTGTTTGTCAGTCTGACGTTTACGCGCCGCGGAGGCAGCGCAGCCTGGAAATTTGGTTGCGCGTTGTAGTAGGGCGTGCCGCCGATTGTTTCGACGTCCGCCGTGCCGCCGCGAATCGTGATGCGCACGTCGTCATCGACGCGTCCTTTCCACGTCATTCGGCCGCCGCGTCCACCACCGCCGCCGTCGGGCAACGGATTGTTGCCGCCTGATGAATCGTAGTCGAGTTCACGTCCGACATCTGACAGCGATCGTTGCACGGTGTACCAGTTGTTTCGCTGGAAGTTGTTGCGGTCGACCGAGCGCGCGAGGTTTTGCAGCACGTCGTAAGCGTCGCGCAGTTCCTGAGGACGGCGGCGATCGACGACCATGCGATAGAAGATTCTGGTTGCAGCACCGAATTGCTGGGCCAGCATGACCGCTTCAATTTCGTTTCGGCCGTTGCGGACGGAGTTTGTGTAGCTGTTGTAGTGGGCGTTGGCAAAGTCTTCCGCATCACGCGACAGGCGCGACGCGGCGTCAGTCAATCTGTTCGCCGGGACAAACTGCGCCAACGCCGGACCAGCAGTAAGCAGACCGATAACCGCAAGCAAAAGGCTTCTAGGGATCATTGTTCCTCCTGAGTCGGTACTGGCTAGACACTCGACGCTGATAATTCCCGCTTGCGCCCCACTATGTCAACAACATTCTCCTTGGAGTGCGGGGACTTGTCACCGCTTTGTTC
>DASXRE010000006.1:0-9948 GCA_036506775.1 Pyrinomonadaceae bacterium | reverse complement strand
CCCCCCCCCACTCCAAGGCGGTACTAAGTCCTGACTGCATCACTACCCTTTTGTGCTTCTTTGTGGCTCACTTTCTGATCCGATCGCGCGTCCAGTCGAGCAACTCTGCCGCCTTCGTCTTCTCTTTCGCCTCGACGATGATGCGAATGATCGACTGCGTGTTCGACGCGCGCACGTGTACCCATCCGTCCGGCAGCGTCACTTTCACGCCGTCAGTCAGATCGAACGTCAACCCTTCCTGTTCCACCGCCGCGCGAAATTCCTGCAACACTGAATACAGACGGTGTGGCTCGATCGCCAAATCGTGTTTCAGAGTCGCGAGACGCGGCAACCGCTGGGCCATCGTGGAGACGCGTTCACCGGTTTGGGCAAGGTGTTCGAGAATTAAACCGATCGCTGCGGCGCTGTCGTGCGTCAGGTGAACTTCGGGAACAGTGATGCCGCCGCTCCCTTCACCGCCGAGCACGCCGTTGTGTTCGAGCAGACCTTCCGAGATATACGCCTGCCCAACCGGCGTGCGCACGACGTTTCCGCCGTGATTCGAGGCGATACAATCGATGGCCTGACTCGTTGAGACATTTGTCACGATCGTGCCGCTCTGTTTTTGCAAGCGAATCTCGGTCGCGAGTGCGAGAGTCATCTCCTCTGAAAGCGGTTCGCCCAAATCGGTGACTATTCCGAGTCGCTCGCCATCAGCGTCGTGTGCGAAACCGATGTCGGCGTGACCTGCTTTAACGACCGCGCAGAGTTGGGCCATGGTTGTTGGTTTCGGTTCGGGCGCATGAGGAAACGGCGCCGCCGGATCGTTGTTCAGCGCGAGCACTTCGCAACCCAACACCTCCAGCCACTGCGGACTCAACAATGAACACGCACCATTACAGCAATCGACGGCTACTACCAGCCGTCGTTTCCGAATTGCATCGACATCAAACGCTGCTTGCAGCGCTTCGATATGTTTCGGCACCGGATCGGCGTGATCGATCGCCTGCTTGATCGTCTGCCAGTTCGCCTTGCGAAACTCGCCCTGATGAAAGATGTCGAGCAACTCTTCGGCCTGCGTCGGATTGAGATAAAGACCATCACCACGCACAAACTTCAGCGCGTTCCAGCGCCACGGATTGTGACCAGCCGTAATCGCAATGCCACCATCGGCTTCGAGCCAATTCACTGCCAACTGCATGCTAGGCGTCGGACAGATGCCAAGGTCCACCACTTCACAACCTGCCGCGAGCAAACCCGACAACACCGCGGAGCGAATCATTGGTCCGGAAGGACGCGTGTCGCGGCAAACCAGAATGCGAGCGCCGTCGAGGTAAGTACCAAACGCTTGCGCAAACTCAACCGCCAACTCGGGCGTGAAGGTCTCGCCTACAATTCCGCGGACACCGGTGATGCCGATTTTCAGGGGTTTCATGCAGATTGAAGCAGACTTAATTGTACCTCACTACAAAAGTTCAAGACAGTGTAAAATTCGCCGCTGATGAAACGAATCACATTTTTTCTATTGACCACCCTGCTCGCGAGCGTTGCCGTGAACGGTCAACAAACTCTGGCTGAACGGCTCGGTTACCCGCGCGATGCCAAACTCATCATCGTCCATGCCGACGATCTCGGCATGGCCCATTCCGTCAACGCCGCCACGACGAAGGCGTTTGAAACCGGACTGGTTAACTCCGCCAGCATCATGGTGCCGTGTCCGTGGCTCACGGAGATCGCTGCTTACGCGCGCGGCAATCCCCAAGCTGATCTGGGTTTGCATTTGACGTTGACGAGCGAGTGGACGAATTTACGCTGGGGCCCGGTGGTGCCGAAAGATCGTGTGTCTTCGTTGCTGGACAAAGATGGATATCTTCGTCTGACCGAGAGCGAAGCCGCGAAAGCTGCGGATCCTAAAGAAGTCGAGATGGAGATCAGGGCGCAGATCGAACGTGCAAAAGCGCTCGGGATCGTGCCGACGCATCTCGATTCGCACATGGGCACGCTCTACCAGAACAAGGCACTCTTTGAAGTGTTTCTGCGCGTGGCGCGCGAGAACAAGCTGCCTGTGAGAGTCGCGAAGGAATGGTTCACGCGCACGGACTTTCTGCCGTCGTCGCTGAGTCCTGATGATGTATTTATCAATCGCGTTATCACGATCGGTGCCGATGTTGCGCCGCAGGATTGGGCGAAGTTTTACAGTGACGCGCTGCGGAAGTTGCAACCGGGCGTGACCGAGTTTGTCATCCATCTCGCTTACGACGACGCGGAGATGCGCGGCGCGACCTTCAATCATCCCGACTGGGGCGCGGCTTGGCGCCAGCGCGACTTCGACTTTTTTACCAGCGACACGTTTCGCAAGCTGCTCGAAGAAAACCAGATCAAACTGATCACCTGGAGAGAACTCGGAAAATTAATCCGGTAAATCCGTGTGAGCTGTGGCCCCCTTTTGCTCTTCCTTTCGCGTTAGTAGGTGTGGAAAGGAGAGCATTATGAAACACATTAAAAGGGCAATCGCTTTAACCGGTTTGGTTCTTCTCGTAACGGTCTCATCTGTTTTTGCGCAGACTGACCGTCAGACACTGGTGAACATTCCGTTCAATTTCACCGTAGGCGAGAAAGCTTTGCCCGCCGGCAAGTACCTCGTGCGACGCAACCGGACAGATTCCGATATCGTCTGGGTCATTCAGAACAAACGCACAAACGAGGTTGCGATGCTGTTGACCAGACCAAAGCAAGCGAATGAGACGCAGTCGAGCGCGAAGTTCGTCTTTCGCAAGTACGACGACCTCTACTTCCTGTCGGAGTTCTGGGCTGCCGGAACAAACAGCGGCCGCGAAATTCAAGTTTCGAATCGCGAGCGTGCGCTGGCGAAAGCGTTGGCAGTCGCACCGACAGTACATGTGCTGATCGATCGCGGCGGACGGTAACGAGTTTAGTTTTCTGCAACCAACTGAGCTAGACCCGAACTAAACGACCCTCGAGGCTCCGGCAGCAACCGGAGCCTTTTATTTTTTATTTCGTAGTACACTGCCGCCGTGACAAACGACAACTTCTCGCGCCGCCAGTTTCTGAAACTGAGCGGCATCGGTGTGATGAGCGCCGTCAGCTTTCGCGCGTCCGCGTCCGTCAATCAGGATCTTGTGCTTCACGTCGGCACTTACACGTCCGGCAAAAGCGATGGCATTTACACGTATGGCATGGACCCAACTACGGGCGCGTTGCATCAGATCAACTCCGCCAAGTCGAACAATCCATCATTTCTCGTGGTTAATCCGGGACGGTTCTTGTATGCCGTTAACGAAGTGAGTGAACTCGACGGAAAGCGAACCGGTGGCGTGAGTGCTTTTGCGATCCATCCCCGGACTCTTGACCTGACGTTCATTAATCAGCAACCTTCCGAAGGCGCTGATCCTTGCCACCTGAGCTTTGACCGCGCCCGAAAGAACCTGCTCGTCGCGAACTACACGGGTGGCAGCGTCGCGGTGCTGCCGATTCGAAGTGACGGCAGTCTTGGACCGGCAGTCGACGTCAAACAACACGAAGGCTCTGGTCCACGCGAACAACAGAAAGGGCCACACGCGCATTGCATCAAGCTGGATCGCGCCAATCGTTTCGCCTTCGCCGCGGATCTCGGTAGCGATAAGGTGATGATCTACCGGTTCAATCCCGTCAGCGGCAAGCTCGACCCGGCGCAACAACCTTCAGCGACGCTTCATCCGGGCGCTGGACCACGCCATCTGACGTTCCACCCAAATGGCAAGTACCTTTACGTGATCAACGAGCTCGACTCGTCACTGACCACGTTCAAATACGACGCCACTCACGGAGCTCTTACGGCTTTTGAAACCGTCTCCACGTTGCCCCGAGACTTCAGCGGCACGAGCTACTGCGCCGACATTCACGTCTCCCAGTCAGGCCGCTTTCTTTACGGATCGAATCGCGGTCACAACAGCATCGTCGTCTTCGCGATCGATGCGCCCAGCGGACGGCTCAGCCTGGTGGAGCATGTTTCGACGGAGGGCAAGTGGCCGCGAAATTTCACGATCGATCCGACGGGCAGATTTTTGCTGGTCGCGAATCAGCACACCGACAACGTGGTGACGTTTCGTATCGATTCGCAAACCGGACGGCTGAAGGCCACGAATCAAACAGATATTCCAGTTCCGGTGTGTCTCCAGTTTCTTTAAGCCACAAAAGGCACAAGAGTCACAAGGTAAAAACCAGTTCTTCTTTTATGCTTTTTGTGCTTCTTGGTGGCCCGCTTTAGGCTAAAATAGCCGCGTTCCGATATTCCTGCCTGAGGACAGCAAATTAGATGAGAAACCTGACCCGTGCCCTGGGGGTGGTTAGTCTTTCACTGTGCTTCGTGTTCCAACCTGTAATCGCCCAAACCCAATCCGGCGTGATCGACAGCGATGAGTTTTTCCGTCGGGCGAGTCGAGCTCCTGCATTGCGTGACTACTCGCAACAGATCGACGCGCTCGTGAAACGGATGACGCTCGAAGAGAAAGTCGGGCAGATGACCCAACTCGCGATCGGCATGATCGCCACCGGCAACAATCAGGAGATCAAGATCGATCCGGCCAAGCTGGACAAAGCGATCGTCAAGTACGGCGTGGGCTCGATTCTAAACGTCTCCGATCAGGCGCTCACGGTCGATCGCTGGCATGAAATTATTGGCCAGATTCAGGGGGCTGCGAAGAAGACCCGGCTTGGCATTCCGGTTATCTACGGCATCGACAGCATCCACGGCGCAAACTACGTTCAGGGCGCGACTCTCTTTCCGCAGGAGATCGGAATGGCTGCGACCTGGAACCCGGAGTTGATGAAGCGCGCTTCGGAGATCGCTGCGGCGGAGACGCGCGCCGCCGGAATCCCGTGGAGCTTTTCGCCCGTGCTCGACCTCGGTCGTAATCCACTCTGGCCACGTTTCTGGGAAACGTTCGGCGAGGATCCGTACCTGGCGAAAGTGATGGGCGTGGCATTCACACGCGGACTCGAAGGATCTGACGTCTCTTCGCAAACACAAGTCGCGTCGAGCCTGAAGCACTACATGGGTTACAGCTTTCCGCTCACGGGACGCGATCGCACGCCCGCGTGGATTCCGGAAAACTACCTGCGTGAATACTTCCTGCCGACGTTTGCCGAAGCCGTCAGAGCCGGCGCGCGCACGATCATGATCAATTCCGGCGAGATCAACGGCGTGCCCGGTCACGTCAATCATCATCTGCTTACTGGCATTCTGCGCGACGAACTCGGCTTCAACGGCTTTGTCGTCTCCGATTGGGAAGACATCAAGAAGCTCGTGACCACCTGGCGCATCGCCGCGACCGAAAAGGAAGCGACGCGCATGGCGGTGATGGCCGGCATCGACATGAGCATGGTCCCGTTGGATTATAGCTTCGCCGATCACCTGATTGCCCTTGTGAAAGAAGGCGCCGTGCCGCAAGCACGTGTCGATGAAGCAGTGCGACGGATCCTGCGAGTGAAGTTTGAGTTGGGCTTGTTTGAGAACCCCGGCCCGAATCCGGCCCTCAAGGTGAATTTTGCGCGGCCCGAGTCGCGGCAGGTGAGTCTCGAAGCAGCGCGAGAGTCGATCACGCTGTTGAAGAACGCGAACAACATCCTGCCGCTGGCGAAGAACACGAAAGTGCTCGTCACTGGACCAACTGCCGACTCGTTGATCTCCCTCAACAACGGTTGGACTTACGTCTGGCAAGGTTCGGAAGAGTCTCTTTATCCGAAAGACCGTCCGACGATTCGTCGGGCGATTGAAGAAAAAGTTGGCGTTGGGAACGTGACGTACGTACCAGGCACGCGAATCACGCGTCCCGCGGGTTCGCCGTCCAACAGCACGCCGACCGATCAGGAAGAGGAGGTCGACATTCCTGCCGCTGCGCGCGCAGCGCAAGCTGCCGACGTAGTAGTCCTCGCTCTCGGCGAAGGTTCTTATTGCGAAACGCCTGGCAATATCACCGACCTGACGCTTGGCGAGCCGCAGTTGAAACTCGCCGAAGCAATCATCGCCACCGGAAAGCCGGTGGTGCTGGTGCTGGTTGAAGGTCGACCGCGCATCATCAATCGCATCGCGGATCGCGTGCCGGCGATCGTGATGGCTTACAACCCGAGCAACGAAGGCGGGACCGCGATTGCCGACGTGTTGTTCGGCGACGTAAACCCGAGCGGTAAACTTCCCTTCACTTATCCGCGCACGCCAAACGGACTCATCAACTACGACCACAAACCATTCGAAACTGAGAACACCGCGTTTGGCAATATGGCGTTCAAGCCGCAGTTCGAATTTGGATCGGGATTGAGCTATACGACGTTTGCCTACAAGGATCTCCGCCTCGACAAGCAAACAATCTCCACGAACGACGAACTCACAGTCACGGTTACAGTCACCAACACCGGCTCGCGCGGCGGTAAAGAAGTCGCGCAGGTCTACGTGAGCGATCTCGTTGCGTCGATCTCGCCACCGAATCGCCGGTTGCGACGATTTGCGAAGATCGATCTCGCGCCGAATCAGAGCCGCACCTTAACTTTCAAACTGCGCCGTGAAGATCTGTCGTTCACCGGCGCCGACAACAAACCAGTCGTCGAGCCGGGCGAGTTTGAGGTGAAGATCGCCGAGCTCTCGCAAAGGTTCACATTCAAATGACAAAAACCAGCCGCTACCTTTTCTTAACACTGATCCTTTTGATCTGTGGCCCCTTGGCCGTGGCCCAGCACAACCTGATGCCGGCTCCCTCGTCGATTACCTTCGACAACGACCGGCTCGCGATTGACGAGTCGTTCAAGGTCGCGATTCGCGGCCATTCAGACGCGCGTCTGCAAAGCGCGATCACACGTTTCGTCAAACGTCTCGAAGGCCGCACCGTGCTCTCCTTCGCGCCCGGCCTCGCGCTCGACGATCAAACAACCACGCTGATCGTTCACTGTGACGGACCCGGTCAGGACATTCCCGCGGTGAGCGAAAGCGAGAGTTACAGCCTGGAGATCACCAACCGTCAGGCCTTACTGCACGCGCCGACAGTGGTGGGCGCGATCCGCGGCCTCGAAACGGTGTTGCAATTGCTCAACAGCGATCGCCGTGGCTTCTTCCTGCCCGGTGTCAAAGTTCAGGACCAGCCGCGCTTCCCGTGGCGCGGGTTATTGATCGACGTGGCACGTCACTTCGAACCGGTCGAAGTCTTGAAGCGCAATCTCGATGCGATGGCGGCGGTGAAGCTAAACGTCTTTCACTGGCATTTGACTGAAGACCAGGGCTTCCGCGTCGAGAGCAAGAAATATCCGAAGCTGCATCAGCTCGGTTCCGACGGCAACTACTACACGCAGGATCAGATCAGAGAGATCATCGCTTACGCTCGCGATCGTGGCATTCGCGTCGTGCCGGAGTTTGATATTCCCGGTCACAGCACGAGCTGGCTGGTCGGTTATCCAGAACTCGGCAGCGCGCCTGGTCCATACACGATCGAACGACGTCCGGGAATTTTCGAGCCCGCACTCGATCCGACACGCGAAGAGGTCTACAAGTTTCTCGAAGGTTTTCTCGGTGAGATGGCCACGCTCTTTCCCGATGCGTACATGCACATCGGCGGCGACGAGAACGAAGGCAAACAGTGGGACCGCAATCCCGCGATCCAGGCCTACATGAAGGCCAAAGGGATCAAGGACAATCACGCGCTGCAAGCGTACTTCAACACGCGGCTGCTCAAGATACTGCAAAAGCATGGCAAAAAGATGATCGGTTGGGACGAAGTCCTGCAACCCGAGTTGCCGAAGGACATCGTGATTCACTCGTGGCGCGGTACGGCCGCACTCGCTGACGCCGCGCGCAAGGGTTACGACGGAATACTCTCCAACGGTTACTACATCGATCTGATTCAACCGGCTTCGCAGCATTACGTCGCCGATCCGCTTCCCGCGGACAGCACACTCACGCCCGAAGAAGCGAGGCACGTGCTGGGCGGCGAAGCAACGATGTGGGGCGAGTGGGTGACGCCCGAAACGATCGATTCGCGCATCTGGCCGCGCACCGCCGCGATTGCCGAGAGACTCTGGTCGCCGCGCAGTGTTGCCGACATCAACGACATGTATCGCCGTCTGGCGGTGATCAGTTTGCAACTGGAAGAGCTGGGCCTGACGCACAAGAAGAACCAGGACATGATGCTGCGGCGCCTGTTGCGCAGCGACGACATTGGCCCACTGCGCACACTGGTTTCGATTGTCGAGCCGGTGAAGGAGTATCGCCGCTATCAACAGCGCCCGCAGACGATGCTGAGCCCGCTGACGGGTGTGGTTGACGCCGCCACGCCGGACAGCGAAGCCGCACGGAACTTTGCTTTCATGGTTGAAGCATTTCTCAACGATGCGCCGCGATTTCAACTGTATCGCGAGGAGTTGGGCCAGGCCCTGCGCGACTGGCAGACCAGCGGCGCAACACTCGAACCGCTGATTGATCGTTCACCGTCGCTGAAAGAAGTGAAACCATTGGCGGCGAATCTTTCGGTGCTCGGCGAGACCGGACTTGAGGCGCTTTCTTATCTGAAGCTCGGTTTGCCATCGACGGCTGAGTGGCGCACGGCTGCTACGTTGAAGATGGACGAAGCGGCAAAGTCGTATGGCGCTCTGGAATTCGCAGTGGTTCCGAGCGTGCGGAAGTTAATCCTTGCAACTGGTAAGTAAGATCTGTCTTGTTTGTTTTATCTGTGTTCTCCTCTGCCTCACAGCAGAGGCGCGCGATGATGAGTGTCTGTCCTGTCACAGAAACTACGGCAGCTACCTCACCACTGCCCACCATCTCACTTCTCGGCTCGCGTCGAAGGACTCAATCCTTGGCAAGTTTGATGACATCCTCAAGACCTCAGAACCCGAGTTGTCTTATCGCATGGAAACCCGCGGCAATGGCTTCTTTCAAACCGGCATACTCGGAACGCCGCCCGATGTGGTTTCCATTTCGCAGCGTTTTGATCTCGTAATTGGTTCCGGTCGCAAAGGACAAACCTATCTTTACTGGGGCGAGAACGATCAACTGTTTCAGTTGCCCGTCTCTTACTGGACCGCCTTGAATTCGTGGGTCAACAGTCCAGGCTACGGCGATCGTTCTTTAGACTTCAGCCGCCCCGTGTTGCCGCGTTGTCTCGAATGTCACGCTTCGTCATTCCAGCCGGTAAGCGATGCGGGCGTAGTGAATCGCTATCGACGCACCGACTACGTGCTGGGCATTTCCTGCGAACGGTGCCATGGACCAGGCGCGCAGCACATCGCTTTGAATTCTGCGCCCGGCGCGAAACCGGCACAGCAAGCGATCGTCAACCCGGCGAAGCTGCAACGCTCACGGCAACTCGATTTGTGCGCGCTGTGTCATGGAGGCATCGGCACGTCCAAAACGCCAACCTTCTCTTTCACGGTTGGAGACGTGCTTGAGGAACACCTGCAACTGACCAAGCCTGATCCCGATGAACCGCTCGACGTTCACGGAAACCAACTCGCGCTGCTCGAGCGAAGCAAGTGTTTCCAGTCGTCGAACATGACCTGCACGACGTGTCACGACGTACATCGTCCGCAACGCGACCCGCGCGAGTTTTCAGACAAGTGTTTACAGTGTCACAAGGTGCAGAGTTGCAAACTGTTCCCGAAGCGCGGCAATACCATCACAGGGAAGTGCGTCGACTGCCACATGCCGAATCAGAATTCAAACGTTATCTTCTCCAGCCACGATCGCGTACGCATCACGCCAAAAGTACGCAATCACTGGATCAAGGTCTATCGCTGATTTGGTAGCGCGTCAGTTTCAACCGGGCGTCTCCTTGGAGTGCGCCGCCTTGTCGGCGCTTTGGCCAAAGCGGTGACAAGTCCCCGCACTCCAAGGAGGCAACGCTTTGCCGGGAGGCCCACATGGCCTTGGCCAAAGCAGTAGAGGATTGGTTTGCTGATGCTGTTGGTGCTGTCCGAGACGGTGTAAGA
>DASXRE010000005.1:0-12031 GCA_036506775.1 Pyrinomonadaceae bacterium | reverse complement strand
CCCCCCCCCACTCCAGGGAGGCCTCGGAAGAATAGGTTGCCACTATTGTCGTAGGTATGCCAGTACGTTATCCGCCAACCAATCCACCCCCGTCCGGTCGTAACCCACGGGTAGTTTCTTACGTTGAACAACAACCCAGCTTCATCCGTCGTTGTTTGCGGCGCTGCCTGAGCGCGCCAGTCATCATCCCGTTGGTCTTCGTTGGCGCGGCTGTACTGGGCGTCTTGATCTACTACTGGACTGTCTTTTCGCATCGCATCGACAACCTGCTCGCGGGTGAAGTGTTCACGCGTTCGGCTGGTATCTACGCCGCGCCCAAACAACTTCGCATCAACGAAACCATCTCGGAAACGGATCTGATCGCGTTTCTTAAACGGGCCGGTTACGTCGAGAAAAAGCAGCAGGCCGACACTTCTCGCGGCCGTTACGTGGTTAACGGCACGACGCTCGAGATCGAACCGAGCAGTGCCTCCAGTGTTGATGGCCGGCAACAGTTTGGACACGTCCGGGTGCAATTCAACAACAGCGGCAAAGCAATCAGCTCGCTTTACGACCTCGACAACCGTGACGCAATTGAACACACCTGGCTCGAACCGGAATTGATCAGTTCTGTAACTGGCACCGAGCGCGCAAAACGTAAAGTAATCAGCTACGGGGATCTTCCGCAACCCCTGGTCAAAGCCATCACCGTTACTGAAGACAGGTCCTTCTTCGAGCACTACGGCGTAAACATTCGCGGCATAATCCGCGCCCTAATTCGCCGGTACGATTCGGATCCAAACTCGCCGATCGCGCGCCAGGGTGGTTCAAGCATCACGCAACAGCTCGTCAAGAACCTCCTGTTGTCGCCGGAACAGACCTGGCGGCGCAAGATCGCTGAAGCCTACATGTCGATCATCCTCGAGACGCGTCTGACCAAAGAGGAGATCTTCGGTCTCTACTGCAACCAGGTTTACATGGGCCAACAGGCGGGCTTTTCGATCAATGGTTTTGGCGAAGCCGCGAATGCTTACTTCAACAAGGACGTGACGAATCTCACGCTCTCGGAATCGGCGTTTCTCGCCGGACTGATTCGCAGTCCAAATCGTTACAACCCCTACACAAAGATCGAAACGGCGACTGCCCGGCGGAATCAGGTGCTCGACTCGATGGCCGAAGCCGGCGCGATCACTGCTGATGAAGCCAAGGCTGCCAAAGAAACGCCGTTGCAAGTTGCGCCAGTAAGAGGCCGTATCGACGTCTCCGATGCGCCGTACTTTGTCGACTACGTGCAGAACCAGCTCGACAACATCGTCGCGGGATCCAGCGCGACTGAGCACCTGCGCATCTATACGACGATCGACATGGACCTGCAACGCGCTGCTTACGCTGCCCTGACAAAACAGCTCGCCGCGTTGGACAAGATCCAGGCGAGGCGTTTCGAGCCGGGTACGCTGCAAGCTGCGTTGGTGGCGATGAACGCGAAGACCGGCGAGATCGTCGCGATGGTTGGTGGACGTGATTATTCGAAGAGCCAGTTGAATCGCGTGGCCGATGCTATGCGGCAGCCTGGTTCAGTGTTCAAGCCGTTCGTCTACGCCACGGCGCTGAACACGGCTTACGATCCGGTACCGCGTGTGATTACGCCTGTCACGACTTACATGGACGAGCCCAAGACGTTCACGTTCGACAATCAGGAGTATTCACCCGGAAACTTTGGCGAGATGTACAGTCATGAACCGGTAACGTTGCGCGATGCGCTCGTTCACAGTCTCAACGTGGTTACGGTTGAAGTCGCGATGGAAGTCACGATCGGACGCGTGATGAATCTCGCCGCGAAGGCCGGCTTGCCGAAACCGGCGCGAGCCTATCCCGCCATGGCGTTGGGCACGAGTGAGGCAACGCCGCTGCAAATCGCGTCCGCCTACACGTCATTCGCGAATCTCGGAACCAGAACGACGCCGATTGCCATCAATCGGATCACGACCGGCAACGGAGTGACCATCGCTGCGCCGACGACGCAAAAGAGTCTAGTGCTCGAGCCCGACGTTGCTTACGTGATGACGTCGTTTATGAAAGACGTGATCAATCGCGGTACGGCTGCGAACGTGCGCCAGCGTGGTTTGAAAATGCCGCTCGCCGGAAAGACTGGTACTTCGCGCGACGGTTGGTTCGCCGGTTACACGCCCAACCTCGTGTGCGCTGTGTGGGTTGGTTTCGACGACGGCTCGCAACTCGGTTTGACCGGCGCCAACTCCGCGTTGCCGATCTGGTCTGACTTCATGCAGGTGGCGCTGGCGGAACATCCTGAGTGGGACGGCGATTGGACCATGCCCGCCGGCCTCGAACAGATCGACGTTAATCCGAAGACCGGTCAGCCGACGGCCCCTGAAGACACCGAAAAGCGAGTCGAGTTCTTTATTAACGGCACTCGTCCAAACGAGACCGCCGAAACGCCGACTGAAGAAGCGACGCCCCAGGAACTGCCTGAACCGACGCAAGGAATTGAGCCACAACCGATGGAGCCAATTCCAACTCCTTCGCCGTTGCCGTCACCACGACACCCGGCTGTAGTGCCGGACAGTCGTCTCCAGGGAAGTATCACGCTCGACATCGATCCCACGACGGGTCTGATCGCAGTTGACACTTGTCCGATCATTCGCACGAAGACGTTTGTATTGGGCACGGAGCCGAAAAAGTATTGTGGTCCGCAGTATCACAGCGGCAAGACCATCCTGCCCGCTGCTACTCCCGGGCGGCCGCGGGTAGTTGGGACACCACCGCGTTAAGCCACAAAGGCACAAGAAGCACCAAAAACTTGTCTCGCCTGTCTTGTGCCTTTTGTGCTTCTTGGTGGCGAACCGTCAGCGTTGCGAGAGTGCCGCGTTGAGAGCCTCGATTGCCAGTGCCGCGGCATGATGTTTTCGCGAGGGCAGGCCACCGATAGCTTCAAGTAGATCAGCGCGCGACAGTCTTTTCGCTTCACTGGTCGTCTTTCCGATAATTAACTCAGTCAACACCGAACCGCAGACGAGTGTCGGCGGACAGCCGTAAGCGAGATAGCGAGCGGCTTCGATTCGATCCACGTTCACGATTAGCGCAAGCCGCAATCGATCGCCGCAAACAGGGTTTGTCTGCTCCGCGGTTGCCGTGGCGTCCGGCAACTCACCTGCGTTTCGAGGATGAGCGAGATGGTCTTTGAAGGTAGCGGAGTAAGACACGGATCAGGAGAAAACGAGAGGCCGAGTTAACGGCGAGAGTGCGCGCAAACGTGCTACGGCCTGGACCAAAACCTCAACCGCATAATCCACCTCAGCCTCCGTATTATCCTTTCCGAAGCTGAAGCGAATTGAACCGCGCGCGATTTCATCGTCAACGCCAAGGGCGCGTATCACCGGCGACGGTTCGAGAGTTCCCGACGAACACGCCGAACCTGTCGAAACTGCGACGCCCTGAAGATCGAGATTTATCAACAAGCCTTCGCCTTCGATGTAACGAAACGAGATGTTTGAGAGGTGCGGCAATCTCTGCTTTCGGTCTCCGTTCAGGACGATATCGGGCACCAGGTCCTTGACCTTCTGTTCAAAACTGTCCCTCAACGCTGAATCGTGTGCGACTCGATTGTGTAACTCGTCGCGCGCGAGTCTTGCCGCTTCCCCAAACGCGACAATGCCCGGCACGTTTTCCGTCCCCGCGCGCCGTTCGCGTTCCTGGTGACCACCAATGGTCTGGCCCATGAGACGTACGCCGCGTCGAACGTAGAGTGTGCCGATGCCTTTCGGCGCGTACAACTTGTGCGCCGACATCGTGAGTAGATCGCAGCCGAGTTCTTCGACGTTCAAAATCATGCGGCCGGCGGCTTGCACGGCATCAGTGTGCAGCAGCAGGTGCTTCTGACCAGCGGCGCGTCTTTCACGAACGAGCGCACCAATCTCGGCGATGGGTTGAATCGTTCCGATCTCGTTGTTCGCGAGCATGACCGTCACGAGAAGCGTGTCGGGCCGCAGCGCGTCGCGCACGTCTTCAACCCTCACGATCCCGTTCTCGTAGACGGGTAATCGCGTAACTTCCCAACCGCGTTGTTCCAAACCACTGCAAACACTCCGTACGGACGGATGCTCGATTGATGAGGTGACGAGGTGACGTCCCTGCGCGGCGGAAACCTCGCAGACTCCGCGAATCGCGAGGTTGTTTGCTTCCGTGCCGCCGGAAGTGAAGATGATCTCGTTGGGTTTGGCGTTGATGAGTGCGGCCACTTCCCGTCGCGCGCGATCGACCGCGGCGCGTGCCTGCTGGCCGAAGCCGTGAACGCTCGACGGGTTGCCGAAAACTTCGGTGATGGTGCGCAGCATTGCCTGGGCGACGCGCGGGTCGACGGGCGTGGTGGCGCTGTGATCGAGATAAATCCTGCGGTCTGGCATGAAAAGTTCGTTCTGATCGCCGCAACTCTGCTGCGGCAGGTCGCATCTGAAGGGTCGGTTCTGAGTCTAGGTCGCCCTACTCTTGAGCGTCAAGCTGGGTAATTTGAACTTTCCTCCATGCAATCTGTGTACTCTGTGGGCGGCGGATGTTAGGATGCGCACGTTGCGAGGTTGGCTCTCCCAAGACTACGCCTTTATCGAGGCCGTAAACTCTTCGGAAGGACATTACCATGAGATTTGCAAAACTTCCCCTGGTGGTTTTACTGAGCGTCTGCCTTAGCGGAGCGCTGGCCGTCGTCTCTGCAAGCGCGGCGAACATCGCGCAGGGTGCACAGTCCACCGCGCTCGAACGCGGTTATCGAACGGGATACTCGGACGGCTACACCGCCGGCTATAAAGACATTTCCATCAACGCGCCCCGCGACTATCAGAGCAAAGAGGATTATCAACGAGCCGATCGCTCCTTCAACGAAGCATGGGGAACAATCGAAGACTACCGCGACGGATATCAGCAGGGTTTCGAAGCCGGGTACGCAGCCGGTTACGAACGACAGCAGTTCAACTCCTCCTTGCCCGCTGGATTCAAGCGGCGGGGCAGCGTTGGACCAACAGCCGGCGACAACAGTTCCGCTTCTGGTAATGTCCCGGTCACCGTCTCGACGAACGACCAAAACACTGCGAGCACTCCGGCCGGCAACGGTTCGCTCTCGATTCCACGGAATACAATTCTCGCTCTCGAACTAGTCACGCCCGTCTCTACTGACGCCAGCCAGCGTGGCGATCGGATTGAGGCGCGCGTCGTCGAGCCTTCGGAATACGCGGGCTACACCGTCGACGGTCACGTCGCGCAGGTTAAACGGCCCGGCAAAGTGAAGGGCGTTGCGCAACTCCAGCTCGCGTTCGATCAGATTCGTTCGAACGACAATCGCATCGCGCAACTTCATGCGGAACTCGTTGAGATCGCGCCAATGGGTGGCGATAACGAGCCTCAGGTTGACGCTGAAGGCGGTGTTCGCGGGCGTGATTCCACGAAAGATGATGTGACGAAAGTCGGCGCGGCATCCGGCATTGGCGCCATCATCGGCACGATTGCGGGTGGCGGAAAGGGCGCCGCGATCGGTGCGATCATCGGCGGCGGCGCAGGCACGGGCGTAGTCATGACTCAGCGAGGTAAAGACATTCGGCTCGAACGCGGAACGCATTTGAAGATTCGCACTTCAACCGATACGAGCGTTCTGTGAAATCCGTTATCACTTTGCTCACCGATTTCGGGACGGCGGATTATTTTGTTGCGGCAGTTAAAGGAGTAATCCTCACCATTAATCCGCTCGTTTCCCTTGTTGACGTTACCCATGAAATCCCGCCGCAGGACATCAACTCAGGCGCCTTCACGCTCTTGACCTGTTATCGCGATTTTCCTCCCGGAACGATTCACGTGGCTGTGGTGGATCCGGGCGTGGGCTCAGCGCGGCGGCCGATCGTGGTGAGTGCCGGTTCGCACTACTTCGTTGGTCCAGACAACGGCCTCTTCAGCTACGTCTACGACAGGGAAGCGTCACACAAGACGTTTCATGTGACGGCGCAGGAGTATTTTCGTCCGTCGCCGAGTCCGACCTTTCATGGGCGGGATGTTTTTGGGCCGGTTGCGGCGGCGCTGTCGAAAGGTGTGAAGCCGAAGAAGCTTGGACCCCGGATCACTGATGAAGTGCGATTAGCGTCGCTCGCGCCTCGGAAGGATGACTCCGGCAAGTTACACGGGCGGATAATTCACATCGATCGTTTCGGCAACTGCATCACGAACTTCACGCGTGCGGATGCGCCCGATTGGAAAAAAGCCAGGCTCCTCATCAAGCGAAGAGAGATCAAGACGTTCCGGGAATTTTTCGCGGATGAACACGGATCTGCGGATGAACACGGATCGAAAGACGAGATCTTCGCAATCTGGGGCAGCGCCGGTTTCCTCGAACTGGGCATCAACGGCGGCTCCGCCGCGACCACCCTTCGCGCCCACCGCGGCGACCCGGTTATTCTTATCGCTTGACACAACACACAAGGAACATGACCTCGGAAAATGGAAAGAATGAATAGAGCACAAGAGAACGCCAGAATCTTAAGCATAGTTGAAAGGTTGATGAAGAAAGGCGACACGCTCACAGCGGAAGAGGAGAAGCTTTTAAGACTCCTCGCGAGACTGGTGGAGGATTTTGAGGAGAGATTTTACCGACCAAGTGAAGCTACGCCTCTCGAAGTTCTGCAGCACTTGATGGAAGCTCGCGACGTAAAGCAGAGCCAGCTATGGGAAGTCTTCGGCTCGAAAGGTATAGCTTCAGAAGTGCTCAACGGCAAACGCGGGATCAGCAAAACTCATGCGCGTGCCCTCGCTAATTATTTCCACGTGCCCGCCGATCTCTTCGTCTAACCTGCGCAGGCCAAGGAAACGCGTCCTCCGGGTGCTATTGTGCGCGCACACTCGCTTCGTTCGCCGCACTCGACGCCATGTAGTAGCCTTGCCGTGAACTCACTAGCAGTTTGCGCTTCTTGCCTTTCTCGTCAGGTGCGTTCACGCGCACTTCGAGGTGATGCATGCGGCCGTCGTCCATCTCGTCTTCAGCGAGTGTGAATCCCAGACTGTAACGCGCGGTCAGGTTGCCGATGATGCGTGAAAGACCGGCGCCGTAATCTTTCACACGTCCGACTTTCACCGCTTCACCACCAGACTGCTGTGCAAGGTGCTTCGCACTGCCGTAAAGACTCAAACCCACCCAGCCCGCAATCGGCTTTCCGATCGGCAGGAGAAACTTGAACAGCGTGCGCAACTCAACCGTGAGCGAGTTGAAGATCACGTTCTCGCGAACGAGTATCTGTTCCGTGGCGTCGCGATCTTCGTAGAAGATCGGCGCGATGCCGTCCGACAGCCAGACCAGAGACATCTGCGAGTTTGGTCGCAGCTCTTGCGCTTTGCGCGTTGCTTGCTGCACGGCGGCAGACATGTCGTAGATGTCATCAAGTTCGACAGTTACTTTCCCGTCCTTGCTCTCGCGTTTGACGCTCACCGATCCGTCACTGTTCGTGGTGCGCGTAACCACTGCGCCGTTGCGCCCTTTGATCGTTTCTGTTGATACCGCTGCTTTCGCAGTCGCAGAGTTGGTAGAAGGCGGTTCGGTCTTTTGACAAATTGCCTGCACGTGCGCGAGGGCAGTCGCGATCTTCGCGCGGTCGTTCGTAAAGTCGCTGAGCCACACCCAGTCTTCGTCTTCGCCGATGTCCATCGCCAGGATCGCCACTTCATCGCCCGGCAGGAGTTTCGCCAACTCGTTCTCCATGGCTTTCAAAATCTCGGTCTCCTTCAAAAACCTGCCGGCGCCGTCCTCACGCAGATCCAGAATCAGTATCAAAGCGAGCGGCTTTCGCGCCTGGCCTTCGCGCGTGAAGTAAGAGATCGGGCGCGGTTTGCCATCATCGAGCACTTGAAAGCTCTCCTGCGTGAGATTGGAGATCGGTCGATTGGTCTTCTTGTCTTTCACCAGCGCATCGAGAAACACGACGCGCGTCTTGATGCGAATCGTGTCTTCAACTTGCTGCGCGCGAATCGACGTGGCGCCGAGCGTGACAACGACGGCCAGCAACAAAACATTCCAGCAAAGTCTGTGCATGAGCTACTCCTGATCGATGATCGTGGCTTCTTCAGTTAGGGCTTTGCCTGTGCCTTCGGGATCTTTCAACAAACGTGCGAAATTTTTGGGTGAGAGATTTACCTGCACCACTGTGGCCTCGCGCTGCTCGATCGTGATCAGCAGCACGTTGAACTTTTCCCCGGCCTCGCGCGTGAAGATGTAGGTCTGCTCCGCGGTCGTGGCGGAGAGTGTTTGCACCAGCGGCAGCCAGCTTTCGTTGAGGGCCGCGTTCAGCGTGCTGCGAAATTTCGTAAACTCCCCGGCAAACGCCTGGTCCTCGAAGACGGCGAGTTTGATGCTACCGGCCTCCGCGATTTGTCTGGCAGTGCCGCCTTTGATTCGCGCCGCCGTGCGCGCGGCTTTCATTCCAGCCTTGGCGAGAAAAGGAATGCCCTCGTGCTTCACCCCGTAAAACTGCTCGATCATCCTGACTACCGAGTTGAAGTCGTCGCCTTTGGCCTGGACCATGCTCGCCAGGCTGAAGAGCAACAGAACGGCGGCGATCCGTTTGAAGTGATTCGTTGACATCGCTGACCTCACTTCTCGTCGTTCTTCGTCTTCGGTTTCGCAGTTTCAATCCCTAAATCCGGCACGCCGAACTGACCTTCGAGTTTCGCCAGCTTTTCGAGATCGACTGGCCCGACGATGTTCACCACAGTCAGTTCGCGGTCGTCGTGGCTGAGCACTGCGAGACCCCCGACCTGCTCGCCGTTCATCAGCAGATAAACCTCGACATTGCCTTCTTTCTTGCTCGTAACGTTTACCAGCCGTGTCCAGCCGGGACCGCGCAGTTGCGTGCGAATCGACTCCACGTCCGCGGCGCTGTATTGACCGTCGCTTTCAAACTCGAAACTCTTGACGTAGATCCCCTTGATGCCGGCGACAAGTTGCTTGATCTCGCGTTCATCTGCGTCCTTTTCCGAAAAGACTTTCGAAGCGAGCCGCATCAGGCGTTCATCGATATTGACGTCGACCGATTCGCTCGCTTTTGAGGCGAGATGATCGAGCGCGCTGAGTTGAAGTTTCGAGTCCTGGGCCCTGGCCGCGACGGCCGCACTGGCGATCAGGAAGGTGGCCATCACTAACGCACCCAACCTTGTTTGAAAGACTGATTTCATAACGGCTCCATTCATCCTGCTTTGTGTTGGTTTTTGATCTGAGCTGGAGTTTGAGTTCTTCGATAAGCTGAATTTAGTTTTTCGCTGGCGAGTCGTAGCGCAAACATCAACTGTTGTTTGGCGGCGAGTCCTTCTTGTCGGTCGTATCTGACAACTACGGGTTTTCGCTTTGGCGACAAGTTAGGTGACACGGGTAAAGGCTGACCGATAACCGGATTTGGTGGAGAGGCGGCTACCACCGGAATCGAAGCGTCACGATTCTGGATTTGCATCCACAAGCCACCAGCCAGCAGTGCGAGCACAACCGTTGCCGCGATTGCGAGCAGCGGAAGATAGTTTCGCCGCGGCGCGAGTTTTAAAGGCTTCGGCTGATAACGCAGCGTCCCGAGAATCTCTTCCAACTCTCGAATCTCCGGGTCGGGTTCGCCGCTCCTGTCCCACAAATAGTCGTCGTTCATAAGCCCTCCGTAAAACCGAGCTTCTCCCGCAGCAGTTTCATGCCACGATGAAGATTGACGCGCACTGAAGCCGCCGTTAGTCCGGTTCGCGTGGCGATCTCCGGTCCAGTCATGCCTTCGACCAGTCGCAGCACCAAAGTTTCGCGATAAGCCTCGGGAAGATTGCGAATCAGCTCCAGAATCTCTGCTGCTCTTGCTTCCTGTTTGTCGCTGCCGCGAAGGTCGTCAGTGATCTCAACTGTCTCTCGCGTGCACCGGTGGAAATCGACTGCGCGATTGCGTGCAATCATTGCGATCCACGGTCCAAAGGCCGAGCCGTCACGCAGCGTGTGAAGTTTCTTGAACGCGTGCAGGAAAATGTCCTGCACAAGATCGTCAACTTCCGGACGCGGCACGCGCGCCAGCAAAATGCCGTGCACGAGCGGCGCGTAAAGATCGTAGAGCCTGCCGAATCCTTCCCGATCGCCTGCCAGCACTGAGTTCACCAACGCCGCTTCGATGGACACCTCTGTGGTGCGCTCGCGCTCGGTGACGGGGGTGGCATTCGCCAATGGACTAGTCAGCAGCATGTCAGCGGTCGCCATGACACGGATTAAGACGGGAAAAGGGAGAGGAGTGTTAACAAGTTTGCACCGCACGCGACGAGGCGTGGGCGCGGAGTGCTGCCCCTGCTAAAAGCTACGCGGCGCTGTCAGCAGGTCGAATGCTTACTACGCGTGACGGTACGGCCGGGTTTTCTTCCGAGGTGAGCTTCTTCAGTTCGGGCGTCGCCGAGACCCAAGGCATGCGCCAGATCAAGATCGTGAAAGCGACTAACGCGACAGTGCAGGCGACGCCGCCTTCGATGCCGTAACTACCACCCGTCAACCACGCCGGACCGAAGTCGCTTCCTTTGAACAGCGGATTCGAGACGAGTTTAATGCCGCTGATCGGCAAACCAAAAAACCAGCCGAGCGCCCAGTTCCATGACCAGTGCACACCCAACGGAAACCAGAGGCTGCGCGTGCGTAGATAAGCGGCGCCGAGCCAGATGCCGGCAAGCGCGGTGTTGGTTAAAGTCACGCCTGGAACAACGTTGGGATTCGAAAGATGAACCAAACCAAACGGCACAGAAGTCAGTAGCAGTCCGAACCACGCGAGGTGCGCGCGCGAAAGAGTTTGCAGGGGATAACCTCTGAACAGTGCTTCTTCCGCTAACGCGGCCACGAACAAGATCAAAAGAGAACCCACCAGCGATCGCAGCATCGGTGCGGCCACCCCTGTAAATGAGAAACGAAGTCCACCCGCAGCAGTTGCGATTCCAACCGCCACCACGAGCGACGCAAAACCGATTGCGAAACCGATCAGCAGATCTCTGAACCAGCCTTGATGCGTCGTGAGTCCGAGAGATCGCCAGGGCAAACCTTCCAGCAGTCGCACGCAGAGATAACCTGCGGCCAGAGCGGCGCCCAGCATCGTGAGACGGAAGATGAGATCCGCCACGTACTCTGCGTAAGGAATCGGTCCAACCTGGTGCAGCAGGCCATACGCGAGGCGCAAAACCGTTGCCAGCAAAAAGAGCACGGCGAGAAAAACGAGGACGAAAAGCGGCACGCGCCAGCCGCTGCGCAGTCGGCCGGCGTCGTTGAAGAGAATTTTGCGCATGGCGCGCCATTCTAAGCCAATCTGAGGCCTATGCTAAACTTTCTCGACCCCGCATGAACGACAACCCTGACAACCTGACACCAGAACGCCGCGAGCGCACTCGCCGTCGCCGCCGCGCTTTGCTGTGGGTTTTGGGAATCACGGTGCTGCTGTTGCTCGCGATCATCGTCTCGCAACAGCTCTGGCTGTGGACTGTCGTCAGGCCCGACACTGCGGCTGATGCGCTTGTGCTCTACGCATTATCGACGCTCAATTTCGTCGCGTTCTTCGTGTTTCTCTTCATCTTTGTTCGCAATCTGCTCAAGTTGCGACGCGAGCGAAAAGAGCGCCAGCTCGGCTCTAAGGTAAAGACGCGTCTGCTGGTCTATTTCATCTCGATCAGCTTTCTCCCGATCACCGCGATGGCGGTCTTCTCGTACCTCTTTCTGAATCGCTCTCTTGAAAAATGGTTTTACGTGCTGCCCGATGAGCTGCTGCAACAGGCGACTGAACAGCGACGCGAGATACTCGCAACTCAACAACAGACGCTCCGCGACAAGGCCTCGCTGCTCGTGATGTTGCTCAACCAGCAGCCAGTTGAACAACGTCAGACAACACTCGACCAGATCGTCGCCTCGGGCCAACTCGTCGTCGCCGAGATTGTTTCGAACGACGGAACGGTAGTGCTTAAGAGTCGTGCTGATCTGTCAGCCGAAGATGCAGACAAGCTCGACCAGTTATTCAAAGAAGCGCGTGCG
>DASXRE010000004.1:0-4541 GCA_036506775.1 Pyrinomonadaceae bacterium | reverse complement strand
ATCATGTTTTGCAGCACGTGATCGATCGTGTACTGATGAACTCCGGTGCCTTCGGCAACAATTTGTCGCACCTCGCGGCGCACCTGACGAAGAAAACTCGCCGCACTCGGCTTTGATTTGTGTCTTGGATCGTCAGAGAAGATCCGGCGCAGATCGCGATCGTAAACAGCGGGCCACTCGAAGTCGTAACGTTCACGTTTGCGGCGATAGTGTTCGCGCAAAGTGATCTTCAGCGCTGAGAGTGGTTCGACTTTCGTGCGCGCGCGGTTCTTCGGTTTGGTGCCGGCGATCTGTTCCATCAACTCATCGATGTATTCGAGCTTCTGCAAGGCGGGCCAGCCGCGATAGCGGCGTCGCCATTGCAAGCGGGGTGTTAGCCACACGGCGAACGTTTCCGCGAAGTCTTCCGCGGGATGGGCCTGTGCGTACCACGCAGGCAGGTGCAAGACGTATTTCCGGCTCCGCGGCCGTGGTTTGTAGAAGTCAGGATATGGTTGTGCGAACGAGCCGAACAGTTCCCGGTGTTGACGTTTGAAGTGGAGGCGAAAAGCGGTGTCGAGCGCGTGGCCGGCTTCGTGACGCAGAATGCGTATGCACTCCTTGTCCGTGCCGCCCTCGACCTCCAGCATCTGCCGGCGTTCGAGCTTTACCAGCCGCGGGTGCGCAAGGTAAAACGGGATGGCAATACCGGGAACGCGGTCCGGCGAAAACCACTCCTCGGCCAGCCAAACGTGCGGTTTGAAGCGAATACCGCGGGAATTCAGTTCACTGTAAAGCCTTTTGATGTGCGGTTCGAGAAACGAGCCCTTGATTTTGATTGGCAGATCGCAGACCCGCAGATCAAGCAATTGCTCGTCTGTGAGACGTTGCCAGGGGAATCGGTAGCTCACGGCGCGACATTCTAGCCGCCTCGCCTAATCCGTACAATCCGTGATACTTTTCTTCTCCGCCTTGCGCGTTTCAGATCAAGATCAACCTCGGGGAGTCTCATGCTAAGAACACTATCTACTATCTTCTGTCTCGTCGCTATCTCTGCCGTGGCGAACGCTGATACCACGGTCAAGATTCGACAAACCAGCGGCGGTCAGACCTACGAAAACAGCACCTACATCAAAGGCAAACGCCAACGCAGCGAAACCAACGGCGGTCAGATGATCACCGTTACGCAATGCGACCTGCGGCGCAACATCCAGATCATGCCGATGACGAAGACGTACATGATTCAACCGTACGATCAACCGGCATCTGGCTCGAGCGCAGCAGTCGCGGCAACGCAGAGCGCCCGCCCACCGTTGCAGCAACCGGCGAAGAAAGGTGGCGTCGTCACGTCCACCGTCACGACACGCGATACCGGCGAGCGCAAACAGATGTTTGGTTACACCGCGCGTCACATCATCACCACGATGGTGATGGACTCATCCCCTGACGCGTGTTCGCCATTGAAGAACAAGATGGAGATCGATGGCTGGTACATCGACGCCGCGTTCGCGCTCGATTGCGATCTCGGTAGCGCTCACACGCCTTACAGACCACACGCCAGCGGCGGCGGTTGCCAGGATCGTTACGAGACAAAACAGATCGGCACCGCGAAGAAGGGTTTTCCGGTTTGGGAAAAGACCACGATGTTTGGTCCGAATGGCGCCGAGAGTTTCTCGACGGTGAATGAAGTGATTGAGTTCTCGCAAGCGACACTCGATCAGAGTCTGTTTGAAATTCCGGAAGGCTATCGTGAAGTGAGTGACTTCGCGAGCATGTACGGCGCGCCATCCGGCATGCCATCGGCGTCATCCGTTGCTCCTTCTGCCGCAACTACTGCGATGCCCACGACGAGTGCGGCAAACGCTTCCAACCAGGCTGCGCAAACGGTTGGTCCGAAAAAAGCCGGCATGATTCGCATCGGCGTGGTCGCAGTGAAGCCCGGCAGCGTTGCTGAGAATATGAATGCAGGCAATCTCGCCGGCGCAGTTCAAACCACACTGACTGACAAACTAAAAGCGCCGAACGTCGAAGCGGTCCCGATCCAGGCGACAGTGCTCAACCAAATCGAAGCCGAAGCGCGGCAGAAAGAATGCGACTACCTTGTCTACACAACCGTCACTCACAAGAAAGGCGGCGGCGGCGGTTTCGGCAGCGTGTTTGGCAGTCAAGCTGCACAGATTGCTGCTAATACAGTTGGCTATGGTGGCAGCACCGCGGCAGCAATCGCCGCCAACGCCGCCACGACCGCTGTCGTTGCCGACATCAAGGCTAAAGACGAACTAACTGTTGACGTGAGGTTAGAAAAACCCGGCGCGGGTTATCCGGCATTCAGTAAACAGTTCAAAGGCAAGGCAAAGTCGGCCGGCGAAGATATCGTCACACCGCCAACGACGCAGGCCGCACAAGCTCTGATCGAGGCCGCGACAAAGAGCTAACGCCACAGGAGGCACCAAAAGAGAGTTTCACCTTCTCAATCCCTTTGTGCTTCTTGTGCCTCTTCGTTGCCTAACTTCCCGGCATGACGCCCGTCTTCAGAAACGAAGACGGGCATTGTTTTTCTACCATACACTCCGCGCACAGCGGATTACGCGCTTTGCAGGTCTTCCGCCCGTGGTAGATCATGAGGTGCGGAAAGATCACCCAATCGTTTTTCGGCACGATCTCGATCAGGTCCCGCTCGATCTTTTCCGCAGTCTTCTCCTGTGTGAAGTCAAGCCGGTGTGACAAGCGCGTGACGTGTGTATCAACAACCACGCCCGCCTTGATCCCAAACGCGTTGCCCAGCACGACATTCGCTGTCTTGCGCGCCACCCCCGGCAATTCGAGTAACTCGTCCATCGTGTGCGGAACCTGCCCGCCGTACTCCTCAGTCAGAACTTTGGAAGTTCCCTGAATCGACTTCGTCTTGTTGCGAAAGAAACCGGTCGACTGGATGTCCTTCTCAAGCTCGCGTGCCGGCACCTTGAGATAGTCTTCCGGCTTCCGGTACTTGCGAAACAGATCCGCGGTCACGATGTTCACGCGTTCATCCGTACACTGCGCCGAGAGAATCGTCGCAATCAATAGCTCAAACGCGTTCGTGTGGTTGAGCGAACACTTCGCGGCGGGATAGGCACGCTTCAAGCGGCGAATCACTTCGCGCACCCGTTTCTTCAACTCGTCCGTACTCTCGCGATTGGCCATTGATTATCCTGTTCTCTTCAGCTTCCCGGTCCTCTTGGCCCACGCTTCGATGCGCACGAACGCCCAGAGGCCAAGCGGCAAAAGTATTGCCCCCATCAACCCGAGAATCAGTAGTTCATGTGTGACTGCTGACAACGAAGCGCCAGCCAGATGCTCTGCCGTCGAACTGCTGTTGCCCACTCCAAACAACTTTCTACAGGCCGACAGCGTGTAAGTCGCCGGTGAAATTGCCGAGAGCGGCTGCATCCAGCGCGGCAGCACTTCGATGTCATAATAAACTCCCGAAACGAGCAGAAGCGAGCCCTGAAAGATGTGCGTCGCTTCCGCTCCGCGTTCAGCGCTCATCACCGGAAACACGGCCGCAAACAGGCCCAGGCCCACGAAAGCAACCGTGCTCACCGCCAGCACGACCAACACGCCGAAGAAGTTCACGCCGCGCAGGCTCAGGTTGGTAAACAGCATCAGGCCAACCAGTACGATCACGCTGGTCACGATGCTGTTCAGCAACGAGAACAGACTGACGCCCAACAAATGAACCGCCCGCGAGACCGGCGCCATGAACGTGTATTCCAGCGTGCCTTCCCAACGTTCGTACGCGATAGACATCGCAATCTCGTTGTAAAGCCACGACAGATAGTTCCACAGCAACGCGCCGACCACGAGCTTCAGCGTGAGTTGATAGTCGCCCTGGGCCACGCCGATCAGCGCCACGGTTGCAGAAGTCACAAGGGCGTAAAAGTTGAACACGATGACCCAGCCGATGTAACGACGCGTGATGTGATACCCGCGGAAAAGGAAGGCCCACGTTTGTCGTAAAGTTGCTTCCATCGCTACCTCCTGAAACCATCCGCAGATTACACAGAGCAGTCTGCGTAATCTGTGGACGGCTCTTCTTTGACAAGCTCTTCGCCGGTTAATTTGATGAACGCGTCATCGAGCGTTGCGGCGCCTGCGAGTCTCATTAAATCCGCCGCAGTTCCTTCCGCCACAAGCTTGCCGTGGGCCAGGAAACCGATGCGCACACATAACCGCTCTGCTTCAGCCATGTCGTGCGTCGTCAGCAGAATCGTCGTTCCTTCTCGCTCCTGCAGATCCTCAAGAAACGACTGCACGTCGCGCCGGCTCTTTGGATCGAGACCAGTCGTCGGCTCGTCCAAAAGCAACAGCGGCGGGTTGATCATCAACGCGCGCGCGATGCTGATCTTTTGTTGCATACCACGGCTCATCTCTTCGAGCGGTGTGGAGAACTTGGTGTTCTCCATTCCGAGTCGATCGAGAATGTCCATCACGCGGGCTTCCGCCTCGCGCATGTTTTGCCCGTAAAGCAATGCGGTGTAGAGCAGGTTTTCGCGCGCCGAGAGCTTCTTGTAGAACGCGGC
>DASXRE010000003.1:0-1734 GCA_036506775.1 Pyrinomonadaceae bacterium | reverse complement strand
CAGATCCTGTCCCGCGAGATGCGAGCGGTCGTCGTGGTCATTGAACACGCGACCGCGCAGCACGGGAATGCCCATCGCGCGGAAGTAATCCGGCGTTACCAGACAAGCTTCCATCAATGGCGTTTGTCCCTTGGGCGGAGGCGGTTGTCCGTCGACGGTGAATGAAGTCTGCCAACCATTATTCCCAAGCGGCAGGCCTGAAGCGGCGGCGGGCGACTCAACTCCCGGCAAGGCGCGGATGTTTTCCATCAACCGATTGTAGAAAGACGCCTGAGCTTCATCCGTCGCGTACTTCTTCCCCGGCAGCGCCACGCTGAAGCTGGTCAGGTGTTCGTAGGAGAAACCCGGGTTGACTTTCTGCAACAGGTAGAAACTGCGAATCATCAAGCCCGCGCCAATCAACAACACGAGCGTCGTCGCGACTTCAGCCACCACGAGCGAACTGCGCAACCATTGCCGACCACTCACGCCGCGACCAGTCTCCTTCAACGTCTCGTGCACGTCGACTTCGCCCGCCTGAATCGCGGGAATCAGTCCAAAGAGAATTCCGGTGACGAATGAAACACCGAGCGTGAACCAAAGCACGGTCCAATCGAGTCCGATCTCACGCGAACGTGGTATTGCGTCGGGACTGACATAAAGAATCAGATCGATGCCCCAGCGCGCCAGCAACAGCCCAAGCGCCCCGCCAATCAACGAGAGCAGAATGCTTTCCGTCAACAACTGCCGCGCAAGCCGCCAGCGACTCGCGCCTACCGCCGTGCGAATCGCCATCTCTTTCCGGCGCGCCGTGGCGCGTGCCAGCAGCAAATTCGCGATGTTCGCGCACGCGATCAAAAGCACGAAACCAACCGCTGCAAAGATCACCCAAAGCGCGCGTCTTACCTCACTGACGTAAATCTCGAGTAACGCCCGCAGCCGCACGCGATTGCCCGTGTTCGAATCGGGATATTGCTTTTCGAGATTCGCCGCGAGGTTGTTCATGTCGGCATCTGCCTGCTCGATCGTCACGCCCGACTTCAAACGGCCGACTCCATACAGTCCCGGATGATTACCGCGGCTCTTCCAACTCGTCTGGTCGGACAGTTGGCCCACCGGCACCCACATTTCCACGCGACTCGGATATTGGAACGATTCCGGCATCACGCCGATCACTACGTAGCTTTTGCTGTTGAGTGTGATTGGCTGGTTGAGAACGCTGAGTTGTCCGCCGAAACGTCGTTGCCACAAACCGTAACTCAATACGACGACCGGCTGTGCGCCGGGTTTGTCTTCATCGTTGGTGTACACACGACCATGCAGTGAGTTGACACCCAGCAAAGTAAACATGTCTGCCGACATCTGGCCGGTGATGATCCGCTCGGCCTCGCCGGCGCCGGTGAGGTTGTAACTGCTGCGGTTGTAGACGCCAATCTTTTCGAACGATTGATTGTGCTCACGCCAGTCCATGAAGTTGGGATAGGAGATCGACATCTCATCGAGCACCTGGCTCTTCTCGTTCAGAAAGACGAGCCGCTCCGATTCGGCGTAGGGTAACGGCCGCAGCAAGACCGTGTTGACTACACTGAAGATGGCCGTATTGGCGCCGATGCCGAGTGCGAGGGCAAAGATCACGATTGCCGAGATGCCGCGGTTTTTCCAGAGCATCCGCAAGCCATAACGGATGTCTTGCCAGAGTGTAGTCATACTCTTCTCCTTTTAAGTAGCCCCTCCTTGGAGTGCGGGGACTTGTCA
>DASXRE010000002.1:0-5000 GCA_036506775.1 Pyrinomonadaceae bacterium | reverse complement strand
CATCTGTTATGACTGGATTTTCCCGGAAGCAATTCGCCAGTTAGCCGTTAACGGAGCGGAGGTTTTGCTTCGCGTTTCCGCTTACATGGATCCGTGGGGCGCGACCGAACCGATGGCCTGGTGGACGATCGTGAATCGTTGCCGCGCGCTGGAAAACATCGCTTACGTTGTGGCGGCCAATCAAGGCGCGAGTTTGAAACACTATCCGCCATATTCGTGGCCCGGTGGCAGTCAGGTGGTTGATTTCGATGGACGTTTGCTGGCGGAGGCGTCGCCTGGACCAGGCGAGCGGATTGTAGTGGCGCCGATTGATATTTCAGCCTTGCGTCATGAACGGGCGAGCCGGCGGGCGCATATGATGTTGGGCCACCTCAGAACTGAGGCTTATCCCGTCTATAAGGAGCATTACTACCCGCCGTCAGATCTTGATAAAGATCCTTCGGCGATAAAGAAGCCACATGAAGAATAGCCACACCAGCACAAAGGAGATCGCAAACGCGAGTGACGCGTTCACCGGCGAGGCCCACGACGCAAACACGTGCTCGTAGATCCACGCACCCAACGAGTCGTTGCCGACTTTGATCAGCCCGAGCAGGTCAGCCATCAAGGCGGCGCCGATGTAAAGCGCGATTGCGTTAAGACCGAAGATCTCAAACGGCTTGGCCCAGCGGCGATATCCCTTGATGTCGATCAGCCAATAACACAAACCCAGAAACTGTAAAGCGAGACCGCCGGTGAAGAGAACGTACGAACTGGTCCACAGGGCTTTGTTGATCGGGAAGAAAGCGTTCCAGGCCCAGCCAATCGCCATCAGCACCGCGCCGGCGACAAACATTCCCGCGACTTTTTCGAGCCGCGACTTTTCCGTGCGCAGCCAGGTGCCGGTCAACACGCCGATCAGAGTCGTGACGATCGCAGGGATCGTGCTGAGGATTCCCTCGGGATCGTAGACCTTCGCCTGCGCCCACACGTGCTTGCCAAACACGACGCGGTCAACAAACGATGGCAGGCTGCCATCCTTCGTCAGATCGCCCGCGGCGTATCCCGGCGCCGGAACGGTTTTCACCAGGATCCAGTAGAACAACAACAAACCGATGGAGATCAGGATCTGCGTTCTCATACGCGTGTTGAGGAAAATAATCGATGCAATCAGGTAACAGACGGCGATGCGTTGCAACACGCCCGGTATGCGCCACTCTGCAAGTGGGAAGTGTGGAAATCCATTCAGAAACAGCCCGATCGCGAAGATAATCAGTGCGCGCTTGATGATTTTCAAATACACATCGCGGGTGACGCCGCCGCTCTCAACGCGACTGCCGAGCGACAACGTGATCGCTACGCCAACGATGAAAAGGAAAAACGGAAAGACCAGATCTGTCGGCGTCCAACCATGCCACTGCGCGTGCTCGAGTGGCCAGTAGATGTGTTCCCACGAACCCGGATCGTTCACCAGAACCATACCGGCGATCGTGATTCCACGAAAGACGTCGAGCGAAAGCAGACGCGATGTTGCGACGGGGGCTGTCGATGTTGGCATCGGCGGCGAATTCTAGCACAATCGGCTAGCCGCAAAGAGGCACCTCCCTGGAGTGCGGAGACTCGTCACCGCTTTGGTCTGAAAGCGGAAGCAAAAGCGGCGACGAGTCGCCGCACTCCAAGGTCGAACCCCTTGACGGTTCTAGAACGGTGGGCTGGGCAGCTTCTTGCGCCCGGTTTAATGTAACTCTCGCAGGCGCTTGTTTGAAATCGCGACTCCGGTCGCGACACACGCGACGATAAGACCGCCGGCAGCGAGGGTGTGTTGCGGGCCAAAGTGGGTTGAAACCGAGCCCGCGATGATGCTTCCGATCGGCATCGTACCCATAAACGACAGAATAAACATGCTCATGACGCGGCCACGCATCTCGTCGGTCACCAGCTTTTGCAGCAGTGTATTGATCGTCGAGATGCAAACGACCAGCGAAAACCCGACGCCAAACAGAAATCCCAGCGAGAGCGGCAGGCGCGAAGCAACCGCGAAATTCGCGATGAAGATGCCGAAGGCGATCGAACCACCGAGCACGAGCCAACCCTTGCGCCTGACGTCGCCGAGATAAGCCACCAGCAACGCGCCGAAGAGCGCACCGGCGCCGGCTGTTCCCATCATGACGGCCAGACCAGTCTCGCCGAGGTGATAAATGTTGCGCGCATAGATCGGAACGAGGGTAAAGTACGGCGCGCCAAACAAGCTGTTGACTGCCGAGAGCAACAATAGCGAAGACACGCGCGGACGGTTACGCACGTAACGAAAACCCTCAGTCAAATCGCGCCAGAAGGCACCTCGCCCGCGTTCTGTTCGTGGCGCCGCAGGCAGTTTACGTTGCGGGCGAACCACCCACAGCGCCGCGACCACCGCGATGAACGACAACCCGTTCGCAAAGAAGCAGCCAGCGAGACCAAACAACCTGAACGCTACACCCGCCAATGCTGGTCCAACGACGCGTGCGAGTTGAAATTGCGTCGAGTTCATCGCGATCGCGTTTGGGAGATCTTCGCGCCCGACGAGGTCGTACGTCATCGCCAAAAACGACGGGCTCGCGAGCGCCATGCAGCAACCGGTGATCAACGAAAAGCCCAGGACCATCCAGCGATTTACGACCTGCATCGCGACGAGCGTTGCCAGCCCAAGCGCAGCGATCCCCGCGATGACCTGGGTGCAGAGCAACAGCCGGCGCCGATCGATCAAGTCCGCAAAGACGCCCCCAACGAGTGTGAATGCAAACCCTGGCGCGGTGGCCATGAAGCCATCGAGGCCCAACCAGAAGGCGGAGTTGGTCAAGAGCAGCACCAGCCAGCCTTGGGCCACAGCCTGCATCCACGTACCGACGTTGGAAAGGAAGGCTCCGGTCCAGAAAAGACGGAAGTCGCGATGTGAGAGCGCGCGAAACATTCCGCCGCGTCGCGCGGTGGTTGGTCTGGGCGTGGCTACGGGAGCAACTTCAGCAGGCATTTTTATCTGTGCAACCCCTGATCATTTGTGACTCTGTTGTCTGCGCCAGGCGGAAAGGGATCCACCGGCGGCGCCGCGCCGTTCAGCCACAATTTCAGCGATGATTGCGAGCGCAACTTCCTCGGGACTCACTGCGCCGATATCGAGTCCGATGGGCGCTCTAATCCTTTGCAACTCCTCTTCACCAACGCCTGATTCGCGCAACCGATCGATCACGATCGAGGTGCGCCGCTTGCTGCCAATCAAGCCCATGTAATCCGGCTTCGCCTGGACCACTGCGCGCATGCATTGTTCGTCTTCACTGTGACCGCGCGTCACCACGGCAACAGACGCGCCGCGCCCGTTGCCAACCACGTCGCGCACAGCCGTAATCCAGTCACTCGCGACGACCAGTTCGATCGCTTCACCAGCAAATCGGTCCGCCGTGAGAAACTCGGCACGATCATCGATGAGCGTCGTCTGGTAACCGAGAAACACGCCGAGCTTTGCCAGCGACGCGCCGACGTGTCCGGCACCGCATACAACCAAGCGCGGTGCGGGCTGCAAACGTTCAAATAAAAGAAAGATCTCACCGGCAGAAGGAAAATCCGTGGCGAAATCCTTGAGTGAGATCAGACGCGTCTCGTCACGAGACTGAAGGAACTTCGCGGCCTGCGGCGCCACCAGTGAATCGATCTCGGGCTCGCCAAGAGTTCCCGTCACCTGCCCCGCTTCATCAACCAGCAGCTTCGCGCCGACGTTTGGCCCGCGGGCAACCGTGACGACAGCCGCGAGTTCACCGCGTTCGAGTGACTCAGCAATCTTCTTCGTGATTGTTAGCGAAGCTGGTTGCTCAAGGTTTTCCGGCATGAATGACTATTGGCCCGTGCTATTTTGCAGGTTTCGTCTTGACCAAGCCGGCCGTCGATGCGACGCGCCGCAAGAACCACAGCGGTCCAACCAGGAGATAGACAGGGTTTTTGAAGAAGGCAGGTTGATTTCCCTCGATCGCGTGACCGGCAAACTGCAAAATCCAGCCGCCGATGAACAGTGCCAGCGCCCAACGCCAGTTGAAAAAGAACAGCGGACAGGAGATCACGATCGCTGGAATGCCGATCGTATGCAGAAGCCGATTCAGCGGATGCTGATGCTTGGCTTTGTAATTAGCTAGAAGATTCTCGGCCACCGAAGACCTCGACGAAGATATCCATCGTGCCGCCGCAAACCATTCCTTCTTCACTCGCCTCGTCGGCTGTGAGCGAGAAGTGGTGCAAGGCTGATTCGCCGGAACGCAGCGCCTGTTGCGCCTCGGCCCAAACTTCAGCTTCGATACAACCGCCACCGACCGTCCCAGCGACGTTGCCGTTTTGAAAGAAGAGCATCTTCGCGCCGCGCTGTTGCGGAGTTGAGCCGCGCGTGTGGGCGACCGTGGCCACTATCACACGCTCGCCACGTGCACCGGCCTCGTTGATCATGCGATACAGATCGCGCTGCGGAATCGTCGGCATCGGGTTTTGCTTTGTCTTTTGCCTTTCGGTGAGATAGTTTACGTCAGCACTAAATCAAGAACAAAAGCACAAGTCCCAGAACTCTGACCATCACAAAGGAATCACCATGGCGACAACCCCCAATTTCCACCGCCGCATAAGTGATCGGCCGCTTTATCTGCTGGCCGCTGTTATCGTTCCGCTGGTCGTGCTTGCCGGGTTTGCCCGCACGTACTACCTCAAAGGCGTATTCGCCACTCCCGCGCTTCCAGGTCTAATCGTGCACGTCCATGGCATCATCATGACGGCGTGGGTCGTGCTGTTTATCGTGCAGGTAACACTCGTCGCGAGACGGCAGACGAAGCTCCATCAACGTCTCGGCATACTCGGCGGCTTTCTTGCTGCGCTGGTATTCTTCGTCGGCATACTGACTGCGCTTTACGCCGCCGCGCGCGTCACGAGCGATCCCAACTCGGTAAATCTAAACCCGCCGCCCTTACCGTTCCTAATCATTCCGCTCGGCGACATGGTCGCCTTTGCAATCT
>DASXRE010000001.1:0-28583 GCA_036506775.1 Pyrinomonadaceae bacterium | reverse complement strand
TGCGTAACACCGTTCTGGCCTTTTCCAAGGCAATCGTTCTATCCCGCGCAGTTTAGTTCAACAACTAAAGTTTGAAAGGACACTTTCGCATGAAAGACCGGTCCCGCTCCGTTTACGATTTCGCCCTACTAGTGGTAATCGTTTCTGCGGTTGCTTTCGCCACCGTAACCGTCTACTCGCAAAACCCGACTCCTTCTCAAACTCCCACGCCTGCTCCGGCTGCCGCGCAGGGACGCCCGACCCCCAGCCCGAGCCCGACGCCCACACCAATCAACTGGTCCACCGATCCGATGCTGAAGCGTTTTGTCTTCCGCAGCATCGGCCCGGCCAGCATGGGCGGTCGCATCGACGACATCACCGCGGTTGAACAGAATCCCTACATCATCTACGTAGCCTTCGCGACCAACGGTGTCTGGAAGTCGACGAACAACGGCACGACTTTCCAACCGATCTTCGACACCTACAACACGCATTCGATCGGCGACGTCGCAGTAGCGCCTTCTGATCCAAACATCGTCTGGGTCGGCACCGGCGAAGCGAACAACCGCCAGAGCTCCAGCTTCGGTAACGGCATCTACAAATCGACAGACGCCGGCAAGACGTTCACCAAAATGGGTCTCGAAGACTCGCAAACGATCGCACGCATCGTCATCGACCCGAAAGATGCAAATACAGTTTACGTCGCCGTGCTCGGCCACCTGTTCGGACCAAACAAGGAACGTGGTCTTTACAAAACAACTGACGGCGGCCGTACCTGGACCAACACCAAGTTCATCGACGAAGACACGGGCTTTACAGATCTCGTCATGGACCCGTCAGACAGCAAGACTCTCTACGCTACTTCGTATCAGCGGCGCCGCACCAGCTTCGGTTTCAACGGCGGTGGACCAGGCAGCGGCATCTGGAAGACGATCGACGCTGGCAAGACATGGAAGAAACTCGAAGGCGCCGGTTTGCCGGAAGGGGTGTTGGGCCGCATCGGTCTTGATGTTTCGCGTTCAAATCCAAACGTGATTTACGCGCAGATGGAAGTCGGCGCGAGCACCGGAACCGGCGGCGAGGATCCGTTGGCAGGCCAGACAGCGCCGAGCCCGACTCCGTCGCCTTCCGCGTCACCCGCAGCCGGCGCCGCGGGTTCGCCGAGTCCAGCCGCCTCGCCTACTCCCGCGCCACTCGATCCAAAGAAATCGGGCGTCTGGCGATCGGATGATAAAGGCCGCACGTGGCGCATCGTCAGCAACGAAAACAATCGCCCGATGTACTACAGCCAGATTCGCGTCGATCCGAAGAATCCCGAGATCGTCTACGTCGGCGGCCTGAACTTCAGCAAGTCAATCGACGGCGGCAAGACGTTTAAGTCGTTGCAGCAGGGCATCGCGCACAGCGACCATCACGCGATTTGGATCAATCCAAACAACAGCGACCAGCTCATGGTCGGCAATGACGGTGGCCTGGATGTCAGTTACGACCAGGGCGCGACGTGGGAGTTCGTTAACACGATTCCCGCGGCCCAGTTCTACGCGGTCGCCGTCGATATGCGGAAGCCGTACTACGTTTACGGCGGTCTGCAGGACAACGGCTCGTGGGGTGGACCAAGCCAGACGCGAAGCCAGCAAGCCGGGATCACCAATGCTGACTGGTATCGTGTCGGCGGTGGCGACGGTTTCTACGCGCAGATCGATCCGACTGATTACAACATCGTCTACGCCGAGTCGCAGGGCGGCGCGATGCAGCGTCTCGATTTGCGTACTGGAAGAAGTGTGAGTATTCGGCCGCGTGGTGTGCCACGACGCGGTGGAAGACAAGGCGGTGCTGCACCGGGCGCGAGTCCATCACCGGGAGCGTCGCCTGAAGCTTCGCCGACACCCGACGCGCAGGCTCAACTCGCAGCGTTCGCCGCAGCACAGGGCTTCGGCGGTTTTGGTGGCGCCGCGAACCTGGCATCAAACGTCGTACCTACGCCGCCGGCCACTGAGGTCTATCGCTTCTACTGGAACACGCCGCTTCATCTTTCGCCGCACAACCCGCGTGTGGTCTATGCGGGCGGCAATCGCCTGTTCAGATCGATGGACCGCGGCGACACCTGGACCGCAACGATCGATCTCACCAAACAGATCAATCGCAACACGTTGGCGATCATGGGCGTACCTGGCAATCAGCCGATGGCGTCCAAGCACGACGGCTACACCGGCTACGGCTACGTCGTGACTATCGCAGAGTCGCCAAAGATTCCCGGCATCCTTTGGGTCGGTACGGACGATGGAAACGTGCAGCTCAGTCGTGACGGCGGCGCCACCTGGACCAACGTCGCGAAGAACGTTCCGGGCATCGGCGACACGTATCACATCGCGCGTGTCGAGCCGTCGCGCTTCGACGCGGGTACATGTTATCTCGCCGTTGACGGCCATCGCTCAGACGATCTGAAGCCTTATCTCTTCGTCACCCGCGATTACGGCGCAACGTGGACCTCGCTCGTCAACAATCTGCCGAAGTGGGGCACTGTCAACGTCGTGCGCGAAGATCCGAAGAACAAGGACCTGCTCTATGTCGGAACGGAGTATGGCTTGTTCATTTCGCTCAATGGCGGTGCTGAGTGGAAGCCGTTCATGTCCGGCATGCCGACGATTCGCATTGACGACATCCTGGTCCATCCCCGCGATAACGATCTGATTGTCGGCACTCACGGTCGCGGAATTTACATCCTTGACGACATCACGCCGCTGCAGCAGTTGTCGCAGAAGGTGATGGATACGGATTCGGAAGTGCATCTGTTCGAAGTTCGGCCGGGGACGATCTGGCTGAACGACCCGCGTCTGGGTCGTTACTATGGTGGCGCAAAACTTTTCCGCGGCACCAATCCGGCGCCGGGCACGGCGATCAGTTACTACCTGAAGTCCACGCCGACAGGTGATGTAAAGATCACGATCTCCGATTACACGGGCAAGGTTGTGCGCAACATCGCTGGAACGAAAGAAACTGGACTGAACCGGGTTCAATGGAACCTGCGCGGAGATCCGCCTCCGCGTCCGGCCGGTGGTGCTGGCTTCGGCGGTGGCGGTGGCGGCGGTGGTGGTGGTGCAGGTGGCGGTGGCGGTGGTGGAGGCGGTGGAGGGGGCTTCGGAGGCCTTTTCAACCTCGGCCTACCGCTCGAAGCCGGAACCTACAACGTGAAACTCACGGTCAACGGCAAGGACTACACCACCAAGGTGGTCGTCGAAAACGATCCTGGTTTCAACTAGACTGTTGGGGCGGCCACGGAGTGCCGCCCCTACAAAACTCTCGCGGTTACGCACTTCAAGTAGTAGGTCTCGGGCATCCCAAGCAACACGGGATGATCCGAGGCCTGCATGCGTTTTTCGAGGATCTGAAGTCGCCGATGCGCGTCAATCGCCGCCGCGTGCACGATCTCCAGAAACAGATCCTCCGAAACGTGATACGAGCACGTGCAAGTAATCAACACGCCGCCTTCATTCAACAACTTCAAGCCACGCAAATTGATCTCTTTGTAACCGCGGACCGCTGATTTCAAACTCGCACGATTTTTCGCGAACGCCGGCGGGTCCAAAACGACGACATCAAACTTCTCGCCCTCCGCCTCCAGCACTCGCAACTCATCGAACACGTTCGCCTCACGAAACTCAACATTGCTCAACTCATTGAGTCGCGCATTCTGGCTCGCGGACGCAACCGCATCTCCCGAGATGTCGATGCCGATCACTTCCTCGCAAACGTTCGCGAGATGCAACGCGAACGCTCCGTTGAACGTGAAGCAGTCAAGCGCGCGCCCCCGATTCGTCAGTTGCGCGGCTGCGCGAGCGGCGAGCCGGTTCTCTCGCTGGTCCAGAAACGACCCGGTCTTTTGTCCCGCACCTGGCGAAACAACAAAGCGCAATCCGTGCTGAAGAATCTCAAACTCTTCCGGCGCGTCGCCGTAGACCGTCGCGGAAACCAACGGCAAGCCTTCAAGTTGACGAACACGAGCGTCGTTACGTTCAATGATCGCGCGCGGACGAAACCCCTCGATCAGTATCTCCGCGAACATGTGTTTGAGTGACTCAGTGCCCTGCGAAAGGGTTTGCAACACGAGCACGTCGTCGTAACGGTCGACGATCAACGACGGCAGCAGGTCTCCTTCGGAATAGACCAGTCGATATGCGTTCGTGTCCGGCGGAATAAGTCGTCGCGCGGCTGCCTCACGAATCCGGCGGCGCCACCATTCGCGATCGATCTTTTCCCTGGTTTGACTGACGAAGCGAAGCGCGATTTGTGAAGCCCCACTGTACAGCGCCTGACCAATGAAGTTGCCGCGTTCGTCCTGAACTGTGACCGTCGAACCGCCTTCGGCGTCGACGTCAACCACGTCGCTGCGATAGATCCATAGATGCCCGCTCCGGATGCGATCCGCCCCGCGTTTGTTGACCGTAACCGTCTTCATCCGGATTACTCTGCCACTAACCTTCGATCCGTGTCATCCACGGTCGATGTATGGTAGGCTTCGCTTAAGTTCGATCCACCATGGCCACCAAGACAAAACATGAGCGGCGCGAGCGGTTTGAAACGCCATCGGGTATCCAGCTTCCAGTCGATTTCAACCCCGATAACACCAGTCCGATCAAGTACGATGAAGATCTCGGTGCGCCCGGCGAGTTTCCTTACACGCGCGGCATTTACGAGAACATGTATCGCGGCCGGGTTTGGACCATGCGCCAGTACGCGGGCTACGCGACCGCGGAGGAATCAAACGCTCGTTACAAGTATTTGCTCTCGCAAGGTACAACCGGTCTTTCAGTAGCTTTTGATCTCCCAACCCAAATCGGCCTGGACTCGGACGATCCGCTCGCACTCGGCGAAGTCGGCAAAGTGGGCGTGGCCATCGACTCACTCGAAGACATGGAACGTCTCTTTGCAGACATTCCGCTCGGCGAGGTCTCGACGTCGATGACTATCAACGCGACTGCCGCGATCCTGCTCGCGCTCTATCTCGCTGCGGCCCGCAAGCAGAACGTTTCGTTCGACAAGGTAAGAGGCACGATTCAGAACGACATCCTCAAGGAGTACATCGCGCGCGGCACTTACATCTATCCACCGCAGCCGTCGCTGCGTTTGGTCACAGACACATTTGCTTACTGCGCGCGCGAGGTGCCGAACTGGAACACGATCTCGATCAGCGGTTATCACATTCGCGAGGCGGGCTCGACCGCGGTGCAGGAAGTTGCGTTCACCCTCGCCGATGGCATCACGTATGTCGACGCCGCACTCGCCGCCGGGCTCGCGGTCGATGATTTCGTGCCGCGCATTTCGTTCTTCTTCAATGCGCACAACAACCTGCTCGAAGAGATCGCGAAGTTTCGCGCCGCGCGGCGGCTCTGGGCGCGCATCATGCGCGAACGTTTCAACGCGCGCGATCCGCGATCGTTGATGCTTCGTTTTCACACGCAAACCGCCGGCTCATCTTTGACGGCGCAACAACCCGACGTGAACGTTGTGCGCACGACGATCCAGGCTCTCGCGGCGGTGCTGGGCGGGACGCAGTCGTTGCACACCAATTCGATGGACGAAGCGCTCGCGTTACCGACTGAAGCAGCCGCGCGCGTCGCGTTGCGCACGCAGCAGGTGATTGCTTATGAGTCCGGCGTGGCGGATACGGCGGATCCGCTGGCCGGATCGTATGCGATTGAAGAGTTGACGAATCAGGTCGAAGAACGCGCGGGTGAGTATCTGAAAAAAATAGATGCGATGGGCGGAATGTTGCGTGCAATCGAAACGGGGTACGTGCAACGCGAGATTCAGGAGGCGGCTTATCGTTATCAACGCGCGGTTGAGTCGCAGGAGGAAATCGTCGTCGGCGTGAACCGTTTTCAGATCGAAGCGGAACCGCCGGTGTCTTTGTTGCGCATCGATGCCGCGCTGGAGCACGCACAGGTCGAACGGGTCCGCGCGCTGCGTGCACGTCGTGACGCGCAGGCGACTGAGTCGGCGCTTAATAAACTCGAGCAGGCTGCGTCCACGACTGAGAATCTGTTGCCGCGCATTCTTGAATGCGTCGAGTCGTACGCGACAGTCGGTGAGATCAGCAATCGACTGCGACGCGTGTGGGGCGAGTATCGAGAGACATCGACTATCTGATGATGAATCGAAGAAACTTCGGCAAGCTAATTGGTCTCAGTGCGTTGGCCGCAGGCTGCGGCAGTGTTCCTGCGTTTGCGAGCAAACCCGTGCCACAGTTCTCCATCACGATGGACGACTTCCACTGGCGCAACTCAGTTAAGTTGACTGGCGCCGAGCGCAATCGCTCGATCCTCGAAACGCTGCGGGCACACGCGGTCAAAGCAGCGCTGTTCGTCATCGGCCGAAACATCGAGGACGAACAAGGAAAACAGCTTCTTTCCGCATGGGACCAGGCGGGCCACTTGATCGGCAACCACACCTACTCGCATCGCAGCTTCAACTCGCCGGACACCAACGTTCGGACTTATGAGGACGACATCCTGCGAGCCGAAGCCTTACTGAAAGACTTTCCGCGCTTTCGCAAGTACTTTCGTTTTCCCGCACTCAAGGAAGGCGACACGGCCATGAAGCGCGATACGATGCGCGCGTTTCTGTCACAGCATGGTTATCGTGTCGGACATGTGACGATTGACAACTCTGACTGGGCCATTGACCAAAGACTCACAGCGGGTCTGCAAAAAGATCCATCGGCTGACGTCAAACCGTATCGAGATTTCTATCTCGAACACATGTGGGCACGCGCCGCGTATTATGATTCGCTCGCTCACCGTGTGCTTGGTTATCAGGTGAAGCACACGGTGCTGATGCACTTCAATCTCTTGAACGCGCTGTTTCTCGGCGATCTGATCGCGATGTTCAAAGCCAAAGGTTGGCAGTTGATTGACGCAGAGCAGGCGTTCACCGATCCGGTGTTCGCGTCTAAGCCGAGAGTTCTTCCCGCCGGCGAAAGCATCGTCTGGTCACTCGCAAAAGAGAAGGGAACGATTGCGAAGTCATTGCGCTACCCGGCGGAAGATGCTGACTATGAAAACGCGCGCATGAACAAGTTAGGACTATGATTCCCGCGACGAAGGACGGAAGACTCGTCTCGATGTGGATGCAGCTCGAGTACAACTTCAACTGATCACGAATGGCGCATCTACTCGAAGTCAAAGATCTGCAAACACACTTTCCCACTCGCGCTGGACTGGTGCGGGCGGTCGATGGGGTCAGCTTTTATCTCGATCGCGGCGAACTGCTCGGACTGGTTGGTGAATCGGGTTGCGGGAAGTCGATGACTGCACTTTCCGTGATGCGACTGATCGCGCCGCCCGGCCGGATTGTTGGTGGAGAAATACTCTTCGACGGCAAGGATCTGCTTAAACTCTCAGACGCTGAGATGCGCGAGATGCGTGGCGACGACATCGCCATGATCTTTCAGGATCCGATGACCTCGCTCAATCCTGTTTACACAGTCGGCGAACAGATCGCCGAAGCGTTACGTCTGCATCGCAAGATGTCGCGCAAAGAGGCCCGCCAAGCCACGATCGAGGCAATGCGCGAAGTCGCCATTCCCGATCCGGCCCGGCGCATTAACGACTATCCGCATCAACTCTCTGGGGGCATGCGCCAGCGTGTGATGATCGCGATGGCGCTTGCATGTAATCCGAAGTTGCTCATCGCGGACGAGCCGACCACCGCGCTCGACGTTACCATTCAGGCGCAGATGCTTGAGTTGCTCGACAAATTGCGAAAGCAACGTGACCTCGCGGTGCTCTTGATCACGCACGATCTTGGCGTGGTCGCTGAAGTCGCGGATCGAGTGGCGGTGATGTACACCGGCCGCATCGTGGAAGAGTCGCCGGTCGATGAATTGTTTGCGCGTCCGAAGCATCCGTACACCGAGGGACTGCTGCGCTCGGTGCCGAAGTTGACGAGCGAACACGTAGCTAAACGTGAGCGTCTCGAAACGATCGAAGGTGTCGTTCCGAGGCCAACTGATTTGCCGCCCGGATGCCACTTCGCACCGCGCTGTCCGCATCGAATGCCGCGTTGCATCGAAGGAAGAATTCCGCTTTATCAACTCGAGGCTGGCGTGCAGGTGCGGTGCGTGCTTTATGATTTGGCTGCGGCCGTAGCCGCCGACAATCAGGCCACGGATTTTGATCGACAGTGATGGAACAGGTTCAGGTTCAGGAACACACACCGACCATTTCTCCGCCGCGCGAAACGCTCGTCAGTGTTCGCGGACTGGTGAAGCATTTTCCGGTTGAAGGCTCTGATGAAGTGGTTCGCGCTGTCGACGGTGTTTCGTTTGACATCTTCGCGGGCGAGACGCTTGGCCTGGTCGGCGAATCAGGTTGCGGCAAGTCGACCGTGGGACGCTGTCTGCTGCGTTTGATCGAACCAACTGCGGGACAGATCACATTCGCGGGTCAGGACGTACTCTCGCTCGACAAGAAACGGCTGCGTCAGCTTCGCCGCGAGATGCAGATAATCTTTCAGGATCCGTACGCGTCGCTGAACCCGCGCATGACGATCGGCGACATCGTCGCTGAGCCTTTGGTGATTCATAATCAAGAGGGCCCCAGACCCAGCGACCACCTCGATACTGCTGCGTGGTTATTGCAACGCGTCGGACTCGATCCGGATTACATGAATCGTTACCCGCACGAGTTCTCCGGTGGCCAGCGCCAGCGCATCGGCGTTGCCCGCGCGCTCGCGCTGAACCCGAAGTTGATTGTTGCTGATGAACCGGTTTCGGCCCTCGACGTTTCGGTGCAGGCGCAGGTCGTGAACCTTTTGCAGGAGTTGCAGGAAGAGTTCAAACTAACTTACTTGTTCATCTCGCACGGCCTCGCGGTGGTGGAACACATTTCAACGCGCGTAGCGGTGATGTATCTCGGCCGCATCGTTGAGATTGCCGACGCCGCCGAGTTGTATGCACGACCGTTGCACCCGTACACGCAGGCTTTGCTTTCGGCGATACCAATTCCGGATCCACGTCAGAAACGAAAACGAATCATCTTGCAGGGCGACGTTCCGACGCCGATTAATCCGCCTTCGGGCTGCCGCTTTCGGACTCGTTGTCCGATCGCGATTGAAGAGTGTGCGCACATTGATCCGGAGCTGCGCGAAGTGTCGCCGGGTCATCAGGTCGCGTGCGTCCGTGTGCCGGGCTGGACCGACGCTCCATCGGTATTCGGTAGTGGTCCAGTTCGAAACGAGAAGCTTGATGCCGAGGGCGTCCGATAGAGGGTCAGTTTGTCTCCCTGGAGTGCGGGGACTTGTCACCGCTTTGTCCAAAGCGCCGACAAATCGGCGCACTCCAGGGAGGCGTCCAGTTGAAACCGACCCACTAGCTACCGGCGTTCAACCGAAACACGACCGTGATTCTGAAACCTTGATTTGCTCACGGGCGTATCAAACGAGTCCAACAAACCTCTCTTAGGAGATCAACCAAATGAGCGCTCCCCAGGATCCAACTTTTCAGGCGCCGCCACCTCCACCAATGCCGGAAGCAGAACCGGAAGCTCCGCGCCCGACGAAACTACGACCAATCGCGATTGGCGTATTTGTGCTGGGTTTAATCTGTGTGGTTGGCGGGATCGCCAAGTTTATCGCGGGCGGTATTGGCACTGGCGGCGCGCTCTGTTTCTTTGGCGTCGTGTTGTTTGCGCTGAGCTTTATTCCGCTTCCGGCTGTCGTCGATGAGGAGCGTCCGCTATCGTGGTTTGAAAAAATCACTGGGATCTTTTACGAGCCGTCGCGCGTTTTTCGTAACCTGCGATCGTATCCGCTCTGGATCGGAGCGTTTCTCACCATCTGGGTGTTGACCACGATCTACTCGACTGCATTCGTTCAACGCATCACGCCGGAGCGCATTGTCGATCATACAGTCGAGAAGATGAGCCAGATGGGACCACCGTTTGCGCCGCCGCCGGAAGCATTGGAAAGGATTCGCGAGAACCAGATGGAGGCTCTCAAGAATCCCGTGCAGCGCGTGGGCACGGTGTTGAAGTCGGCGGTGGGAATTTTCGTCTTTGGATGTATCGCCGCGGCGCTTTCACTACTCGGCGTGCTGGTGTTTGGTGGACGAATCAACTTCTGGCAAGCGGTGGCGGTCACGTTTTATGCGCTGGTGCCGGTGGTGGTGATTCAAAGAGTGCTGGGGCTGGTGATTCTTTATTTGAAATCGCCGGATGACCTGCATCCGATTCTGAATCAGGAAACTACGCTTCAGGACAATCTCGGCATTCTGTTTACACCGGCCGATCATCCAGTGCTCTTTGTGATGGCGAGCTTCATCGGGTTCACGTCGCTTTATGGCCTGTGGTTGCGCGCGAGGGGATTGCACTACGGCGCAACACGCGCGAGCAAAGGTACGGGTTGGGCTGTGGCGATTACGTTGTGGGTGTTGTTGTTGATCGTCGTGGCGATCTTCACGGCGCTGTTCCCGGGCTTTATTTCCTAGAACGGGACATCACTCGTAGCGCAGCGATTCGATAGGGTCGAGGCGGGCTGCTTTCCACGCGGGCCAGAGGCCGAAGATTAGGCCGATGCCGACGCTGGCAATCAGTCCGCCAACCGGCGCCCACAGTGGAACGTAAGACGGCAGCAACAAGCGCAACAGCAGAGTCAGTCCCCACCCAATCGACAATCCCACAATTCCACCAAGACCAGTAAGCGTCGCCGCCTCAATCAAAAACTGCCACATGATGTCGGCCCGTCTGGCGCCGATCGCTTTGCGCACACCGATCTCGCGCGTACGCTCCGTGACGGAGACGAGCATGATATTCATCACGCCGATTCCACCCACCATCAAACCCACGGAAGAGATCACCACCATCGCGATCGCCAGGCCCGCGGTGATCGAACGAAAGTTGTCGAGAATACTCTCCGACGTCTCCATGCCGAAGTTATCGTTCTCAGCGAACGGCACCTGACGCCGCACACGCAGCATGTCGCGCACCTGGTCCTTTCCTTTTTCCATCATGCCCGGCCGCGCGACCGCGAGAATGTAGATATCGTCGGCATTCGGTTTCAGTTTCTGCGCCACTGTGAAAGGCACGTAAATCACATTGTTCTGATCGTCGCTGCCACCGCCGATGAGAAACTGTTCCCGTTGCTCGAGCACGCCGACCACACGAAACTCCTGAGTGCCGATCTTGATCGTCTGCCCTACCGGCGATCCAAGCTTGAAGAAATCATCCGCGACTTTTGAACCGACAACGCAGACTTGCTGATTCGTATCGTTTTCAGTTGTGGTGAAAAAGCGCCCCTCTGAAATAACCTGGGTGCCTGCTTTCTCAAACTCCGGCAGCGTGCCTTGTAACGCGACTTGCGCAGATGTCTTGCCGCCGCCGGAAACCAACAGTTTGCCTCCGAAAAAATTGTTGGTGATATCGAGGAAGGGAACCGAGAGTTCAATTGCGGGTAATGACTGCAGCGCGATCGCGTCGTCGTAAGTCAGTTCCTTGCGCATTCTCTCTTCACGCGACAAACGGCCGATGTGGATGCCCGGATTGTATTTGCTGATGTAGATCGAACGCGTGCCGAACGATTCGACTTCACGCGTCACTGAAACGTCGATGCCGCTGATGATCGAGGCAATCAGCATCACGGTGATGATGCCGATAACCACACCAAAGACGGTCAGAAACGAGCGCAGCTTGTTCGCGCGCAACGTAGCCAGAGCCATCTTGAGATTTTCGTAAATGTCGCTTCGTAGAATCCGCATCTTCAATCTGCCCTTAGTGCTTCAATCGGATCGAGCCGCGCCGCTTTCCACGCGGGAAAGATTCCGGAAGCAACGCCGGCGCCGCCGGAAGCCGCAAGTGCTCCCAAAATTGCCAGGATCGACAAGTAAGTGGGAAAGATCCACGCAGTCACAATTGCGCCAACTATCCACGCGAGAAAAATTCCGACTGCGCCGCCGATTACCGCCAGTGTCACTGCCTCCACCAAAAACTGTTTCAGTATATCGATCTGCCGCGCCCCTAACGACTTCCTGATGCCAATCTCTTTCGTGCGCTCCGTTACGGAGACCAGCATGATGTTCATGATCACGATCGCGCCAACAACCAGCGCGATGCCCGGCACGGCGATGGCTACGATGAAGATCGTACCGAAGAGTCGATCGCGCAGGCCGGTGATGGCGTCAGGCGTCACAATGCCGAAGTTGTCCTTTTCATTTGGTCCAAGCTTGCGCCGGACGCGCATCAGGAAGCGTGCCTCTTCGACCGCGTCGTTGAAGGTATCGTCCGTTCTTGAGGTGGCGATGAAGTAGAGCGAGCGTTGCCGAATGAGACCGCCGTAGTTCACTGAGTAAGTCTTCAACGGAATGATGACGAACGTGTCCTGCGGAATACCGAAGACCGTACCTCTCGCGGTTTCCACGCCGATTACCCGATACGGCAAACCACGAATGCTTATTTCCTGGCCTATTGGATTGCCGGCGGGGAAGAGTTTGTTGGCAACGTCCGCGCCAATGTAGGCCACTCGCGCGGCGCCTTCGTTCTCCGGCTCGGCGATGAAACGTCCATCAGCAACGTCGCGATTCTCGATATCGACGCAGTTTGCCGTCGCGCCCGAAACAAACACGTCCTCCAGCACTTGATCGCCTCGTTTGACTTCCGACGGAGTGCCGCGGGCCCGGGCTCCGATCTTGCCGACGAACGTGGCGCGTTCTTTCAAGTAGTCGTAGTCTTCAAGCGTGATTTCCTTATTGCGTCGTTGCGCGGCGGCGATGGTGTCGGTGTCTTTGAAGTCTTCGAGCGGATTGAAGCGTTGGACCGTAAACGACTTGGCGCCGATGCCGGCGATCTTTTCATCGACGTAGCGATTGAAGCCTTCGATCAGTGACACAACGACGACAAACGCAGTGACACCGACAATCATGCCGAGCAGGGTCAGCGCCGAGCGCAGCTTGTGCGCCCAGATGGCCGCAATCGCAAGTTTCAGAGTCTCGATAAATTTCACAGTGAACTAAAACTACCTCTTTGCACTCCACAATTACTCCCAGCGGAGGGCGTCGATCGGATTCAAACGGGCGGCCTTCCATGCCGGCCACAGGCCAAAAACAATTCCCACTGCCGCCGAAATTCCGACTCCCACTCCGATGGCCCACAAAGGCACGTACGCCGGCAGCGGCGAGTATTTATTCATCAACAGACTGGCTATCTCGCCGACCGCTAATCCCGCGAATCCGCCGATCGCCGTCAACACCACGGCTTCGATCAGAAATTGCGACAGGATGTTCAGCCTCGTCGCGCCCACCGCCTTGCGCACGCCGATTTCCTTGGTCCGTTCCGTGACCGAGACCAGCATGATATTCATGACGCCGATCCCGCCAATCATCAAAGCCACGAATGAGATTGAGGTCAGGACCAGCGCGGTTGCTCCGGTCAACTGGTTATACACGTCAAGCAGCGAGTCCTGCGACGAGATACCAAAGTTGTTTCGCTCGTCCGGATGAAGGCGCCGCCGGCGTCGCAGAATGTCCGTGATTTCGTCGATGGCAGACTTCACATAGGCGCGCGAACGCGGCCGCACAATCACGAAGAAGACGACTTCCGGGAAGGGACGGTCAGGATAATACTTGTCGAACGTCGTTATGGGAATAAAAATCGAGTTGTCGCGCGATTGCCCGAAGAAGTTTCCCAGCGGCTCCATCACGCCGATAACGCGGAAGGGATTACCGTTGATTCTGACGTCCTTGTCGAGCGGGTCTTCGTACGGAAAGAGCGCCTGCTTCACGTCGACCCCGAGTATCACCACATTCGAGCGGTCCTGAATGTCGATATCGTTGATGAAACGGCCGCTGCCGATGTACTGGGTGTGAACGAACTCGTAGTAGGGCGTGACGCCGAAGAGAATGGGCGTGTCAGTCTGCTTGTCCTGGTAACGCATCGTCGCCGCAATCATGCGGTGAATGGGCGACACGCCGACGATCGAAGGCGCTTCAGTGCGCAGTGCTTCCGCGTCGTCCATCGTCAGGTCCTTGCGATGGATCTCGTCCGGACCCGGCGGGCGGCCAAAGCTCGGTTCGAACTTTGCAACGAAGATCGTGTTCGAACCCAAAGACTCAATCTGATCGGCGAAAGCCTTGTTCAGACCCTGAATGATCGACACCATGAAGATCACGGTGACGACGCCGACGCTCACACCAAGAATCGTCAAAGACGAGCGCAGCTTGTTGCTGCGCAGCGTGTCGATCGCCATCAGGGCAGACTCTTTGATGTCTTCAAATCTCATGTTCTTATTGTCGATTTCCGATTGCCAATTGCCAGTTGCCGATTGTTAAGTGACTCGAGAGAAGCAAAATCGCAAATCGCAAATCGGAAATCTCAAATTGCCAATCGACAATCGGCAATCGACAATGCTTTCATTCAGCTCTCAGCGCCTCAATCGGATCCAGCTTCGCCGCCCGCCATGCCGGCCAAAGCCCGCTTACAATTCCCACCACCGACGAAACTCCAACGCCCAACACCGCCGACGCGACACTCACCAGTAACGGAAACCCAATCAACGCCGAAATCACGTAAGCCAAACCGAACCCCGTGCCCACTCCAATCGCGCCACCAATCGCCGTGACTGTCACTGCCTCGATCAGGAACTGCGTCAAAATATCTTTGCGCCGCGCGCCGATTGCCTTGCGAATCCCAATCTCCTTAGTCCGCTCCGTCACCGACACCAGCATGATATTCATCACGACGATGCCGCCGACCACGAGCGAGATCGCAGCTACGCCGATCGTTACGATGTAAATGTTCGAAGTCGCGGAGCCGTAAAGATTGAGAAACACGTCCTGCGTCTCGAGCGCAAACCCTTCATCCTCCACCTCGCCCATCGCGTGGCCGCGTCGATTACGCATGACGGTCCGAACCTGATCTTCGGCGGCCTCGAGCTGCTCCGCGGCATGCACCTGAATGAAAATAACCAGCGAGCGTCGCGCGCCGTACGCTTTCTGATAAGTCGAATAGGGAATATAGACGACGTTGTCGCGCGAGAAGCCGAAGATCGAACCCAATGGCTCGAGCACGCCGAGCACGACATACGGCCGGCCATCGATCCGAATCTCGTGACCAACGGCGCGATCCGCAGGCGCGTCCCCAAACAGGTTCTTCAACATGTCTGGACCAACGACGCAGATATCGCGGCCAGATGCGCCCTCGCTCTCGGTCCAAATGCGTCCGGCGTCGATGTTCACGCCATCGATGTCAAACATCGTCAACGGCTCAACGCCGCGGATGCGAACGTTCTCCGCTTTCTGATCCTGATACTTGACGGTCTCAATCGCGTTGGCCGCAATGCCGACGCGCCAGCACGCCGTGCACAAACGCCCAATCGCTTCCGCATCTTCGTGGGTTACGTCCTTGCGCCGGTTAAACTTTACGAACTCTTCACGCGACTTGATGATCTGCGGGTTCTTCGAGATCGTGAAAACCGTCGAACCTTGTGACGAGAACGTCTGCGCGACAGTCTGATCGAGACCCTTGATGATCGTCACGACGGCGATCACCGCCGTCACGCCGACGATGATACCCATCAACGTGAGCGCGGTGCGCAGCTTGTTGGCGCGCAGGCTGCCGGTCGCCACGCGAAACGCTTCCCAGATCGCCGCGAGCCGGAAAAACGGCAGTGCTCTGATTCGCGCGGGCAGGATAGCGCGAGCAAACGTGTAGCGCGGTGGCTGTGAGTCGTGCTCGCCACTTCGCTCCATCGTGCTTCTCCTATCTGATTCTTTCGTCTTTTTCGATCTGGCCGTCGCGAATCGAGATCACGCGGTGAGCCCGTTCGGCGATGTCGTGCTCGTGCGTGACAACGATGATGGTGTTGCCCTCGGAGTGCAGACGCTCGAACAGATCCATGATTTCCGCGCTGGTGTGGGAGTCGAGGGCTCCGGTTGGTTCGTCAGCCAGCAGAATCGACGGGTGATTGACCAACGCGCGGGCGATCGCGACACGTTGTCTTTGACCGCCGGAGAGTTCGTTGGGTTTGTGCGTCATGCGCTCGGTAAGATCCACGGATTTGAGCGCCTGTCGAGCCATCTCGTGACGTTGCGCCGAGCCGACGCCGCCGTAAATCAGCGGCAGTTCGACGTTGTGCAACGCGGTCGCACGGGCCAGCAGATTGAATGTCTGGAAAACGAAACCGACTTCCTGATTACGAATGCGCGCCAGTTCATCGTCATCCATCTCGGAAACGTTTTTGCCGTTGAGCCAGTAGTCGCCCTGGGTCGCCGTGTCGAGGCAGCCGATCAGGTTCATCAGCGTCGACTTGCCGGACCCGGATGGGCCAATGATGGCGATGTACTCGCCGCGGGGAATGTCGAACGAGACGCCGTGCAGCGCGTGCACCTTCTCTGTGCCCATCTGGTACGTCTTCCAGATGTTGCGCATCGAGATCAGCATCGACGGGTTGTGCCCATCAACCTGAGTTTTGGCTTGGATCACGTTTTCTACCGGTGAAAGCGTGAGAGTCGCGTCACTCATTAGCTGCCCTCGTTTCCATTGGCATTGCCGGGTTTCTTCGTTTGCCGCTTCACAGTCATGCCGTCTTTGAGCGTCTTTAGCACGCGGCTTGGACCACGCACGATCTCCTCGTTGGACTTCAGGCCGCTCGTGACCTCGATGTCGGCTTCGCCGGTGATGCCGGTGGTCACCTCGACAAACCGCACCTTGTTGCCTTCGATTATGTAAACACCCTTTTGCGACTTCGGCTTTTCATTCGGTGACGCAGCGGGAACGCTGCCCGCGATTGTCGCCGAAGGAGACGGCGCCGGCGCTGCCTTTTCCACGATTGACTCGAGCGGCACGGCCAGCACGTTGTTCTTTGTGTTGGTCGTAATCGTGGTCGTGGAGCTCATGCCCGGGCGCAACGCGGTTTGAATGTCTTCCGGCAACTCGCGCAGCTCCAGCGTGACCTTGAACTCCTTCGCTTCCTGAACGTTGACGCGGTTTGAAAGTCCACCCGTGGTGTCAGACTTCGCGACTGCCAGCGGGTTCTTTTGAACTACTACCGCCTTGATCTCTTTATCGCCGAGTGCGTCAACCTTGACTTTCGCCTGCTGGCCCACCTGCACGTTGTTGATTTCGGTCTCATCAACGTTCACTTCGACGTTGATCTGCGACATGTCGGCGATCGTCATCAACGGCGTGGTTGACAGTCCGGCGACAGCGAATTCACCGACGCGCGTGGGAATGTCAGCGACAACGCCATTCAAAGGCGACAACTGCGTGGCCTTTGAACGCTGACTTACCTGGCCGCGTAACATGGCCTGCTGCTGGTTGGCACGCATTTCTGACGACTTGATGCTGGTCTGCGCTTCCTGCACGGCGATCTTCTGCTGATTGGAACGTTCGGTCGCCTCTTTGACTGCGATCTTCTGGGCTTCCAGATTCGCCCTCGCGGTTTCGAGTGCGATCTTGGCGGTCTCGTAGCGGTCGCGCGCGGTGTCGTATTCAAGGCGCGAGGAGACGCCCGCCTCAATCAGTTCTGTATAACGTTTGAGTTCGCGCTGGGCCGTGTTGAGATCGACCTGGGCGCGATCGACCGCGGTTTGAAAAGCAACTACCTGTTGTTTCGCGGACGCTACTGAGGCTTCGGCCACGACCAGTGCCTGCTGTGCCTGGTTCACGGCGTTGCGGGCGTTCTGTACGTCGTTGATTGATGCTTGCGTCGCGGCCCATTGGGCCTCCTGGTTTGATTGCAGTTGCGTCGGGTCGATGCGGACCAGCGGCTTTCCTTTTATCACCTGATCGCCGGGGTTGACGTAGATCTCTTCAATACGCCCCGGAACCTCGCTCGTAAGTTTGATGTACCGGATCGGACGGATTTCTCCCGACGCGGTTACGGTCTGCTTGAGTTCGGGTCTGACTTCGAGCTTAACAGTGACGACTTCCGGCTCTTCCTTGCGGCTGGCGATCACACTGACGATTACAATAGTTGCGAGCACGGCCGCGACGACCACGCCGATAATAATCTTCTTTTTTCGACTAACTGCCATTCTTTGGGTTCCTTCGACCAGGAGCTTAAATTCTTGAACGAGGTAGTGGTTCTAATCGGGACCGCTGACGCTAACCGGTACGCTCGAAGTAGCTTGTACGGGAAAACTTACCAAACTGTTTCATTTCAGGGCAACCAACAAAGGGACTTGGAAGCATAGACGCGCGAAATGGTTGCGACGTTAACACCTGAGCCCTTGCTGCGTCTGTTGCCGGCAACGTAAGTGGAAGATTGTAACGAGGTGTTGGCGCATTGAGCGCGTTTCGCGTTAGAATTGCTTGCTTTTTTGAGAGTGCTGATGATTACCTGCGATCGGTGTAAAACGGAGAACCTCGACGGCTCGCAATACTGCGACGAATGCGGCGCGCCGCTGCGGCCCAACGGCCGTCCAGGGTCGCATCAGCACGGGGCCGGCGGCTCTCAGCCTCCCGGACAGAACGGCAGTCACACGCCTTCGCAAGGTACGCATCCAGAGTTCGCTGGTAAACGCGTTTCTGCAGGCCTGAGTTTCTCAGCAATACGGCAACCCAACAAGGCACACGCGCGGTTGGTAATCGAAAAGGGCCGTTCAAGCGGCAAGCAGTTCATGTTGAGTGATACGGAAGCGCAAATTGGCCGCTGGGACGCTGATGGTGGTATCTTCCCCGACGTCGATCTTGATACAGACGATCCCGAAGCAAAGGTCTCGCGCCGTCACGCCCGCATCACCTTGAGCAACGGCCAGTACTTTCTGGAAGATTTGGGATCAACCAACGGTACGTTCATCAATCGTGGCAAGCGGTTACCACCCGGGCACCGCCAGGTACTGTGTGATGGCGACGAAATCATTGTCGGAAAAACGTTCCTGCGCTTCCACATTGTGAAATAGATCAAGATGGCAGAGTGCAATGCATGCGGAGCCCTCGTCTCGCACGATGAACATTTCTGCGGGAATTGTGGCACGCAGCAGATTCCGATTGACTCCGAACTGAGAACTGTCGCTGCCGACTTCAGCGATGAGGTCGACGTGCAGCCAGCGGAACAGCCGCCGGTCGCTGAGCCACCCGTCTCGGCAGCGGTGAACACCGCCGAGCCTGCTCCGATCTCCTCAAACTCGCTTGGTGGTTCGTTCACTGACAACATCATCCTTGAAACTACCGCAACACCGCGCGGCACCGGCGGCAAGCGTCCCGCTGTCAAACAACTCGAATCAAACACGATCCTGAACTCTCGTTACGAGATCGTGCGACGCATCGGCGGCGGCGGCATGGGCGCGGTCTATCTCGCGAAGGATCGCAATCTCGGCGACGCGCCGCGCGCCGTCAAGGAGATGGTTGAATCGCATCTCGATCCCGCGCAACACGAAAAGGCGATCGGTGATTTCAAGCGCGAATCGCTGCTGCTGACTTCGCTCGAGCATCCATCGATTCCCACCATCTACGACTATTTCTACGACGATGGCCTGGGCCGCTTCTATCTAGTCATGAAATACATCTCCGGCGGCGATCTCGCGTCGCGCATGCGCGCCGCAATCGGAGGCAGGCTCGACGAGAAGACCGTGACCGATTGGGGCATGCAGGTTGCCGACGTGCTCGACTATCTGCACTCGCGTCCCAAGCCAATCATCTATCGCGATCTCAAACCAGCGAATTTGATGATTGACGGCAACACCGGTCGCATCATGCTGATCGACTTCGGCATTGCCCGCTGGGTGTCGCAACAGGAAAAAGGCGTCACTGCCGTCGGCACGATGGGCTACGCGCCGCCGGAACTCTTCAGTGGCCGCGTGCAACCCGCGTCAGACGTGTACAGCCTCGGCGCCACGATGTTTCATCTTTTGACCGGCGCTGATCCGCAAGACAATCCGCTGCTGATCTTCGACTTTTCGAAGAACCCGCGACCGCGGCAAATCAATCCCGCGATGTCGAGCGAGATGGAACAGATCCTGATGCGGACGGTTGAGTACAAGCTCGAAGATCGTTTCCGCACGGCGGGCGAGTTGCGAAACGAACTCGCGGTACATCTCGAGAAATTGATAAACGGTCGTGTCAGCTATGGCATGCCCGCTCAGACCGTGGGCGCCGAGACCGTGCAAGTGCAAACGGTCTACTGCGGTTTTTGCGGTGGCCGCATTGCAGCCGACGACGTCTTCTGCGCGCACTGCGGCGCGCGTCAGCCGCTCGCTCCGGCTGGCTCGAGCGCGTTACTACACACGGCGCGGCCGACGGCGAAACTGGTGGTCGCCGGCACGACGGAACTTGACGCATCGTTCATACTTCAGAAAGAGAGCAATCTTCTCGGCCGGACGGATCCGCACTCGAACATCTTTCCCGAAATCGATCTGTCGCGATTCGATCCGGAAACGAAAGTGTCGCGACGCCATGCCCGCATCTGGCTTGAAGGCGAAACATTTTTGGTTGAAGATCTTGGTTCGGTGAATGGAACAGTAATCAACGACTCCGTCAGACTTGCGCCCAGACAACCTCGTGTACTCGACAGCGGAGACAAACTGCGAGTCGGGGAAACGACGTTGCATTTTCTGGTGGGGTAAAAGATCTCCTTGTCATCAGTGTCTAAATACGTAGCAAAAACGCCGACACAGATGACGGGTACCCGTCTGCGCGTGCCTTTTGCCCTCCGTTGTGGTGCTTTCCTGATCGACTACATCGTGCTGATTTCTCTGGTCGTATTGGGGACTCTTTTTGCGCGTATGCTTGGTGGAGGCGCTCGTTCGGCCGGGAATTCCGCGGAGACTGCGGCGATTTTGCTCGCAATTATCGTGGCGCTGCTGAATCTCGGCTTGTTGCCGGGGTTAACTGGTCTGACGCTCGGAAAGTGGGCCGCGGGTTTGCGCATCCAGCGGGTTGATTCCGGCAATCCGGGAATTGGGCGCGCGCTGTTACGTCACTTTGTGGGTTATCCACTGTCGTTGGTGACGTTTGGGTTAGGTTTTTTGCTGGCGGCAGTGACCGTGCACGGTCGCGGGTTGCACGATATGATTGCCGGCACTGTCGTTGTTCGTGAAGGTTCAGTTTAGGTTGGACAGGATTTGAGAATTCACAGGATTGTTATTCGACCCTGTATAAGGACTGTCATCGAATCTTGTGAGTTCTGGAATCCTGTTTACTGTGGTTTCTAAAAGAATGTCCGAGCTCATTGTTAAATACCCCGACCGCGCCCCGGATCACTTCCCCCTGGGGCGCCTGCGTATAACCATCGGCCGTTCCGCCCGGAACGATCTGTGTATTCCCGATCCGTTTGCTTCGCGCGTGCACGCAGAAGTGCGCCGCGAGGGCGACGAGTATCTCTTGCAGGACCTGGGCTCCGCGAACGGAACACTCTACAACGGCGCGAATGTGGAAGGCGCCGTTCATCTGACTCCCGGCGGCCGCATTCAGATCGGCGAGACGGAGATCATTTTCGACGACGGATCATACAACTCGAGTATGGGCGCGACGATGATCACCGACAACACCAACTCGCTTCCCGAGGCAACGATCGCACTCGCTTCCGGCGATCGGACCACGTCCGGTTTGCTCGAAGCAATCGAAGGCGCACGCACTCAGCCCGAAGAGATCACCACGACGTCGGCGGCGACGCATAAAGCCAGACACGGCGACCTGCTCGCTTTGATTAGCAAAGTGGGCATCACGCTCCTCGCTTCGGCGACCCTGAATGAGACGCTGGAACAGATCGTCTCGCTTGTTTTCGAAGCTGTGCCCGCGGATCGTTGCCTCATCATGATGCGCGATCAGGACAGTGAGGATCTGCGAGTCGCCGTGGCGCGTTTGCGAGATCGCGTCGGCGAGGTCGGCGAGATTCGCGTGAGCCGCAACGTGCTTGATGAGGTGGTGATACGCGGCAAGTCAGTGCTCACTTCCGATGCGCAACACGATCCGCGTTTTGCGAGCGGCACGATGGTGCTGCAAGGCGTCAGATCAGTTTTGGCAGTGCCGCTCGGTGTGGCGGATAAAGTGTTTGGCATCATCTACGCTGACTCGCCGATTGCCGAAGGGCGTTTCACCGAGGACCACTTGAAAGTCTTGACGACGCTTGCCTCGGTCGCCGCGATCCGCGTGGAGAATGCCAGACTGGTCGAGGCGCGACTCGAACGTGAACGTCTCGAACGTGAACTCGCGCTCGCGAGCGAGATTCAGCAACGTTTTCAGCCGACAGCGCCACCGCAAATCAGTGGCTACGAGCTTCAGGGGATCAGTTTTCCCTGTTACGAGATCGGTGGCGATTATTACGACTTCATCGAGCGTGAAGACGGGCGGTTGGTGATCGCGCTGGGCGATGTTTCGGGTAAGGGAACTGCGGCTGCGCTGCTCATGTCTTCGCTGCACGCGGCGATTCACGCGCAATCGATGTCGCACGACTCGCTGGTCGACACGATCTCTGCGGTCAATCGATACCTGGCGGATAACATTCCCGCGAATCGTTTCGTCACGTTGTTTTATGCGGAGCTCGATCCCGCGTCGGGTGCGTTGTCGTTTTTAAACGCAGGCCACAATCCGCCGCTCATTGTTCACGCGGCCGGCACCGTTGAACAACTCGCGTCCGGAGGTTTGCCGCTAGGGATCAAACCGGATGCTGAGTATCGCGAAGGACGCACGCAGTTACAGCGTGGTGATGTGCTGGTGATCTATTCGGATGGCGTGACTGAGGCGATGAGTCCGACCGGAGAAGAGTTTGGGGCGACGAGGCTCTACGAAGTTGTGGCTCGCAACGTCAACGCCTCCGCCGCCGGTATTCGGGACCGCATTGAGTCGTCTTTGACGAAGTTCGCGCAGGGCACGAGCGCCGCGGACGACATCACGCTCGTGATCGTGAAGCGTCAAGCGGAAGCGAAACTCACCGCCAGCGCCGGCGACTAGGGACACAAAGAGGCACAAGAAGCACAAGAAACGCGAGGGAAGGCAACTGGCCTCTCTTTCCTTTTCTCTCTCTTGTGCTTCTTGTGCCTCTTTGTGTCTCAACGTGAATATTGATCCAGATACAGATATCGGCGGCGCGCAGCACCGCTTTCCGGTGACCAACCACTCAGCGATCGTGCGCGCGCGCAGTGCGGACGAGCTCGAGCGGCAGCGCGCGTTCGAGACGATTCTCACGAGCTACTGGAAGCCGGTTTACAAATACGTCCGGCTCAAATGGCAGGCCAACAACGAAGACGCCAAAGACATCACGCAAGGCTTCTTCGCAAATGCGTTGGAGAAGAACCACTTTGCAAATTACGACGCGAGCAAAGCGAGCTTTCAAACGTTTCTGCGCACGTGTCTCGACGGCTTTGTCGCCAACGAACGAAAAGCAGGCAAGCGTCTGAAACGCGGCGGCGACCGCGAACATTTCCAACTCGATTTCGTAAGCGCCGAAGATGAATTCGCGCGTTATGCGGTGGCTTCTGATCTAAGTCCCGAAGACTATTTTCATCGCGAGTGGGTGCGCTGGATGTTCACGCTGGCAGTGGAATCTTTGCGTCGTCGCTGTGAAGAGATCGACCACGTCGTTCACTTTCAACTCTTCGAACAGTACGACTTGAGCGACAATAAAACTGTCTCGTATTCCTCGTTAGGCCAGGAGTTCGGACTCGACCCAACCACAGTCAACAACTACCTGGCAGCAGTTCGCCGCGACTTCCGCCGAATCGTTTTGGACATGCTGCGTGAAATTACCGCCACTGAAGAAGAGTTTCGCAATGAAGCGCGATCCTTGCTCGGAGTCGAAGTGAAATGAAGTGGCTCTCGGACGAACGGATAAACCATCTGCGCGAGTTGACCGTAAATCCCGACTTCAGCGCGACGAAGTATCAACTCACCAGCGAACTTGCGCGTGGCGGCATGGGCACCGTTTATCTGGCCGAAGACACTGAACTCAACCGGCAGGTTGCGATCAAAGTTCTCAACCCGCGAGAGGCAACTATCGACTTACGCCAGCGCATGATTCGCGAAGCGCAGATCATTGCGCGGCTCGAACATCCGGGAATCGTGCCGGTGCACGATGTCGGCGTCCTTCCTGATGGCCGCGTGTTTTATGCGATGAAATATGTGCGCGGCAACCGCTTGGATGAGTACGCGGCGGAGACCGAGTCAACACGGGATCGTTTGCGAAAGTTTCAGGCTGCGTGCGACGCAGTCGCGTTTGCGCACGCGCACGGCGTGATCCATCGCGACCTGAAGCCGCACAACATCATGATCGGTTCGTTTGGCGAAGTGCTTGTGCTCGATTGGGGCGTGGCGAAGATTTTGCGGAAAGGCGAGGAGGTGCCAGCGTCTGAAGCGGACACGTTGATGCTGCCCGATAACAACTCAAACCACAAACCCGGCGACACAACGCAAGGCACGATCATCGGCACGCGTCATTACATGTCGCCGGAACAAGCGCGCGGCGAGATTGATCGACTCGATGAGCGCTCTGACGTCTATTCACTCGGCGCTGTGCTTTACACTCTATTGACTAACGAATCGCCAAAAGCGGCGCGGCCCAGAACCGTGAATCCGAAAATCAGCAAGGCCGCCGAGGCGGTCTGTTTAAAGGCGATGTCGCCCGACATGAACGCACGCTATGCAACCGCGGCCGAACTTTCGCGCGATATCGGCAGGTTACTCGATGCGGAGCCTGTGTCAGCGTATCGGGAGAGCGTGATCGAAAAGGCAGGCCGTTGGGCGGCCAGGAACCGGTTCCTGATTCTTTTGGTGCTTGCCTATCTCGCGATGAGAATTTTTTTCATTTTCACGTCTCGCCGTTAAAGATTTCTCGCCATTCGTTTAATAGAAAGACAGACAGCTAAACGAAGGAGACACGACATGTCCAAACCCCTGATTGGAGTGATTCTGGGCGCGATACTCGGCGCCATTGACGGGCTCACTGCGTGGTTCACCCCCGCCGTTCGAGATCAACTCGGCGGCATCGTGATCGGTTCGACGATCAAAGGCATCATCGCCGGAATAGCCATCGGATTCTTTGCGAAGAAGTTTCACTCGCTGCCGATCGGGATTCTGTTCGGCGTGGTTGTCGGCGCGGTGCTCGCCTGGCTGACCGCGCTGCTGAACGGCGGATACTACTTCGAGATCATTGTGCCCGGCACGATCGTCGGTTTAATCGTCGGTTTTGCCACGCAGAAATACGGGAAAGAGTCTGCTGCGACCAGCTCTGTATGATCAGTGGTTTGAAGATCACTCTTTTACGTACGCGTCCATCTGCTGAAGAGCCGCGAGCTGTGCCGGCGTCAACGGATATGACTTCTCACCCAGTTTAATAGTGAGCTCCGTTCCGCCGATTATTTTGCGGAATACTGGATAGGGAACTTTTACATAACTGAACTGCGCGTCGTTACCAGAGAACTTTTCTTTTGACTGGATGACGGTTTTGCGATCGCTGATAAACGCTATCGGGACTGTGTCGCCAAACCGCGGCTTCTCGGAATACGAGGCGAAATTGAACGTGACGGTCTCTGGTGCGGGGGCCGGCTCTACTCTGGCGTCGCCCCGCACTCTGAAATACGGCAGCACGGTTATTCCCAAGCCGCCGGGCTGTCCTTCCAGTTGTATCCCGCTGACGGAAATATCGGTCTCGTCGGAGTTGCTAAGATACCCAGCGGTCGTTTGCAACTGGACCCCGGCCGGTTGATTGCTCTCCGGCGGCTGCAAACGCGCGCCGTTTTTGTCGAACGGGAAGTAATCGAGAACTTCATTGGTGTGAAACACGATGAGCCGGGTCGTCTGGCGCATGAACCCCACCCAGATTACGGACACATCGTTGATTTTAGTGTAATGCGCCTTGACGATCTGCGCCGTTTCTTGAGCTCGCTTGAGCCGCTCCGGCTGAGTCTTCTCGTTTAGATTTGAATTAATGAAGGTGACGCTGAGGACTAGTTGACCCTTGCCTGCATTAACGTTGACGTTTACCTCCTCGCCATACTTCTTCACCAACTGGTTGCGAACTGTCATCAGTTCGCTAACGGTCCTGGTGACTTCCTTAACAGCGTCCTTGAGACAGCCCGTCGCGAGCACCGCTGAGACAAGGATCGAGGCGAGAAGTATTCGGCTTGAACGCATTCTGTTCTACGATAGCGATCAATCGCTGGGCTTGCCCTGCAGCAGAGGCTCTGACTTCAACGTTTGTGGGCCATTCTCGTTACAGATCGCAAACGAGGCGCCTTCGTACATCGTTACGCCCGCGTATTCTCCCTTGGCGTTGAGGATATAAAAATTGATGCCGAAGTTCGGGAGGCCTCTGCTGTTCAGCAATCGTTTCTCGATCGTGTTGTTTTTGATTCGATTCAACACTTCCATGCCCGCGTCTTTTGGATGTGCGCCGCGACGCATCTCTTCAACGATCACAAACGAACAGAGATTGAACAGGTTCGCTTCACCGCGGCCGGTAGAGCCGGCAGCGCCAACAGCGCCGTCAACGTAGAGTCCGGCGCCGAGAATTGGCGAGTCGCCGAGCCGTCCCGGAATTTTCCAGGCGAGTCCGCTGGTGGTGGTGACGCCGCAGATTTCACCTTTCGAGTTGATGCCGTCGCAGTTGATCGTGCCGTGCAGGTTCTCCTCGCGCAGTTTTCCTTCGGCCAGCATCTCGAGCGCAACGCGGTGACCGGCTTCGGCGCGTGTCTTCGGGTCGAGATAATGGCCGGGATCGGTTCGACGTTTCCACTCGAGCCACTGTTTGCGTGAGTTCTCGGTGTTAAGATCGTCCTCGATCTTGAAACCCATGTTGCGTGCGAAGTCCTGCGCGCCTTTGCCGACGATCAGATGATGGTCCGTATATTCCATCACTGCCTTTGCGACCAGCGAAGGAGTGCGCACGCCTTCGAGCGCGCCGACGGCGCCGGCGCGTTTCTTTGGACCATGCATCGCGGAGGAGTCGAGCTGGACGATGCCGTCTGCGTTGGGCAGGCCGCCGTAACCGACGCTGTCGTCGAGTGGATCGAGTTCGACGATGTTGACGCCCGCGATCACCGCGTCGAGCACGTCTGCGCCTTCGGTAATCATCGTGAAGGCTTTATGCACGGCGGTCATCGTGCCGCCATTCTTGAAGCGGTTACCGTTGGCGGAAGAGATCACCAGCGGTTTGACTGCGCTTTGCGTCAGAATCGTCGGAAAGCCCGAGGTCTGTTTGCTGGTGGCGGCGAGAGTCAGACCGGCGACCGCGCTGGTGCGCATGAAGTCACGGCGTTTGATTTTTCTGCTCATGGCGCGTCATTCAATCAGAAAGACGGGCCACAGATCAATACAGATCGAGGGCTTCTTTGATTTTTTCGGCGGTCTTTGCGCCGATGCCGTCGACGAGGCCGAGGCCGCCGCTCGCCACAAAGGCTTTCAGATCGGGAAGGGAGGAGACTTTGAAACGCTGGTGAAGCAGGGCCGCGGTTTTTGGTCCAATGCCAGGAATCTCCGTGAGATCGAGAACGGTTTCAGGTGTTTCGGCGGTGAGGCGCTCCCACGCGTCGAAGGTCCCGCGATTGAGCAGATCGATCACCTTGCCGGCGATCGCTTTGCCGACGCCGGGAATCTCCTGCAAACCGGCCACGCCTTCTTTTTCCGCAATCTCCTTGAGCGGCGTCGGCCAGACTTCGATTGCCTCGGCGGCGTTGCGATAAGAGCGCAGACGAAACGGATCGTCACCGCGAATCTCCATCAAGGCTGACAAGCGGTAAAATCGGCGAGCGATCTCTTCGTTATTCATGGATCCGTCTTTTGGTTTGCGTTTAGTCTAAACTTGTGACGGGAGTAATATCAAAGGTGTGAGTATCTCGAAATCAAATCAGGAGTTCAGAGTTGAACAAAACCAGACGACAGTTATTGACCAGTCTTTCCTTTGTCGGCGCGGGTGCGCTGTTAATTGGTTGCCGCGCCACGCCGAGCAGCACCGGTGGCGCCACCAATAAAGAAGATAAGGAACCCGCGCCTGGTGAATCTGTTCCAGTGGAGGTGACGGCGACAGAAGATCTGATGCGCGAGCATGGAGTTCTGCGCCGCGCACTGCTGGTCTATCAGGAATCAGCGGTCAAGCTGCGGCAAGATCCGGCCGGAGTGCCGGCCGAGGCGCTCGAAAAGACGGCACAATTGTTTCGTGTGTTCGGCGAGGATTACCACGAGAAGCGTCTGGAGGAAGATTACATCATTCCGCTGATCAGGAAAGTGCAGGGGCCGGCGGCCGGTTATGCCGACGTGCTTCTGGCGCAACACGCGCGCGGACGCGAGATCACGGATTACCTGTTGTCAGTGTCGAAAGCGGATCGCATCGCGACGAACCATGTTGAAGACGTGGCAAAGACGCTGGAATCGTTTGTGCGCATGTACGAGCATCATGCTGCGATCGAAGATACGGTCGTGTTTCCGGCGTGGAAGGCTGCGACTGGCGAGCAGGAGTATGACGAGCTCGGCGATAAATTTGAAGAGATCGAGACGGAACAGTTCGGCGGCGACGGTTTTGAGACCGCACTCAAACGAATGGAAGAGATCGAAACGAGTCTAGGTCTGAATAATCTGGATATGTTTACGGCGCCACCGCCACGAAAATAGGTGGTGATGCGGTCTGAAAACAAAAGCTGTTCCACAGGACGCCTCCCTGGAGTGCGGGGACTTGTCACCGCTTTGGCCTAA